>JAILZS010000062.1 GCA_023512375.1 Bacillota bacterium | reverse complement strand
ACCCCTGGCTCGACGCCGACGTGAGGAAGCTCCTCGGGGGCGGGGCCCCCCCCGGCCCCCCCCCCCCGCGCGCCCACCCCGGCCGCGCGCTCCTCCTCCGGCAGGGCCTGGATGCGGTGGGCGTAGACGGCGTTCACCGCCGCCTCCGGCCCCATCACCGCCACCTGGGCCGTGGGCAGGGCGAGGGTGGCGTCGGGGTCGAAGGCGGGCCCGGCCATGGCGTACAGGCCTGCGCCGTAGCACTTGCGCACGATGACGCACACCTTGGGCACCGTGGCCTCGGAGACGGCGGCCACCATCTTGGCGCCGTGGCGGATGATGCCCTGCTGTTCCACCCGGCTGCCGATCATGAAGCCGGGAACGTCGCACAGGAAGACGAGGGGGATGCCGAAGGCGTTGGCCAGCCAGACGAAGCGCGCCCCCTTGTCCGCGCTGTCGGCGAACAGGGTGCCGCCCTTCACCTTGGATTGGTTGGCCACGATGCCGACCGCGCGGCCGGCGACGCGGGCGAAGCCGGTGATGAGTTCGGGCGCGAACAGCGCCTTCACCTCGAACCAGGAGCCCTCGTCGACCAGGTGGTCGATCACCTCCCGCATGTCGAAGGGGCGGTTCTGATCGGCCGGGATCACCTCGGCCAGCGGCCGCCCGCCTCGGGGGGGCGCGGACTCGCCCGGCGGGGGGGGCGTCCGCCAGTTGGAGGGCATGTAGGACAGGTAGCGGCGGCACTGGGCGATGGCGTCTTCCTCGTCCCGCGCGAGCACGTCGCCCAGGCCGCTCTGGGTACAGTGCATGCGCGCCCCACCCATCTCCTCGAGGGAGACGCGCTCGCCGATCACCATCTCGGCCATGCGGGGCGAGCCGAGGGAGGCGTTGGCGTGGCCGTCCACCATGATCACCAGGTCGCAGAAGGCCGGGACGTACGCCGCCCCGGCGGGCGAGGGGCCGAACAGGATGGCCACCTGGGGGACGCGTCCGGACATGCGCACCTGGTTGAAGAAGATGCGGCCGGCATGGCGGCGGCCGGGGAACATGGCCACCTGGTCGGGGATGCGGGCCCCGGCCGAGTCCACCAGGTACACGATGGGGATGCCGAGGCGCTCGGCCGTCTCCTGGATGCGCAGGATCTTCTCCACCGTCAGGGCGCCCCACGACCCCGCCTTCACCGTCGCGTCGGCGGCCATGAAGGCCACCGGCCGGCCGCCGATGCGCCCGACGCCCGTGACGACGGCGTCCGCCGGCAGCTCCGGGTCGTCGGCCCGGGCGAACAGGCCGTCCTCCAGGTCCGGCGGGCCGTCCAGCAGGCGACTCAGGCGCTCGCGCACGAACAGCTTGCCCTGCTCCCGCAGACGGGCATGGTAGCGCTCGTGGCCGCCGGCCCGGATGCGTTCGGCCTCCCGCCGCACCCGCTCGGCCAGCTCGCCCGGCTCGCCGCTCACGGCGCCACCACGGCCAACGTGTCGCCTTCCTGCACGAAGTCGCCCGGACTGGCCCGGAGTTCGGCCACCTCACCCGCCTGGGGGGAGAGGATGGGGATCTGCATCTTCATGGACTCCAGGACGCCGATCTCCTCCTGGGCGCCGACGCGGTCGCCCACGGCGACCTTCCACGACGCCAACACCCCGCTCATCTCCGCCCGCACCTCGGCCATGCTTCCACCTCCGACCAGCGTCGAACGCCCCTCGCGCCTATTCGCCCGTCCAATGGGGAGTGCGGCGTTCCAGGAAGGCCTGGGCACCCTCGCGCAGATCCTCGCTCAAGAAGGCCACCACGCGCAGGAGGTTCTCCACCTCGAGGGCGTCGCCGCCCAAGGTGAGGGCCGCCCGGTACCCCTCCAGCCCCAGGGCGAGGGCGACGGGGCTCTTGCCCGCCAGGTCGGCCGCCACCTCCATGGCCCGGCGCGCCAGGGCCTCCCCTTCCACCACCTCGGTCACCAGGCCGAGATCCCGCGCCTCGGCCGCGCTCATCACGCGTCCGGTAAGGCCGAGCTCGAGCGCTTTGCGCGCCCCCACGGCATGCACCATGGCCGGCAGGATGGCGAGGGGGAAGAGGCCGAGGCGGATCTCGGTCGTGCCCAGGCGGGCGTCGCTCGCCGCCACCGCCATGTGGCTCATGGCCACCAGACCGCACCCCCCGCCCAGGGCGTGACCGTGCACCTGGGCGACGAGCGGCGTGCGCAGGCGCCAGGCGGTGCGCATGAGCTCCACCAGGACCCGCCCCTCTCGCTCCACGGCGGGGGCGGGGCGGCCGCGGTAGGTGGTGAACTCGCGGATGTCCGCCCCGGCGCAGAAGTCCGGGCCGGCGCCGCGTAGGAGGATGGCGCCGACGCCGGGGTCGGCGTCCGCCTCCGCCAAGGCGCGGGTGAGGGCGGAGGCCACCTCGAAGGAGAGGGCGTTGCGCCGTTCGGGGCGCGACAGGGTGAGGACGGCCACCCGCCCCTCGCGCTCGACGGCCACCGCCGGGTCGCTCATCGTCCCCGCCCCCCCGCGAACTGGCGCAGGGCGCGCGTGAGACGCGCCATCTCCACCGCCGCTAGGGCGGCGTTGCGCCCTTGGTTGCCCCCCTTGCCGCCCGCCCGCTCCAGGGCCTGGGCCAGGCTGTCGGTGGCCAGGACGGCGTGGGTCACCGGTACGCCGGTGGAAAGCGCCACCTCCCGCAGGCCGGCGGCGCTCTCCCGCACGACCACGTCGAAGTGCGCCGTCTCGCCTCGCACCACGCAGCCCACGGCGACGACGGCGTCCACCGCCCCCGTGCGCGCCAGCTCGCGTGCGGCAAAGGGGATCTCGAGCGCCCCCGGCACGCGCGCCACGACCACCTCCGTCTCCGGCACGCCGGCGGTGCGCAGGCCGTCGAGGGCGCCGGCCAACAGGCGCTCGGTCACCAGTTCGTTGAAGCGGGAGACCACCACACCCACCGTGAGATCGCGCCCGTCGTGGTCGCCCGCGAGTTCCGTCACGCCCCCACCCCCCGCCCGGACCGCCGCTCGCCGGCGCCCGGCAGGGCGAGGGGGTCCGGCGTCTCACCCGCCGCCGCCGCATCGGCGTCGTCCAGCCGCAAGAGATGTCCCAGCTTGTCCCGCTTGGTCTCAAGGTAGCGGCGGCCGAACGGCCCACGCGCCGGCACCTCGATCGGCACTCGGTCCACCACCTCGACGCCGTAGTCGGCGAGGACCTGGAGCTTGTCCGGATTGTTCGTCATGAGGGAGATGCGCTCCACCCCCAGGTCTCGCAGGATCTGGGCCGCCACGCCGTAGTCGCGGGCGTCGGCGGGGTAGCCCAGCTCGAGGTTGGCCTCGACCGTGTCGCGCCCCTGCTCCTGCAGGGCGTAGGCCCGGATCTTCGCCCCCAAACCGATGCCCCGACCCTCCTGGCGCAGGTAGAGGAGGACACCGCTCTGCGCCGCCTCGATGCGTCGGAGCGCCTCGTGCAGCTGATCGCCGCAGTCGCAGCGCAGCGACCCGAACACGTCGCCCGTCATGCACTCCGAGTGGATGCGCACCAGGGTGGGGCGGTGCGGCGTCGGCACCTCGCCCTTCACCACGGCGAGATGGACCTCGCCCGTCAGCCGCTCGGCGAAGGCGACGGCCCGGAAGTCGCCGTACCGGGTGGGCAGGGCGGCCTCGCCCACGCGCTCCACCCAGCGTTCGCGCAGACGGCGCTCGCGCACCACGTCGGCGATGTGCACGAGGGCGAGGCCGTGGCGGGCGGCGAACGCCTCCAGCGCCGGCCCCCGGGCCATGGTGCCGTCCTCGGCCATGATCTCGCAGATCGCCGCCACGGGGTACAGCCCGGCCATGGTGAGGAGGTCGACGGCCGCTTCGGTGTGGCCGGCGCGCTCCAGCACGCCCCCGGGGCGGGCCTCGAGGGGGAAGATGTGGCCGGGGCGGACAAACTCGTCCGGGCCCGCGCCGGGATCGGCGAGAAGGCGGAGGGTGCGGCTGCGGTCGGCGGCGCTGATCCCCGTCGTCGTGCCGGTGCGGGCGTCGACGGAGACCGTGAAGGCGGTGCCGAACGCCTCGGTGTTGCGCGCCACCATCGGCGGCAGCTGCAGGGCGGCGGCGCGCTCCGAGGGCATGGGGGCGCACACGAGGCCGCGCGCCTCCCGCACCAGGAAGTTCACCCGCTCCGGCGTGGCCGCACCGGCCCAGATGACCACGTCGCCCTCGTTCTCGCGCCCCTCGTCGTCCACGACCACGATCGGCTCCCCCCGGCGCAGGGCGTCCACGGCCCTGGCCACGGCGACCACGCGGGCGGTCCTCATGCCATCACTCCTCTCCGCCGCCGGGCGCGGCGTACGCTCCCCCCGGCCGGCGAGCGGCCAGGAGGGATTCCAGGTAGCGCGCGATGGGGTCGACCTCGAGGTGGAGCGCCTGCCCGGGCGACGCCTCTCCCAGGGTGGTGCGCCGCAGCGTCTCGGGCACGAGGGCGACGGCGAAGCGTCCGTCGGCGTCGGCCCCCGACGCGACCGTGAGCGATACGCCGTCCAGGGCGACGAACGCCTTGTCCGGGAGGTAGGGGGCCAGGCGGGCGGGCGCCCGGACGACGAGGCGCACGCCCTCCCCCTCGGGCCGCCTCGCCACCACCTCGGCCAGTGCGTCCACATGCCCGAGCACGATGTGCCCTCCCAGCCGGTCGCCCAGGCGCAGGGCCCGCTCCAGGTTGAGGCCGGTGCCGGGCGACGCCGACCCCAGGCGGGTGCGGGAAAGCGTCTCCGGCACCACCTCCACCCGGAAGGCGTCCGCCGACCGCTCCACCACCGTGAGGCAGGCGCCGGCTACCGACACGGAGTCTCCCACCGCCACCCCCTCGAGCCATACGCCGTCGGCGGCGATCTCCAGAGCGCGGCCGCCCGTGCGCTCCCACGCCGCCGCGAGCCGCCCTACGCCTTCGACGATACCGGTGAACACCCGTCCACCCCCTCTTCCTGCCGGCGCATGACCACCAGGAGGTCGTCGCCCAGTCGCCGCACGTCCACCGCCCGCAGCGAAGGCGCCAGGACGCGGCCCACCCCCTCCAGCGCGGGCGGGCCGTCGATCCCGCCCACGAGGCGCAGGGCGACGAAGGCCCACACCTCGTCGAGGGCGTCGGCGCGCGCCAGGCTACCCGCCAGGGTGGGGCCGCCCTCGACGAGGAGGCCCATGACGCCGCGCTTCCCGAGCGCGGCCAAGAGGCCGGCCAAGGGCACGCCGCCGTCCTCGTCCTCGCCCTCGATCTCCAGGATCTCCGCCCCGGCCGCCCTCAGGGCGGCGGCGCGCGGGGCGGGGGCGGGGGCGCGGCAGGCCACCAGCACGGGTGCGGAGCCGTAGCGCAACATGCGCGCCGACGCCGGCAGGCGCAGGTGGCTGTCGACCACCACCCGCAGGGCATCGCGCCCCGGCCGGTCGTGGCGACGGGTGGTCAGCAGGGGGTCGTCGGCGATGGCCGTGCCGACGCCCACCGCGACGGCGTCGACGCGGTCGCGCAGGGCGTGCACCTCGGCATCCGCCTGCGGCCCGGTGAGGCGCAGGGGCACGCCGTCCTGGGCGGCGACGCGCCCGTCCAGGGAGATGGCGTACTTGTACAGGGTGTACGGCAGTCCCGTGCGCACGTGGCGGGCGTAGAAGCGCGTGAGCTCGGCGGCCTCGGACGCGCCGTCGCCGACCTCCACCGCCACGCCCAGCTCGCGCAGGCGGGCGACGCCCCGGCCCAAGACGGCGGGGTTGGGATCGATGCCCGCGCAGACCACCCGCGCCACCCCAGCGGCGGCGATGGCCTCCGTGCAGGGAGGGGTGCGGCCGTGGTGGGGGCAGGGCTCCAGGGTGACGTACAGGTCGGCGCCGCGCGCCAGCTCCCCCGCCTCCTCGAGGGCGAAGGCCTCGGCGTGGGGTTCGCCGGCGCGGGGATGGAAGCCCCGCCCCACCACCCGGCCGTCGCGCACCACCACCGCCCCCACGGGCGGGTTGGGGGCGGTCCGGCCCTCGCCTTGCCGCGCCAGGGCGATGGCCTCCGCCATGAACGGCGAGGGCGGCCCGGCGGAACCCGAGCGGTCGCCGGCGGCGCCGGGGGGCGCGGACTCGAGGGGGCGGGAGATGGCGGCCACCGCATCGACCTCCTCTGGAAACGAAGCGACCCGGATGGCCTCCGGGTCGAAGTGCGCGGCATGGCACGCCATGCCCACGGCCTTCTTCCATCCCGACTGTTACGGTCGGCTCCGGCATCGCACCGGGATCGTGCCGCCCGAAGGCGGCTCGCGGGCTCATCCCGCTTGCGCGGGCATCACCGCCGGTATGGGATTGGGGTTTCCCCCGCACCAGACCCTGAAGGCGCTATGCGGTTGTAGGACCGGGGGGCCCTCAGACGGGGAAGCCGAGGGCGCGCTTGATGTCGTCGTCCATCCGGTCGGGGGTCCACGGCGGGTCCCATACGAGTTCGACGTGGACGTTCTCCACCCCGTCGAGGCTGCGGATCGCCTGCTCCGCCGTCTCGGTCAGCATGCCGTAGGCGGGGCAGGCGGGCGTGGTCATGGTGAGGTCCACTTCCACGTTGCCGCCGTGCACCTCCACCCGGTACACGAGGCCCAGGTCGACGACGTTCACCCCGATCTCCGGGTCGTACACGTCGCGCAGGGCCTGAAGCACGCTCTCCTCCGTGACCAACCGTCCCACCCCCTTACGCCGAACGGCCCGCCCCGGCGCGGACTCGCCCGCATTATGGCAGGTTGCCCCGGGGGGGTCAAGGAATGCACGCCGTTCCTGGCGCCATGCATACGGTGCCGCGGGGATGGGAGATACTCCCGGGGCGCAGGCCGGGAACGGCGCCACCACGCGACTTTTTCCGCCCCGGGCGAAGGAAACTTCCAGATGGCGGCGAACCTGCTGGGCAGCATTCAAGCAAGGAGGTTTTCCGTACGAACAAAAACGAATTGATCGCCAAGGTGGCCGACCGGGCCGGCCTGAGCAAGAAGGACTCCGAGAAGGCCATCAACGCGTTCATCGACACGGTGAGCGACAGCCTGAAGGCGGGTCAGAAGGTCTCGGTGGTCGGCTTCGGCACCTTCGAGGTGCGCGAGCGGGCCGCCCGCAAGGGCCGCAACCCCCAGACGGGCAAGGAGATCGAGATCCCCGCCAGCCGGTCGCCGGCGTTCAAGGCGGGCAAGACGCTCAAGGACGCCATCGGGTAGGCGCGAAGGGGGCGGGCCGAGGCGGCGGCCCGCCCCCCTCGTTGGTTGCCCCGGGGCGGGGCGTGCCGGAGGTGGGGGCGTGCGCCTGGACAAGTTCCTGCAGGTGACGCGCCTGGTGAAGCGTCGCGCGCTGGCCCAGGAGGTGGTGCGCGCGGGGAGGGTGCAGGTGGCCGGACGGACGGCCAAGCCGGGTACCGAGGTGCGCTCCGGCGACGTGCTCGACATGCGCCTCGGACGCCGCCACCTCGTGGTGCGGGTGGCAGCGGTGCCGGAGCGCGCGCGTGTGGGGCAAGAGGGCCTGTACGAGGTTCTGCTCGACGAACGCGAGGCGCCGGCCGACGACGACTGGGGGTAGAGGCCTACCAGGGGCGCCGGCCGGCGGGCAGGGGGAGGATCGGGCCGGCGGGGGCAGCCACCGGCGCCTGCCCCGGGGAGGGCGGAACGCCCAGCAGGGTGACTTCGGCCTCTCCCTCGGGCTGAAGGCGGAGCGCCGCCCGCCATCCGCCGCCGTGCGGTCGCACGGCCACCACCCTGCCCTCGAGGGCGAGCTCGCCCGGGCCCGGCGGTCCCAGGCGCAGGCGGTCGGGATGGAGGGCGAGGGCGGTCTCCGCCCCGACCCGCACCCATCCTTCGTATCCCAACAGGCGCGCGACGCGCCATGAGGGCGGGTGGTCGAGCATCTCGGCCACGGGCGCGTCGAGGACGACGGCGCCGCCGTCCAGGACGGCGACGCGGTCGGCGACGCGTTGCGCCTCCGCCAGGTCGTGGGTGGCCCACAGCAGGGGCGCGCCGATGTCGCGGGCGCGCTCCCGCAGGCGCTCCCCCAGGCGGCGCCGGCGCTCGGGGTCCTGCGCCGCCAGGGGCTCGTCGAGGAGGACGGCGGCGGGCCGGCTGGCGAGCGCCTGCACGATCGCCAGGCGCTGTGTCTCGCCCCCGGACAGGGCGCGCGCGGGGCGGTCGGCGAGCAGTGCGAGGTCGAAGTCCTCCAGGAGGGCGGCGGTCTGGGCGTCGAGGCGCCCTCCGGGGCAGGCGAAGGCCACCTGGTCGCGCACCCGCCCGCCGGGCAGCGGCCGCGGCCGCTGCGGCACGAGGGCGCAGCGGCGGCGCCAGGGGGGAAGGGGGCCGAGGTCGCGCCCCGCCAGCCGGATGCTCCCTTCGGCCTCCTCTACGCCGGCCACGGCGCGGAGGAGCGTGCTCTTGCCCGCCCCGGTCGGCCCCAACAGGCACAGGCAGTCGCCCGGGGCCACCGCGAGGTCGGCCTGGAGGGAGAACCCCGGCCGGAGCACCCTAAGGGACGCGGTGAGCATCGCTCCACCCCCCGCGTACGGCGAGTGGCAGGGGTAGGGCGGCGGCCAAGAGCAGGAGTGCGAGCGGGAAGGCGGCCGGCAGGCCGACCTCCTCCAGGGCGATCCAGATGGCCACGGGCAGCCCCGTGGGGTGGTAGGCCACCACGACGGCGGCACCGAAGGCGCCCACGGCCCGGGCCCACGCCATGGCCATGCCGACGGCCAGGCCGGGGGCGGCGGCGGGCAGGGTGACGCGCCAGAAGACGCTCGCCGGGGGCCGGCCCCAGGTGGCCGCGGTGGCCTCCAGGGCCGGGTCGCTGCGCTCGAAGGCGGCGGTGGCGCTGAACACGTAGTACGGCGCCGCCTCGTAGAAGGAGGCCAGGGTGAGGGCGAAAAGCGAGTTCGTGCTGCCCAGGCCGATGGCGGCGGTGAAGGCTCCCAAGGGCGTCGTGGGTCCGAGGAGGTAGATGAGCACCAGCCCCACGACGAGGGGCGGCATGAGGAGCGGTACGAGGAGGACGGCCTCCACCAGACGCCGCAGGCGGGCGCGGGTCGTGCGAGCCGTCCAGTACGCGACGGGGGTGCCCAGGACGACGCACGCCGCCAGCGCCGCGGCGGCGCTGGTGAGCGAGGTGGGAAGGGGACCGGCGGCCGCCTCGGTCAGGGCTTGGGGCAGGCGCCCGTAGTCGGCGTGCAACAGAAGCGCCGCCGCCGGCGCCGCCAGGAGGGCCACACCCAACGCGGCGACCAGGCCCAGCGCGCCCGGCAGGGGGCGGGGGCGCGGCCGGCGGGGGCTGGCATGCGACGCCGTCACGTCCATGCGCCAGGGTTCGCCCCCGCCCCCGCCATCCCTCCGGCTGCGCCGCGGGCATGCGCCCGGTGCGCTCGGTGCAGGCTACAGCCGGGGGTGAGCGACGGGTGTCCCGGCGCTGGCTCACATCGGCCGCCTATCTGGTGGTCATCCTGTTCTTCGGCTTGTCGGTCCTAGGGGTGGTGGGACGGGCCTCGGCCCCGCCGGGGGCGGTGCGCGCCTCCGAGGCCGCGTCCACGCCGCCGTACGTGTACGCGCTGTACCGGCTGTTCCCGCGCCCGCGCGTCACCGGCTTCTACGAGAACGACGCCAGCACCCCGGGCGGCACCGGCTCCTACGCCTCGTTCGTCGCCCACGCCCGCTCCCTGAACGTCCTCTCGCCCCTGTGGTACGCCATCGGGCCCACCGGGGAGGTCGCCCGCGACCGCTCGCAGCCCCTGGTGATCCGCAAGGCCAAGGCGGCAGGTGTGGCGCTCATGCCGCTCGTCACCAACCTCGGCAGCAATATGCTCACGAGTCCGGGCCCGCGCGCCGCCGCCGTGCGCTCGCTCGTGCGCATCGCCTCCCACCCGGGGTACCGCGGCGTGATCATCGACTTCGAGCTTCTGCCCCCCAGCGCCCGGCCCGGTCTGACCGCGCTCGTGGACGAGGTGTACTACCGCCTGCACGCCACCGGCCGGCGGCTGGGCGTGGCCGTCTTCCCCAAGGTCGGCGTGCCGGGCACGCTGCCGCTGGCGTACGACTACCGAAACCTCGGCCGGCACGCGGACGAGGTGGTACTCATGGCCTACGACGCCCATTACGACGGAGGCCCGCCGGGCCCGGTGGCGCCCTTCCCGTGGGTCAAGGCCAACCTTCTGTACGCACTGAGGTTCATCCCCCGTTCCCGCGTCTACCTGGGTCTGGGCTTCTACGGCTACGACTGGTCGGATCCGACGGGCGGCAGCGCCGTCACCCTGTCCATGCCGGAGGCTTACGCCCGGGCCCGCGCCAACGGGGTGCCCGTGCTGTGGGACGCCGCCAGCGGGGAGGGCCACTACCGGTACGCGGGACACGTCGTCTGGTTCGAGACCCCGCACTCCCTGGCCGAGAAGGCCAGCATGGCGCGGCGCTACGCCGTAGGCGGGGTGGCGATCTGGCGTCTGGGGTTCGAGGCGCCTGGGACGTGGGACACGGTGATGCGGGCCCTCGCCACCGGCCGGCCCCCGACCCTGCCGCGCGGGGCGGCGGAGACGGCGGCGGGGGGAGGGGTCGTGGCAGGCGGCGCGGGTGCATAGCATGCTCCGACGGCGGACGACGCCGCTCGGGGGGTGTGGGTGTGGAGAAGGGTGCGGCCGCGGCCACGGGGCGGGGGCGGCACGCGGTGCGGCTCGAGGAACGCGAGCGCCTGGAGGTGACCGGCGTGGAGCGCGTGGAGTCGTTCGACCACGCCGAGGTGGTGCTATCCACCAGCTTGGGGACGCTGCGCATCGCGGGCGAGAACCTGCACATCCGGGGCCTCGACCTGGAGGCGGGGACGTGCGGCGTGGACGGGAGCATCGAGTCCCTCACCTACCGGGAGGGACGCGCGCGCGAGCGCGGGCGCGGCCTCATGCGCCGGCTCGTGGGTTAGGGGGGGCCGGTGGGCGACGCGGGCCAGGGGGTGGTCGCCGCCGCTGCCGGCCGCGCCCTGGCGACGTGCCTCGTGGGCGTGGCCCTTGGCGTGTGGTGGGAGGCGTACCGCGGGCACCTGCGCGCCGCCCGACCCCGAGGGCTGGCCCTGGTGGTGCGCGACCTGCTGTTCTGGACAGGGGCCACGCTGGTGGCCGCCTTCGGCCTGTACTTCGCCAATTGGCTCGACCTGAGGCTGTACGCGGTGGCCGGCATGGCCTTGGGCGTGGTGGCGGCCAGCGCCTTGGCGGGGCCGGAGGTAAGGGCGGTGGCGGGCGCCCTGACCTACGCGTTCGGAGCCGTGGGGCGGTTGACGCGCCTGCCCTTCGATCGGCTGCGCCGGCGGCGTCCCGCGGCGGAGGGCGTCCGGCGCGGGGGAGGACGGCGCCGGCCCAGGGGAGGCGGCGAACCGGCGGCGTAGGGACCGGGCAGAGTGGGGGGGCGGCTTGGCCGCCCCCCCGCCTTTGCCGTCGGCTGGACCGGGAGGAGTCCCGCTACCGGCGGCGAATCCAGCGCGTCATTCAGGCGTATAAAAAATGTCCACAATCCGTCCACGCCCTGTGGATGAACAGCGGGGGTTCCGGTGCGGATCGAGATCCGGGGGGCCGAACGCCTCTCGTTCCGGGAACGCCAGGTGGTGGCGCTCAAGGAGATGGGCACCTCCACGGAGGTCATCGCCCGCCGTCTGGGAATCGCGGCGGGCACGGTGGCGACGCTGTTCAACCGCGCCCGCCAGAAGGGCTACGAGGTGGTCATGATCCTGGAGGGCGACCCCCTGGCGCTGTTCGGCGACGGCAGCGACGAGGACGAGGGCGCGGGGGCCGGCGGTGAGGAGGCCGAAGCGTGAGTCGACCGGCGCGGGCGTGGGACGACGGGCAGGAGGAGCTGTGGGAGGAGGAGGGAGCGGCGGTCGCCGTCCTCTTCCCTGAACCCGAGCCGCGCGCCCCCGAGCCGCTCCCGGGAGGGCGGCCGCTCACCAGGGTGCGGCGGCGGCTTCGGGTGCGATGGGGCCAGCTGGTGGCGGTGGGCCTCCTCGGCTATCTGGGCTTCGTCGGCGTGGCGAGCGAGATCACTCTCCTCGGCGTGCGGCACGAGGCGGCCGCCCTCACCCGTCAGGCGCAGGCCCTGGCGGCAGGAAACCGCGCCCTGCAGCGCGAGGTGGCGCTTCTCCACCGGCGGCGCTATGTGACCGAGCTGGCGCGCACGGAGCTCGGCTACACCTCACCCGGCGAGCAGGAGCTGGTGCCGCAGCAGGTGCCGGCGGGGGCGGCGGCCAATTCTCCCTGAAGGTCGAAGAAGCGCGAAGCGGCGCGGAAGTTCTTGGCGGACGGGCGCCTTGACCTTGGCGAGACGGCGCCCGTATACTGGCGTCGTCAGCCCCGTGCGGGTGCCGACAAGTTTGAGGGAAGCGGGGAGACCTTGGCCGACACGGACATCGTGGTAGGCAGCATCGTCGACGGCGTCATCACGGGGATCACGCACTTCGGCGCCTTCGTCCAATTGCCCGGGGGGAAGACCGGGCTCGTCCACATTTCCGAGGTGGCCGACACATACGTGCGTGACATCAAGGACTTCTACAAGGAGAACGACACCGTCAAGGTCAAGATCCTCGCCTACGACGGCAAGCAGAAGATCGCGCTGTCGATCCGCCAGGCGCAGCCGGGCGCCAGCGCCACACGCCGCCTGCCGCCGCGGGGACCGGGGGGACCGCGGCCGCCGCGGGGGCGTATGTCGTTCGAAGACAAGCTCGCCCGGTTCATGAAGGAGTCGGACGAGCGGATGGCGGATCTGCGGCGCCACACGGACGCGCGCCGGGGCGGCCGGGGCGCGGGGCGGGCCTAGGCGGTCCGAGCGCCGGCGGGGGCTGGGCCCCCGCCCTTCTCGTTTTTCTGTCCGCGTTCTTCCCGGGGAGGGACGGCCATGGTCGGGGACGGGCGTGGGCGCGAGCACGGGGTGGAGGAAAGGCCGAGGCGGTTCGCCTTTCTCCTCCACCCCTTGCGCCTGACGGACTTTACCGGGCGCTTTCGGCCCCTGCGACACGTGCCGGAGGGGATGATCCGCTTCGCCTTCCGGCACGTGCCGCCGTTCAAGGTGTCGACGATCCGCGGCGTAGTGAGCGCCACCGGGGCGCGGGCGGAAGGTTGGTTCCTCGTCCTGCCGCTTCTGCCGGACGACCTCATGCGGGCGCCGTGGCCCTGGACGCTTCGGCGCCTGGTGCGCGCCGGGCGCCTGGCGGAGCGCCTGGGAGCGGAGATCTTCGGCCTGGGCGCGTTCACGAAGATCGTGGGCGATCGCGGGGTGAGCGTGAACGCGGCCCTCTCCATCCCGGTGACGACGGGCAACTCGTACACCGCCGCCAGCGCCGTGGAGGGGGCGCTGTACGGTGTCGACCGCATGGGCCACGAACGCCGCAACGTGCGGGCGGCGGTGGTGGGGGCGTCGGGTTCGATCGGAGCGGCCGTCAGCCACCTGGTGGCGCGCGAGGTGGGGGAGGTCGTGTTGGTGGCCCGGCGGCGCGAACCGCTGGAGCGCTTGCGCGAGCGCATCGCCGCCGACCTGCCGCCAGGGCTTCCGCTTCCGTCCCTGGAGGTGGAGACCGACGTCCGCCGGGCGGCGCGCGGCGCCGACCTCGTGTTCACGATCACCTCAAGCGGCGACGTCCTGCTGGACCCGGACGACCTCGCGCCGGGAAGCGTCGTGTGCGACGTGGCCCGGCCCCGCAACGTGTCGGACAAGGTGCTCGAGGTACGCGACGACGTGCTGGTCATCGATGGCGGCGTCATCGCCGTGCCCGGGCCGGTGGACTTCGGCTTCTCGTTCGGGTTCCCGCCCGGCACGGCCGAGGCGTGCATCGCCGAGACGATGATCCTCGCCCTCGAGGGCCGGTTGGAGCCGTTCACCCTCGGGCAGGACATCCCGGTGGCCCGCGTTCTCGAGATCGCCGCCCTTGCACGCAAGCACGGGTTCCGCGTGGCCGGGTTCCGGCGCTTCGAGCGCGCCATCCCCGAGGTGGAGGTGGACGCGGTACGGGAGCGGGCCCGTCGCCGTCGCCGTCTCCCTGACGTCGCAGACGGCGGGGATGGTGGACGGGAGCGGGCCGGCGAGGCTCCGCCTGCCTGAGGTCGGCACGCACCACGGCCAGGTGTGGTACAACGGGAGCGTCAGGATGTCGCCGGGGTGGCGAAAGGGCAGCCGCGGGGGACTTAAAATCCTCTGGTGGAGACACCGTGTGGGTTCGAATCCCACCCCCGGTACCAGTTGAGGCCTAGACCCGTAAG
>JAILZS010000007.1 GCA_023512375.1 Bacillota bacterium | reverse complement strand
AAGATCGGCGATCCGGTCACGCCACAGGGCTTCGACTTCGCGCTGCTTCTCCTTCGTCATCCGCTCGCCTCCCAGAGTCGGTCTCTGGGAGAATCATCGGACGTCCGCGACCTCCGTTCCATGTGTGTCTCATTAGACGCTCACGAAGGAGCGGCGGCGCATCCGTGGGCTGTGGCAGGGGATGGAGGGTGCCCCGCCAGGCACGGCAGCCACTTCGGGGGCGGTGGTTCGATGCCGTGGCACGCCCGGGTGCCCACGGCCGTATAGGCCGGCGTGGGAATCGCCGCGGTGGTGGGGCTCCAGCTGGCCGGGCGCGCCCTTGAGCTGCCTGACCGCAACAGCGGTCCCGACGTACGCGTCCTGGTGCACGGCGACGCCTGCCCTGGGCAACAGGCGCGACCGCCCGTGTGGACCCATGCTCCGGGGACGACGCCGGTGGCGACGGGCCCGCCCATGAACGGCGTGGGATACGTGAACGACCTCCGCTTCTACGGCACATGGCAGGTCGGCGACTGGACGTTCCGCCTCGTGGGTTTTCGCCCGACGGTGTGGCAAGGGTGGGGAGACTTCGTCTGGTATGCTTTCCGGTCGGTCAAGCTGCGGGGTCGGGGCGTGGTGACGACGACGTTCACGCCGCGCGGACTGCGGTTCGGCATCTCCTGGCGTTCGCCCCGGTGCCGATCCGTGGTCCTGGTGGGCACCACCGACGGCGTTGCGGCTTGGGTTGCCACCCATGCCGTGCCGACTCCCGGCGCACCGCCGCCCCGTAAGCCGGGGCCAGAGGCCGACGCTGCGCCACCGCCGTGTGAGCGGGTGGCGGCCGCCGGCGCCAGGTGCGACGCAAATGCCGGCCGTGCGCCTCTCCGGAGGGGGCATGGGAAGACGGCCGGCGGCGGGCCCCAGACCCACGCCGGTCGCTCCCCCTGCCCGGTACCGCTTTCGCGCCCTCAGGCGGACGGCACGAGGCCCACGACGAAGGCCGCCAGGAGCGTGCCGTCAGGGGCCGGGACTCCCACGACCGCCACCCGGGAGACGGCGCCGAGCCCCTGGGAGGCCTCCCAGGGCGGTAGCACCTGAACGCGGGTGGCCGCCAGCACCGCGACGCGCAGCGTGCCCTGCCCACCGTCGGCGGCCACGGTGAGGAGGAGCGCGCCGCCCTTTCCGGCGGTCACGCCCAGAAGGGTGCCCTTCACCACCGTCGGCTGCACCACCACGAGATCGGCCACGGGGCTGCCGCTCGCGTCGAGGTGGAACCAAACCCGCGCCCGGGCACCCGCCACCAGGTAGGAGGGGTCGACGGCGTAGGGGCCGACCTCGACCACGGTCGTGCGGCTGAGCCCCATGTCCACCTCCAGGCCGCCCGCGTCGGACGGACCCAGGCGCAGGGGGGCGGGAGGGGAGTCCGCCCGCCACGTGGCGAGCACCGTGCCGTCGAGTTCGAAATCGTTCTGGGTGATGGCCGCGAGGTCGGAGGGGGCGCTGCGCATGGCCGCCGGCGACGCGCCCGAGCGCGCCGCCGCCGGCGTCGCGGTGCAAAGCCCCACCGCCGCGGCCAGGACCGCGGCGATCGTCCCCGTCCTTAGCGTGCGTCGCAAAGCCATCGCTCCAAGCCCGCGCGTGCGCCCTCGTTCGCCATGGTATTCGCACCGCCCGCACCCCATGTGGGGGTCGAAGGCCGCCTACAGGCGGGCCAGGCGGTTGGCCTTGCGTTCGAGCCGGTCGAGGAAGTCGGCCGTGCGCGCGAGGTAGCGCTCGTGGTCGCCGACGGCGATGCGCTCGATGCCGTCCTCCGCCACCACCGAGAAGCGCAGCCGCCGGCCCTCCACCGCCTCGAGGCAGACGTGGATGCGGACGTCGGTGCCCACCGGCGTGGGCGCGAGATGGCGTAGGTCGATGTGGGTGCCGAGGGAGATGAACCCTTCGTCAAGGTAGGAGGCGATGGCGGCCACGGCGGCCTGCTCCACGCCCAGGACGAGCATGGGCGTGGCGTAGGCGCGCACGCCGGGGTTGCCGAGGGCGTCGGCGGACAGCTCCCGGGTCACGGGCACCACCAGGGTGTGGCGCAGGCCGACGGGGATGCGGGGGAAGGGCGGGGGGCCAACGGCCATCTTGCACTCTCCTTCGCGCCGCCCCGGGGGCGGCGCCGTGGGCGGGAGCCTTCGCCGCCGCGCCGCCCGCCTCCTCCGGGACGGCTCGGGGGCTACGCCTCCGCCGCGGGCACGCCGTGGCGGGCGACGATCTCGTCCAGGCGCGCCACCGCCTCGTCCAGGGCGCCGGCGCGGTTGACCACCTCGGCGTCGCACGCCTCGGCGTACCTGTACTCCTCCTCGGCGCGCTCCAGGCGAGCGGCGATCTCCTCGCTCGTCGCCCCAGGCCGTTTGGCCAGGCGGTCCTCCAGGTCGTCGGCGGAGCCGGCGCGCACGAACACGGTGGTCAGGTCGTCGGCGAAGGTGCGCTTGGCGACGAAGGCGCCCTTGTAGTCGAGGGAGGTGATGCCCACCTCGCCCCGGTCGATCACACCCTGGAACTCGCTGCGGATGGTGCCGTAGCGGTGGCCGTGGATGGTCTGCCACTCCATGAGGGCGCCGTCGCCGATCATGCGGTCGAACTCGGCGTCGGTGAGGAAGAAGTAGTCGTGGCCGCTCACCTCGCCCGGGCGCGGCCGCCGCGTGGTGGCGGTGGGGATGAACCGGACGTAGGGGCGCCGCTCGATGAGGGCCCGGATCAGCGTGGTCTTGCCGCTCCCCCCCGGCCCGACGAGTACGAAGATGTGCCCCCTGCCCGCTTCCACCCTGAACCCTCCGCCCCTTCGCTCCTGGGGTTGGGCGCGCGCCGACGGGCCCGCGCCCGGCGGGCGTCTTCGCCCGGACGCCGCCTCCGGCCGGGGCCGGCGCGCCGCGTGGGCGCAGGATACCGGGTCGACGGCCGGCCTGTCAACGCCGCGCCGGCCCTAGCCGCCCGGAGGCGGGAGGAGCCAGTGGACGGCGAACGGGAAGGTGAGCTCCTGCCCAAGCGCGTCGGGACCGTTGTGGGCCGGGACGCGGAAGACGTAGGTGCGCACGCCCGCCGCGGAGGCGCGCAGCTGGAACGTGGCCACGCCGGTGGCGTCGGTGGCGGTGTTGCCGGGGCTGGCGGCGGCGCCGTACGGCGCCTCCACGGTGACGGGCACGCCGCCCAGGGCGAGACCGAAGGCGTCGAGCACCACCGCCTCCACGGTCACGGTTTGGCCCACGTAGTCCAGGCTTCCCGTCTGGGCGCGGACCACCTCCAGGGTCGAGGGGGTGAAGGCGGTACGCATGGCCTGGTCGAGCAGGGCCACGTCGGGCGTGCCCAGGCCGGTCACCGGGTTCCAACCGGGAGCGGCGCGAAAGCCGATGTTGTCGCCGGCGGTGACGGGCGTGAACACCCCCGGCGCCGCCCCGGCGGCGAAGGCGTACAGGAGAGGCGCCAGCTGCGCCCCCAGGTCGGCGCCCAGGTCGCTCTCGATGTCGGCGACGAATCCCGCCCAGGTGGGGGCGCTGGCGCTCGTGCCGCCGTAGGCCTGGCTCTTGCCGTCCAGGATCGTGGCGTAGCCCGGGTAGGTGGCGGCGAGGGAGACGTCGGGCACCCCCCGGAACGGCTCGGTCCAGTACGGGGGGAGGCCGGGCCCCACCTGCCAGGGCGGACGGGCGTAGTAGCGGGAATAACCGCCGCCGCTGGCGGCGGGCGCGGCCAGGTTGCCGAGGTCGAAGGAACCGTCGGGCGACCAGGCGGCCTGGGCGGCGATGGCGCCGGTGGCGGGGTCGACGGCCATCTGGGTGCCGCCCACGGCCAGGACGTAGGGGCTGGAGGCGGGCACGTTGACGCCCGTGTGCACGCCGTCGGCGCGCGAGCCTGTGTCGCCGGAGGAGGCGATGCAGGTGATGCCCTCCTGGGCGGCGGCGTCGAACAGGGCCTCGAAGGGGTCGAAGAAGCCGTCGGGGACGTCGCTCTCCGGGATCCCCCAGGACATGCTGAGGACGCTCACCTTCGCCGTCTGGAGGGCGTAGACGAGGGCGTCGAAGACGCCCGTCACGGTGGCGGCGTCGTACACGTAGATGTGCGATCCCGGGGCCGTGCCGCCCACGCGCTCCACGTCCAACGTGGCCTCGGTGCCGCCGTCGCCGGGTTGCGGCGTGCCGTCGATCGGCACCACGGTGACCTGGGGCTGTGGACCCCCGTTCATGCGGAAGTAGCTCTCCACGTCGGACAGGGAGAAACGGTTCCAGATCACGATCCCGACCCCCACCCCGTGGCCGTCGGCGCCTGCGGACAGAAGGGGGGTGACGTCGTAGGCGCTGTTCACCTGCGATGCCGTGTACGGGCTCAGGCTGGCTGCGGGGCCGTGCACGCTCACCGCTACGGGCTGGGCGGTGGCGTACACGGGGGTGGGCGGCGCCGGGGGCGGCGAAGGGGGCGCGGAGGAGGGAGGCGAGGGCGGGTTGGGGGCGGCGGCAACGGTGAGCGCGAACGAGGACGGGGTGCCGGTGAGGAGCCAGAAGCTGGCCTGGCCGGAGGAGTCGGTCACCATGCTGCCGGGACCGGTGGGGCCGGCGTAGGCGGTCTCGGCCTGGGACAGGACGGGGCGCACGGCGTAGCCGGCGAGGGGGTGGCCGGCGGCGTCGAGGAGGCGTACGCGGTAGACCGCCTCCAGGCCGGCCGCCACCGAGCTTGGGCCGCTCACCGTGAAGGTGGAGAGGAAGCGAGCCGCGGCCAGGTCGGCCTGGGCGCTGTCCTGCACCGGGCCGGCGGCGTCGGGGGCGGGCGGGGTGCGCAAGGCGGCGAGGTTCGGCAGGCGCTCGAGGGGGGCGGGGGTGGGCCAGCCGTCGCTCGCCAGGCCGACGATGCCCACCACGGTGGCGGCCAGGGAGGCGGGGAGGGCGGCCGGGGCGGCGGGCGCGAGGACGTGCCGGCCGGCGCGCTCGTAGGTGGCGAGGGTGACGTGGAAGGCGCGCTCCAGGGCGGCGGTGGGACCGACCACCTGGAGCAGGAGGCGGTCGGCGTAGCGCCGCGTCACGGTAAGCCCGGCGGCGGCGAGGTAGCTCGCGAGGGAGGCGTACTGGGAAGGGCTGGGCGCGACGCGGTCGGCGGCCTGGGCGGGGGTGTAGCGCACGCCGAGGGGGGGCGGGGGCGGCAGGGGGCCCGTGCGCCGCAGGAGGAGGTCCACCCGTAGCGAGGCGGAGGTGGGGGCGGGGCCGGCGGGGACGGCGCCCGCCCCCGCCAAGCCGAGGGTGGGGACGGGGATCAGGGCTTGGGCGCGCGCGCCCGGCGCCGCCATGGCCAGCGCCGCCAGGGCGGCGGCGACGGCGACGGCGCGGCCGGCCCCTTCGCGCCGGCGGGGACGGGGCATGGGCCCTCTGGGCCGAAGCATGGGCGACCCTCCTCGGGCGGGCGGGGTGCCCGCCGTGCGCAAGGGGGGTTCGCCTCACCGACGGCGAACCCTTTCCCCGTCGACGAGGCGGGGCGGCGGTACGGCCCCGCGGGAGGAGGAGGTCGGGGGGTGGATCTCGCCCTGCGCGGCCGCTTGGCCCTGGTGACGGCGGCGTCGGAGGGATTGGGGCTGGCGGCGGCGCTTGCCCTGGCGGGGGAGGGATGCCGGGTGGCCGTCTGCGCCCGCCGGCCGGGGCCCCTGGCCGAGGCGCGGCGGCGCCTCCTGGCGGCGGGGGCGCCGGAGGCGTGGGCGCTTGCGGCGGACGTGGACGACCCCGGGCAGCGCGCCGCCATGCTGGCGGAGGTGGAGGCCCGCCTGGGGCCGCCAGACGTGCTGGTGGCCAACTGCGGCAACCCCGCCGGGGGTTGGGTGGACGAGGTGGGCGAGGAGGCGTGGGCGGACGCCTGGGCCAAGGCGCGGGCCATCGTGGAGCTCGACCGCTGGGCGGCGGCGCGCATGGCCGTCGCAGGGGGTGGCGCGATCGTCAACGTCCTGTCGCGCACCGCCGTCGAGCCGGACTCCGACCTGGCGCTGTCCAGCGTGGTCCGCCCCGCCCTCCTGGCGTGGGGGAAGATGCTGGCGGTGCGCGCCGGCCCGAGCGGGGTGCGGGTGGTGAGCGTCCTCCCGGGCCTGACGCGGACGGCCGGGGTGGAGGAGCAGCTTGTGCGCGGGGCGGCGCCGGACGCCCTGGCCGACCCCGACGCCCTGGCGGCGGCGGCGGCCGCCCGCCAGGGCGTGCCCTTGGGGCGCCTGGGCACGCCGGAGGCGTTTGGACGCCTGGTGGCCTTCCTCGCCTCGCCCGCCTGTGACTACGTGAGCGGCAGCGCCGTGCGCTTCGACGGCGGCGCGGTGCGCGCGCCGTAGGGATGCCGCGGGAGGCTAGGCGGGCGGCGGGGCGTCCAGCTCGTACCAGTTCGTGCCGCCGTCGGCCGTGGACCACACGGCGCCGTCCTCCTGGGCGAGCAGGGCGTGGTCGGGGTCGCCGAACGAGACAACGGCGGGCCGGAGGGAGGGCGGCAGGCGGACCACGGTCCACGCTGCGCCGCGCCAGGCGCTCACGTCCACGAATCCCGGCCCGTATACCCACACCAGGCTGCCTCTTGCCCCCATACCCGTCGCTTGCGCCGCCCCCGGGGCCGTGAGCGGCGTCCACGTGCGCCCGCCGTCGGCGGTGGCCCATGCCGCCGTCTTCCGCCCCACCCGGCCGAGGGCGACGCCGCTGGCCGGACCGGTGGCGACGGCGGCCAGGGGGACGAACGGTGGGGTGAGGCGCTGCCAGAAGGGGCCTGCGGCGGCGCCGGTGCGGGAGAAGAGGGCGGCGGGGGCGGTGGGGCGGGCGACGGGACGGGCGAGGAGCCAGCCCGAGGCGGGGCCGTCCAGGCCGAGGGCGACGATGCGCCAGCCGGCCGGTACGGGGAGGGCGGTCCACGTCCCACCGGCGCTTTCGCTCATGGCCAGGCCGAGGCCGAAGTTCACGGCTGCGGCCAGCTCGTCCGGCGCCAACGCCTCGAGGGCCGAGATGGCCCCAGGGGCCTCCCCGGTCCACCTCCACCCCGCGGCTGCACTGGAACGGAGGAAGACGGCGGAGGGGTCGTAGGGCGTGGCGGCCCCGGCCGCGACGCCGCCCGGCAGGGCGGAGACGAGGGCGGGGTGGGGCGGCGGGTACACCCACGACCAGTGCCGCCCGTCGTCGGTGGTGAACAGGGCGCCGGTACCGGCTTCGTCCAGCCAGCCGAAGCCCGACGGCAGGAAGGCGACGGACGCGCCCCCGTCGGCGACGGCGGGGGGGAAGGGGGGAGCGGCGGGGCGGAAGGTGCGGCCGCCGTCGTCGGTGCGGTAGAGACCGCCCCGGACGAGGCCGATCCAGCCCAGGCGGGGCGTGAGGAAGAAGACGGAGTGCACGTAGCCGGCCACCGGCAGGGGGCCGACACGGCTCGGACCGCCGGGGGGGACGCTTTCCGCCACGAGGTGCCAGGTGCGGCCGCCGTCGTCCGTCCTCCACAGGGCCTTCTCCTGCTCCCCCGCCGAGGGCGGGCCACCGCACAGGAGAAAGCCCCGGGCGGCGGGATCGAAGGCCATGGCCCACCCGCCTCCGCCCCCGCCGACGCAGGCGGGTAGGGGACGGCTGTCCCATCTCCGGCCGCCGTCCTGGCTGGCCAGCAGGCGGTAGGCGCCCCAGGGCCGACCCGGGGGCGGGCCCACCACGGCGTAGCCCGCGGACGGCGTCGGGAAGGAGAGGGCGTAGGCGGCGAGGGAGGAAGAGCGCCAGCGAAGGCGCCAGGTGGCGCCGCCGTCGGCGCTGGCGTACAGGGCCGCGCCCCGACAGGCGCCGCCCGGGCATCCCTCTAAGAGGTCGACGTGGCGGGGGTCGGGCGCCGCCAAGGCCAAGACCGGCAGGGCGGCATGCACGCGCACGCGCCACGTCCGTCCGCCGTCCAGGGTCTGGGCGACGCGGCGCGACGGGCCGCTGCCCACGACCGCCCAACCCAGGCGGGGCGAGGCCATGGCCACCGCCCACAGAGGCGGGGCGGCGGGGGGGCGGGGGAGGGGGTGGAAGCGGGCGGCGAGACGCCCCACCACGACCGGAACCGACGGCGAGGGTGCGGCGCGAACGGCCACGGGGAGGAGGGCGAGGGAGGAAAGCGCGGACAGGATCGCGGCGGGACGGAGGACATGGGGGCGCGCCGGCACGAGACCATCCCTCCCGACGGGAAGCGGCGGGGACTACGGCCGTTCCCGCCGCCGCTCCTGCCACGCGCGCCGGGAAGGGAAAGTTGGGGCCGCGCGGAGGACCGAACGGTGTTCGCGCGGCCGCGGCGGGTCCATGGGTCGACCGCGCCCCTGGGGGCCAATCGGACTTACGACAAAGCCGGTGGCGGCTTCGCAGCTTAGACCTTCCACGGTAGACCCAAACATGGGTTCGATGTAGACTGGCATGATCTACCATGACGAGGGGCCGATGCGGGGAAGCGCCTGTCCCGCGCTCGGGAGGTTGGCATCGCCTGCCCGGACGTCGAGTCGGGGCAGGCCGGGGCGTCGGCTCGCAGGCTTGACGCCCGATCCCTGTGACTGCAAAGTGAATGCAGAGGCGAATGCAAAATGGCTTTTCTGACGGTGCGTGATCTTCCGGACGACGTGTACGACGCCCTCAAGGCGGAGGCCAGGGCATCGGGTCGGAGTCTGGCGTCGGTCGTCCGCGACGCCCTCTCGGCCCATGCGGAGGAGTACCGTCAGAGGCTGCGGCTGCGAGATGCGCTTCGTACGCTGGAAGCCTTCCATGACGCCGTACTCCGGAGACGAGGAGGCGTTGCGACTAGCGACAGCACGGACCTTGTGCGCGACGACCGGCGGTGATGAAGAGAACCATGGTCGTCGACGCCTCGGTCGCATGTAAGTGGATCCTTCCGGAGGACGGATCCCCTCACGCCCGGCAGGTGCTGACTGCGGTTGCGGACGGCACTTGGGACGCGCTTGCCCCGGACATCCTCCTGGCAGAGATCGCAAACGTCATTTGGAAGAAGAGGTACCTCCAACACGAACTCACGGCCGATGAGGCGGCGGTGGCGTTGGCGATGGCCTACGCGACCGCGCCGCGCCTAGCGCCATGCCATGCCCTTGTCGACCAAGCCTCCCACTTGGCCGCCGCCCTCGAGACGGCCGTGTACGACTGCCTATATCTCGCGCTGGCCCTAGCGCATCAGCCGGCTGTTTTGGTGACGGCCGACAGGAACTTCGTGCGTCGCGCATCTCCGGTGTTCCCGGACCAGGTGCGGCTCCTGGCGGACTTCGCTGCCGGCCTGTCCGATGGGTCGTAGCGCCGGCCAGGGCCTCATGGCCCGGCGCGGCGGCGGGAGTCAAGGCGGATGGTGCCTGGCGTCAGCGCGATCGGGCACGGCGCCCGCTGTGCGCGCCGCCCGCAGCCGTCGCTCCGGCCGCCGAGCGGTCGCCTGTCGTGTCGTAGGCGGCAAGAGCCAGGGCAAGATCAAGGGATCGGGGGTAACGATCCCATCCCACGCCAAGGACGCGCTCAAGGCGGCGGAGGCGGGCGTACAGGGCCTGGCGGCTGACGCCGAGGCGGCGGGCGGCGCGCGAACGGTCCCAGTCGCTTGCGACCAGGGCGCGCAACGTGGCGAGCAGGGTGTCGTCGTCCTCCCGGTCGCGCCTCAGGAGGGAACCAAGCTCCGGCAGGACGAGGCGCCGCCACAGGTCGGAGGGTGCATGGGCGGCGAGGAGGCGGTGGGCGCCCAGATCGGCGTAGCGGCGCACCCGCTCGCCCACGGGCGGACGCACGCACGCGAGCGCGGCGAGCGCCTCGTCGAACGCCGCCGCCAGGTCGTCGACGTCGTCGCGCGGGTCGGCCACCCCCAGCCGCAAGTCCGACCCGTCGGCGAAGGCGCGCAGGCGGCGGTCGAGGTCGGCGGGACCAGGCGGGGCGAGGACGACGCACAGCACCTGCCCCCCGTGCACGGCGGCCAGGAGGGGTTGCAGGCCGGCGCGCACCTGGGTGTAGACGCGGCCGATCTCGTCGGGGTCGGCGGCGACGGCTACGGCCACGAGCGGTCCGCGCTCCGCCCCCCGCCGAAGCGCCATGAGCCGCCGGGCGGAGCGCAGGGCGTCGTCGTCCCCGCCCAGGATGCCGCTCACCACCGCCGCCTCCTGGCGGCGTTGGTCCTCGGCCAGGGCGTGCCGGCGGAGGATCTCCTGGCCGACCGACCGGGTGAGCAGGCCGAGCGCCAAGGTGGCCAAGTCGTCCGCCTCTGCCGCCGCCTCGGGCGCGAGCACCACCTCGCCCTCGGCCTGGCCGAGGACGACCACGCTCTGGCGCAGGTGGGGGAAGGGGAGGGCGACGGGCGTCGGACGCGCGAGTACCCGGCTCGACGCGGACAGGGCCGTAAGCTCCGACGCCCGCGGCCCGTGTCCCACCCCCTCGCCCTCGAGCCGGGGGAGGAAGGCGACGCTCGCGCCCAGCGTGGCCGCCGCCACCTCGAGCAGGCGGTCGACGCCTTCGGCCTGGGAGAGGACGGCGCCGACGCGCTCCTGCAGGAGGAGGAGGCGCTCGAGAACGGCGTACTGGCCGTGCAGGAGCGCCCCGTTCAGGGCCTGCGTGATGTCGAGGAAGCGCGTCTCCTCGTCGAACACGATGAGGGGCACGCCCGCCGCCTCGCACACGGCGGAAAACTCCTCCGGCACTCCGGGGCTGTACGGCCCGGCCTCGAGGACGACGGCGCTGGCGCCCGCCTCGACCGCCTCCCGCACGTAGGCGTCGCGGGCCGACGGCGTGGAAAGGCCCACGCCGGTGGTGAGGACCATCGCCCCGCGCCTTAGGAAGGCGCGGGGGTGGGGAATCTCGGCCACGTGCACCCAGCTGACGGTTCGCTCCACGCCGGCGGCGCCGGCCACCAGGCGGGCGCGCGCGAACAGGGGATGGGCGAGGGCGTCGGCGACGGTCACGGCCATCCTCCCCCGCAAACGGGATGTCATGCAGTTCATGACATAAAGGGAACAATTCGTCAATCACCGGACGGGAGGAGGCGCTGTCCGGCGACAGAATATTGCCACCCCCAAAGGCCTGGGACGACGGGGGTGGGGGCATGTCCGATCGGACGGTGGAGGAGAGGTACCGGGAGTTCGTGGCCACGAGCTTCGTCGAGCGGGTGGAGCCCGTGGTGCCGGTGTGGGCGCGGGGAGCGCGGGTGCGGGGTGAGGACGGGCGGGAGTACGTCGACGCCTTCTCGGGCATCTCCGTGGTGAACGCGGGCCACGCCCACCCGCGCGTGGTGGAGGCGGCGCGCCGCCAGATGGAGGCCTACCTGCACGTGCAGAGCTACACCTACCACGTGCCGGTGGTGGCCGAGCTGGCGGAGCGCCTGGCCCAAGTCACGCCGGGGCGGCTTCGGAAGACCTTCTTCGGCAACGGCGGGGCGGAGGGGATCGAGACCGCGCTGCGCATGGCCAAGGCGTACACGGGCCGGCACGAGTTCGTCTCCCTCACCCACTCCTTCCACGGCCGCAGCCTGGCCACCCTGAGCCTCACCGGCAACTCGCTCCGGCGCCGGCGCGGCGGCCCGTTCATGCCCGGGGTGGCGTTCGCGCCCGCGCCCTACGCCTACCGGTGGCCCCACCCGGCGACGCCGGAGGAGGTGGCGCGCGAGGCGGCCGCGGCGGTGGAGGAGACGATCCGCACCCAGACGAGCGACGACGTGGCGGCGTTCATCGCCGAGCCGGTGATGGGCGAGGGGGGGATCATCGTTCCCCCCACCGCCTACCTCCGGTACGTGCGGGAGATCCTCGACCGGCGCGGCATCCTGTTCATCGCCGACGAGGTGCAGACCGGCTTCGGCCGCACCGGCCGCCTGTTCGCCGTGGAGCACAGCGGCGTCGAGCCGGACATCCTCGTCATGGCCAAGGGCATCGCCGACGGCCTGCCGCTGAGCGCGGTGATCGCGCGGCCGGAGATCGCCGACGCCCTCAAGCCGGGCGAGCACCTGTCCACCTTCGGCGGCAACCCCGTCTCCTGCGCCGCCGCCCTGGCGAACCTCGAGGTCATGGAGGAGGAGGGCCTGCCGGCGCGGGCCGCGGCCCTGGGCGAGCGCGCCATCGGGCGCCTGCGCGACGCCCTGGCCGGGTGCGAGACGGTGGGCGAGGTGCGCGGACTGGGGCTCATGATCGGCGTGGAGCTGGTCGAGGACCGGGAGACGAAGGCCCCGGCCCGGGCCATCGCGCGCGCCGTGCGGGAGCGCTCGCGCGAGCGGGGCGTGCTCATCGGCGTGGGCGGCATGGGCGGGAACGTCCTGCGCATCCAGCCCCCGCTGGTGATCGAGGAGGCGGACCTGGAGCGGGTGGTGGCGACCGTGGCCGAGGCGGTGGCCGAGGCCGAATCCCAGGCGCGCGCCCACAGCGCGGCGGGCGCGCGCTAGCAAACCGAGGCGGAGACGGGGGGACGGCCGGATGGCAAGGGAGCTGGAGCAGGCGGTGACCTCGCCCGTGGCGGACCTCGCCGGGCGGGGCGGGGACGGGCGGCTTCGCAACTTCGTGGCCGGCGCCTGGCGGGAGCCGGCCGGACGCGGGGAGCTCGTCGTGCGCAACCCGGCGGACGGGGCGGTGCTCGGGCGGGTGCCGCTCACGGACGAGGGCGGCGTGGACGAGGCGGTGCGGGCGGCGGCGGCGGCCTTCCCCGCCTGGGCACAGGTGCCGCCGCCCGAACGCCTGCAGACGCTCGTGCGCTTCAAGGCGGTGTTGGAGGAGCACTTCGAGGAGCTGGCGGCGCTCGTCACGGCGGAGAACGGCAAGACCCTGGACGAGGCGCGGGGCGAGGTGCGGCGCGGCATCGAGGTGGTCGACTTCGCCCTGGGCCTGCCCACCCTGCTCATGGGCCGCACGCTCGCCAACGTGGCGCGGGGCGTCGACGTGGAGATGTACCGGGTGCCGCTCGGGGTGGTGGCGGGGGTGGCGCCGTTCAACTTCCCGGCCATGGTGCCCATGTGGATGTTCCCGATCGCCATCGCCTGCGGCAACACGTTCGTCATGAAGCCGTCGGAGCGCGTGCCCCTCTCGGTCACCCGCCTGGCGGAGCTGTTCGCCCAGGCGGGGCTGCCCGACGGGGTGTTCAACGTCGTGCACGGCGACGGGGAGACGGTGCGGGCCCTCATCACCCACCCCGACGTGCGGGCGGTCTCCTTCGTCGGCTCCGAGCCTGTGGCGCGCGAGGTGTACCGCACGGCGTCGGCGGCGGGCAAACGCGTCCAGGCCCTGGCGGGTGCGAAGAACCACCTCGTGGTCATGCCCGACGCCGACCTTCCCTTCACGGTGGAGGCGATCGTCTCCTCGGCCTACGGCAACGCGGGCGAGCGCTGCCTGGCGGCGAGCGTGGTGGTGGCCGTGGGGGAGGTGGCCGAGCCGCTGGTCGCCGCCCTGAGCGAGCGCATCGGCCGCCTGCGGGTGGGCGACGGCCGCAGGCCCGAGACGGAGATGGGGCCGGTCATCACGGCCGAGGCGCGCGACCGCATCGCCTCCGAGATCGAGCGCGGCCTGGCCGAGGGGGCGCGTCTGGTGCGCGACGGCCGGGGCGAGGGGCCGGAGGGGGGCTTCTTCCTCGGGCCCACCCTGTTCGACCACGTCCCGCCCGGGGCGCGCCTTCTGCGCACGGAGATCTTCGGCCCGGTGCTGGCGGTGGTGCGCGTGGCCAGCCTGGACGAGGCGATCGACCTCGCCAACCGCTCGCCCTTCGGCAACGCGGCCGCCATCTTCACCCGCAGCGGCCTGAGCGCCCGCATCTTCCGCGAGCGCATCGAGGCCGGCATGGTGGGCATCAACATCGGCGTGCCGGCGCCGGTCGCCTACCTGCCCTTCGCCGGCTGGAAGCACTCGTTCTACGGCGACCTGCACGCCACGGGCGAGGACGCCGTGCAGTTCTACACCGAGCGGCGGGTGGTCACCAGCCGCTGGCCGGCGGGGTAGGGCGGGGACGGGGGTGACGGCGGACGGCGGCGGCGGGCGCGTCTCGGGGGGCGCGGGCGGCACCCCCGGCGGGGAGCGCGCGCCGCCCCGTGCGCCGTCCGCGCTCTTGTCCCGACGATCGCGAGAGGAGGCCACCGCGCGATGGCAGCAGCGCCCAAGGTGTTCGTCCGCGACGCCACCGGCCTGACCCGCGAGGCTAGCGGCCTGGACGTCTTCGTCTACAACACCCTCAACCAGAACGTCGGCATCGGCGCGCTGTTCGTACTCGGGTTCCTGGGTCTGTACAGCGGCGTCAGCCCCTACCTGGCGATCGCCCTCACGGTCGCCGCCACCATCCCCGTCGCCGCCGTGTACGGCATGCTGTCGTCCGCGATGCCCCGCTCGGGCGGCGACTACGTGTTCGTGAGCCGCATCCTCACCCCCGGCCTGGGCTTTTTCACCTCGTTCAACTGGCTGTTCTGGCTGCTCGTGTACATCGGCGTGCCGGCGGGCTTCCTGCCCCAGTACGGGGTCGCGCCCCTCCTGCGCGTGTTGGCGGTGGTGACCGGCAGCCGGGGCGTCCTCCAGCTCGCCGGGTCGGTCGAGTCGCCCGTCGGCATCATCGTCGTAGGCACCGTCCTCATGGCCGTCTTCACGTACGTCTTCGTCCGCGGCGTCCGCCTGTACATGCGCATCCAGAACATCGCCTTCCTCCTGGCCATGGTGAACGCGCTCCTCATGATCGCCGTCCTCTTCTCCACGCCGCACGCCGCCTTCGTCTCCCGCTTCGACCGCTACGTCGTCGCCGCGGGCGGCAAGGCGGGCGCCTACGCGGCGATCATGCACGCCTACGGCACCCACGCCGCCGGGTTCAGCCTGGGCAACACGCTGTTGTTCTCCTCGTGGGTGATCCTCATCATCGCCTTCTCGGTCACCTCGACCATGATCGGCGGCGAGGTGAAGAGCGCCCGCCGCAGCCAGTTCTACGGCATGACGACGCCGATCGTCTTCACCGGCATCGTCATGGCCCTCCTCGCGGCCGCGGTCTTCCACACCGCCGGCCTTCGCTTCGTGGAGGCGAGCGGGTCGGTGGCGCCGTCCACCTACGGCCTGGGCTTCGTGCCCTACTACCAGGAGCTGGCGGCGATCGCCGCCGGCCCGGGCTGGCTGGGCGTGGTCATGATGGTGCTGTTCCTCTTCTGGACGTACGTGTGGCTGCCGGTGAACTTCCTCGCCTCCACCCGCATCCTCCTGGCGTGGTCGATCGACCGCCTGATCCCCGACCGGGTGGCCGACGTCCACCCGCGCCTGCACGCCCCCACGGTGGCGATCGCCATCGTCGCCGTCCTGGGCGAGGTGAGCCTCATCCTGTACGCCGTCGGCATCCTGTCGCTCCTGTCGGGCATCTTCACCTGGCTTCTCAGCTTCATGATCGCGGCCGTCGCCGCCCTCGTCTTCCCCTACCGGCGGCCGGAGCTGTACCGGGGCTCGCCCTTCCAGGGGCGCCTGCTGGGCGTGCCCGTCATCACCTGGGTGGGGGCGGTGGCGCTCGTGGCCCTGGTGTACATGGAGGCCATCCTGTGGCTCGACCCGGTGCAGGGGCTGGGCGCGAACAACCCCACGAGCGCGATCATGCGCTGGGTGTCGGGGGCGCTCATCGTCGCCGCCGTCGTGGCCTACCAGGTGATCAAGGCGGCGAGGCGTCGGAGCGGCATCGACGTCACCGCCGCCTTCGTCGAGATCCCTCCCGAGTAGGAGGCGCCAGGCATGCGCGTCGTCGACTGCACCGGTCCCCTCGCCCCCGGCATGTGGCACTACGGGGACCCGTTCCGGCCGTACGCCGCCGAGGTGATCGCCACCGTGGCGGAGTTCGGCTACCGCGCCATGCGGCTGGAACTCACCACCCACATGGGAACGCACATGGACGCGCCCAAGCACTGGTGGGAGGAGCGCGGCGGCACCGACGCCATCGACCTTTCGCCGTTCGTCGGCCCCGCCCGCACCCTGGCGGTGGCCGAGGCCGACCGCCCCCTGACCGAGATCACCCCGGCGATGCTCGAGGCGGCCGGGGGGGAGGCCCTAAGGGCGGGAGAGGTGGCGGTGGTCGTCACCGGCTGGCACCGGCGCTGGTTCGAGCCCGACTTCGCCTCCGCCACCCCCTTCCTCTCCCGCGCCGCCACCCAGTGGCTCATCGACCGCGGCGTTCGCCTGGTGGCCACCGACACGGCCCTGTGCTGCGACCCGCGCGAGGGCGAGACCCGCGTGGCGCCGGGGGTGCGCATCCCCGACCACATGCTCCTCGACAGCGGCGTGCCGTACGTGAACGCCATCGTCCCGGCCGAGCCGCTCCCGCCCGAGGGGTACTGGTTCCTCGCCCTGCCGCTGCGCATCGCCGACGGCGACGGGTCGCCCGTGCGGGCGGCGGCGGTGCTGCCGTGAGCGGGCGCCTGGCAGGCCGCCGCGCCCTCGTGGTGGGCGCGGCGGGCGGCATCGGGTTGGCGGTGGTGGCCCGCCTGGAGGCGGAGGGGGCGCGCACGCTGGGCGCCGACCGCCGCCCGCGCCCCGGGCAGTTGGCGGTCGACGTCGCCGACTCGGCCTCGGTCGAGGCCATGTGGCGGGAGGCGGGCGTGCGCCTGGGCGGTGTGCCCGACATCCTCGTGAACGCCGCCGGCATCGCCCGCCTCGCGCCGGCGGCCGAGCTGACGGACGCCGACTGGCAGGAGACGATCGCCGTGAACCTGTCGGGCACGTTCTACGCCTGCCGCGCCGCCGCCCGCACCATGGCGGCCGGGGGGGCGATCGTCAACGTGGCCTCCGACCTGGGACAGATCGGGGCGGCGGCCCTCGTCCACTACTCCGCGTCGAAGGGTGGGGTGATCGCCCTCACCCGCGCCCTGGCGCGGGAGCTGGCGCCGCGCGGCATCCGGGTCAACGCCGTGGCCCCCGGCGCGATCCACACCCCCATGCTCGACGCCTTCCCGCCCGACTACGAGCGCACCGAGGTGGTCTTCTACCCCCTCGGCCGGTTCGGCGAGCCCGAGGAGGTGGCGGCGGCGGTGGCGTTCCTCGCCTCCGACGACGCCTCGTACTTCGTCGGGCAGGTACTCAACCCCAACGGCGGCGAGGTCATGACCTGACCTGGCCGACCGATCGCCGCCCACGGAGGTGACCGACGCATGCCCGAAGCCGACTCCCGCGCCCCGAGGCGCGACATCCGCCAGCGCGACGCGCTCCGCTCGCCGCGCTTCGCCCAGCCGGCCACCTACGCCCGCCTGCCGTACGAGGAGGATCTCACCGACGTGGATGCGGTCTTCCTCGGCATCCCGTTCGACGACGCCACCACCTTCCGCAGCGGCGCCCGCATGGGCCCGGCCGCGGTGCGCGAGAACTCCCGGCTCCTGAGACCCTACAACATGTTCTTGGACGTAAGCCCGTTCGACGTCCTCAACGTGGTCGACCACGGCGACGTGGACGTCGTGCCCGGCTACATCTTCGACACGTTCGAACGGGTGGAGGCCCACCTGGACCGCCTGTGCGCCGCCCGCGCCGTGCCCTTCATCTGCGGCGGCGACCACTCCATCACCCTCCCCGTCCTCCGCTCCCTGAGGCGGGCGCACGGGCCGCTCCACCTCATCCACTTCGACTCCCACCTGGACTTCTGGGACTCGTACTGGGGGAAGAAGTACACCCACGGCACGTGGCTGCGCCGGGTGGTGGAAGAAGGGCTCGTGGACAGCGTCGCCCAGGCGGGCATCCGCGGCAGCCAGTACGCTCCCGACGACCTGGACTTCGCGCACGAGCACCGCATCCGGGTGGAGACGATCGACGCCTTCTTCGAGCGCGGCGCCCGGGCCGTCATGGCCGACATCCTGGCCGGCGTGCCGGCCGACGCACCGCTGTACATCTCGTGGGACATCGACGTGGTCGACCCGGCGTTCGCGAGCGGCACCGGCACGCCCGAGGTGGGCGGCCTGAGCGCCTGGGACGCCGTGCAGTGCGTGCGTTCGCTCGTCGGCCACCGCCTGGTGGGCATGGACGTGGTCGAGGTAGCGCCGCCGTACGACGGGCCGGGCGCCCCGACCTCGCTTCTGGCGGCCAACCTCCTGTACGAGGCGATCTCGGTCCTGGCGAAGAACAGCGGCGCCGGCGTGCGCGCCTTCGCCGCCGGCGCGGAGAAAGGGGGATCGGCGTGAGCGCCCAACCCAAGCTGCGCACCTTCCAGCGCGACGCCACCGGCCTCGTGCGCGAGGCGTCCACCCTCGACGCCTTCGTCTACAATGTGAACTTCATCAACATCGGCATCGGGGCCGCCTTCATCGCCCTCTTCTACGCCCTCGACTACCCGGGCGCCAGCCTGCCGCTCGGCATCGTCCTGGTCACCTTGGCCACGATCCCCACCGCCCTCGTGTACGCCATGTTCGCCGCCGCCATGCCCCGGTCGGGCGGGGACTACGTGTACGTGAGCCGCGTCCTGGGGCCGGCCTGGGGCATGATCGGGAGCTGGAACTGGACGCTCTGGAACGTCCTGTACGCCGGCACGCCGGCGGCCTACTTCGGCGAGTACGGCCTATCCCAGTTCTTCCGCGTGCTGGGCGTCTACCTGCACGCCGGCGGCCTCGTCCGGCTCGGCAACTGGTTCTCCACCCCGCTGGGGGCGTTCCTCGCCGGGTCGTTCCTCATCATCGTCTTCGTGGGCCTGTTCATCCGTGGCCTCAAGACCTACATGCGCGTCCAGAACGTCCTGTTCGCGCTGGCGCTCATGTCGGTGCTGGTGAGCATCGTCGTCCTCGCCTCGTCCGACCACGCCGCCTTCGTCGCCGGCTTCAACCGCTACGCCGCCGCCCTCACCGGTAGGCAGGACGTCTATCAGGCCATCGTCCGCGCCGCGGGGCCCCTCGTGCGGCCGCAGCCGTTCAGCTTGCGCCAGACGCTCGTGGGTATGACCTGGGTGTACCTCGTCATGGGCTTCAACATCGCCTCGGCCTACATCGGGGGCGAGGTGAAGAGCGCCCGGCGCAGCCAACTCATCGCCATGCCGCTGGGCGGCCTGTTCGCGGGCGCGTTCATGCTCGTGCTCGTGGTGTTGCTCCTCGACGTCGTGGGCGGCGGCACCCTGCGCGCCATCGCCGCCGCCAACCCGGCCACCTTGGGAATGGCCTCGAGCCCCGTCTACCCGGAGCTGGTCGGCGCCCTCAGCTCCAACGCCCTGGTCGCCGGCCTCATCGCCTTCGGCTTCATCTTCTGGACGTACACCTGGCTTCCCGGCAACATGATGATCCCGAGCCGCAACCTCCTGGCCTACTCGATCGACCACATGATGCCGGCCAAGCTAGGCGAGGTGCACCCGCGCCTGCACGCGCCGGTGTTCAACATGGCCCTCATCGGCGCCTTGTCGATCGCCTCCACGGCCCTGTTCCTGTTCGGCCACCTGCCGATTCTGTCGGGCATCTTCGGCTTCGTCCTCAGCTTCTTCATCACCTCGGTGGCGGCGGTGCTCTTCCCCCTGCGCATGCCGGAGGTGTTCGAGGCCTCGCCCGTGAACTGGCGCGTGGGGCGGGTGCCGGTCATCTCCATCCTGGGCGCCCTGTCCATCGTCCTCACCGGGTTCATCGAGTACTTCTACCTCTCGGCCCCGGACTCGGGCGTCGGCATCCTGGTCACGCCCGACAAGGGGGCGGGGGTGGTCACCTGGGACATGTTCTACGTCAACGTCGCCGTCCTCGTCTCCGGGGTGGTGATCTACCTGGTGGCGAAGTGGGTGCAGCGCGGCCGGGGCATCGACGTCGACCTGGCGTTCCGGGAGATCCCGCCCGAGTGATGGGCTGGCGGGCGCGGGCCGAGGGCGGACCGGAGAGGGGGGCCGAGACGGCATGACGGACAGGCAGGGAACCTTCCGAGCGAAGATTCTGCCGGGGACGGCGGTGCGCGTCTCGCTTGGCGCAGGCGACCGCCTGCGCGTCGTCGACCTGGAGGGGAGCCAGGTGGCGGACCTGGTGGCCTTCGTCGCCGACCGTCCCGACGCCGTGCTGTCGGCGAGCCACACGCGCACGGCGCTCGGGCGCCTGTCGCCGGGCCCGGGCGACCTCCTGTACGACACGCGCCGCCTTCCCGTCCTCCGGCTGGTGGAGGACAGCGTGGGCGTCCACGACCTCCTCTACCCGTGCTGCGACCCCGAGCGCTACCGCATGCTGGGCGGCCACGAGGGCCACCCGAACTGCCGCGACGCCCTGGCGGCGGCGCTGCCGGAGCTCGGGCGCGTGCCCGACCCCTGGAACGTGTTCATGCGCACGAGCGTCGACGCCGAGGGGCGCCTGACGGTGGAGCGGCCGCTCAGCCGGGCCGGCGACCACGTCGTCGTGGAGGCGCTCGTGCCGCTCACCGTGGCGGTTTCGGCCTGCCCCATGGACCTCAACGACTGCAACGGCGGCGTACCCAGCGCGATCGGCCTCGAGCGCATCGAGGCGGGCGGGGGCGGCGACAGGGAGGCGACGGCGTGAGCGACTACAAGATCTTCTTCGCCAGCGACATCCACGGGTCCGAGCGCTGCTTCCTCAAGTTCGTCAACGCGGCGAAGTTCTTCGGCGCCCAGGCGCTGGTCCTGGGCGGCGACGTGACGGGCAAGGTGCTCGTGCCGATCGTGCGCCGCGGCGGGGGGTACGACTCGCGCTTCCTCGGCCAGCCGGTGCGGGTGGAAGGCGAGGGGGAGCGGGCCGAGCTGGAGAAGCGCGTCCGCGTCAACGGCTTCTACCCCTACGTGTGCGATCCGGACGAATACGCCCGCCTGGAGGCGGACGAGGCGTACATGCGCGAGGTGTTCCGCCGCGTCATGCGCGACTCGGTGGCGCGGTGGATCGAGCTGGCGGAGGAGCGCCTCAAGGGGTCGGGCGTGACGGTGGCCATCATGCCCGGAAACGACGACGACCTGGCCATCGACGACGTACTCGACGCCTCGCCCGTGTCCGTGAACCACGACGGCCGGGCCGTGGCCCTGGGCGACTACGAGATGGTGGGCTTCAGCTACGTGAACCCGACGCCTTGGAACAGCCCGCGCGAGCTCGACGAGGAGGGCATGGCGCGGCGGATCGAGGAGATCGTCGCCCAGGCGTCGGCCGACCGCGGCCACCTCATCCTCAACTTCCACGCCCCGCCCTACCGGAGCCAGCTCGACAACGCCCCCCGCCTCACCCAGGACCTGCGCGTCGTGCGCACGGGGGGCGAGCCGGAGATGGCGCCGGTGGGGTCGGTGGCGGTGCGCCAGGCGCTCGAGCGCTACCAGCCCCTGCTCGCCCTGCATGGCCACATCCACGAGTCTCGCGGGGCGGTGCGAATCGGCCCGACCCTCGCCATCAATCCCGGCAGCGACTACGGCGAAGGCGTCCTCCGGGCGGCGATCGTGACCCTCCGCGGCACGAGCGTGCGCTCCCACCAGATCATCACCGGCTGAGGCCACAGGGAGGGATCGACATGGCGGCGGATCGGTCGCTGGGGCTCACCATCCTCGACACCCTCCACGGCATCGGCGCCCCGGCGGGCCTTCTGGGCGGCATGGCGGTGTCCGTGCTCTGCCCGAGCGCCGCGCCGGAGGGGCCGTTCGCGCGCGAGTACAAGGACATCGACCTGGCCACGCGCGGCACGCACTCGGCGCAGGTGGCCAAATGCCTGGAGGGGCTGGGGTTCACCCCCGACGCCCACTTCAACGCCCTGCACGGCCAGGAGCGGCTGTACTTCTGGCACGAGCCGGGCCAGTTCCAGCTCGACGTGTTCGTCGACCAGTTCCGGCTCTGCCACACCCTGCCCCTCGAACGCGCCATCTCGCTCGAGGCGACGATCGACCCGGCGATGCTCCTCATGACCAAGCTGCAGATCGTGCAGGCGAACGAGAAGGACCTGGTGGACGCCGCCGCCATCCTGCACGACCTGTACCCGGCAGGGCTCAGGCTGGAGACGGTCGACCGCCTGGTGGCCGACGACTGGGGCCTGTGGCGGACGGCCACGGGCACGCTGGCCAAGGTGGAGGCGTGGGCAGGCGAGCGGGGAGAGCCCGGCCGGCGCGCCGCCGCCGCCGCGCGCGACTTGGCCGCGCGCTGGCAGGCGCTGCCCAAGAGCATGCGGTGGAAGCTGCGCGCCCGCGTGGGGGAGCGGGTGCGCTGGTACGAGGAGCCCGAGGAGGAGGCGCACGGGTGAGCCCCCGGGGTTCGGCGGCGCGGCCGGCGTGGTGGCCGGCGGACATACGGGCCGTCGGCGTGTTCACGGTGGACGTGGACGGCGAGGCGGGCGTGGGCGAGGCGGCGCCGGGCATGGAGCGCCGCCCCATGCTCGAAAGCCTCGCCCGCTACGGGCCGGAGGTGGGCGTGGGACGGCTCATCGAGGTCCTGGCGGAGGCCGGGGTGCCGGCCACGTTCTTCGTCCCCGGGCGGGTGGCGGAGCTCCATCCGGAGGTGGTGCCCGCCATCCTCGCCGCCGGTCACGAGGTGGCGGCGCACGGCTACCGCCATCGCCGGCCGGCGGCGCTGGGGCCGGAGGAGGAGCGCGAGGAGATCGAACGCGGCCTCGCCGTCCTGCGCGCCCAGGGCGCCGAGCCGGTGGGCTACAAGGCGCCGTTCTGGGATCCCGGGCCAGAAACGCTCGCCCTCGCCGCGGCCCATGGCCTGCGCTACGACGCGAGCCTCATGGACCGCGACTGGCCCTATCGCCTGTCCGAGGCGATGGTGGAGCTACCCACCCACTGGCAGCTGGACGACTGGGAGTGGCTGGGCTATCTGCCGGAGCCGGGCCTCGAGTACCCGCTGCGCTCGGCGGCGGAGTGGATCGCCGCCTGGGAGCACGAGCTGAGCGCCCGCATGGCGTTCGGCGGCCTGGCGCTGTTCACCGTCCACCCCTGGATCAGCGGCCGGCCCGGACCGGCCTTCGCCCTGCGCGAATGGCTGGGGAGGTGGCACGGGCGGGCCGGGATCCGGTGGCTCACCGCGCGCGACGCGGCGGCGCTTGTGCCGTGAGGGGGCGCGCGCTGCGCGTCGCCGTCTGCCAGACGGCGGCGGCGCTCGGCCGGGCGGAGGAAAACGCCGCCCGCCTGGCGGAGCGCATCCGCGCCCTGGGGGCGGCCGATCCGCCCCCCGATCTCGCCCTCTTCCCGGAGCTGGCGCTGACGGGCTACGTCGCCGGGCCCAGGGCGCATCGCGCCCTGGGGGGCGCGGGCGAGGCGCTCGCCCGGGTGGCGCAGGCCGCGGCGGCGGCGGGCGTGGCGGTGGTCGTGGGGAATGCGGAGGAGGACGCGTCCCTTCCCGGCGTGGTGTACGACAGCCTGTACCTGATCGACCCGACCGGGCGGGAGCGGGCCCGGTACCGAAAGCGCTTCTTGTGGCAGGAGGAGCAGCTCGCCTACGCCCGCGGACACGAGTCCGCGGTGGCGGCGGTGGCGGGCGTGCGAATCGGCCTGGGCGTGTGCTGGGACCTGGCCTTCCCCGAGTGGTCGCGGCCCCTGGCCCTGGGCGGAGCCGAGCTCCTGGCGGTGGGGGCGGCCTGGGACCGCGCCGACATCGGCCTGTTCGAGCTGTTCGCGCGGGCGCGGGCGGCCGAGAACGCCTGCTACCTGGCGGTGGCCAACCGCGTGGGGCGCGACGGGCATGTCGCCTTCGGGGGAAGGAGCCAGGTGGTGGGGCCGGACGGGCGGGTGTTGGCCCGGGCGGGGGCGCGCGAGGAGGCGTGCCTGACCGTGGAGCTCGACCTGGAGCGGGTGGCCGAGGAGCGGGCGGAGCATAACCCCTACCTGCGCGACCTCGACGCGGCGCTCGGGCGCCGGCCCGGCGCGGGCGAAGGATGGGGCCTGTGACGGCAGGGCGGCGGGGCGGCTACCAGGTGTCCCCTCCCCCGGGGGGAGGCCAGTCGCCTGCCAGGCGGCGAAGGAGGACGATCTGCCCGAGGTGATGGGCGTTGTGCACGGCCAGGTCGGCCAGGACGCGCCCGCCCGTGCCGCCCCGGGCCAGGGCCCGGTGGCGGACGGCGCTGTCGCGGGCGAGCGTCCTCGCCTCCGTAAGGCCAGCGAGAAAGCGCGTCACCAGATCGGGCCAGGCGTCGGCGTCGGGGGTCGGCCAGCCCGCCTCGGCGTGCGCGGGGAAGGCCGGCGCCTCGCCCCGCGCCTGGGCTAGGAGCCAGTCCTGCCAGAACGCCATGTGGGCGAGCACCTGCGCAGGCGAGTAGGGCGCCCCGGCGGGGGCGCGCACGGCGCGCTCGGGGGCGAGGCCGGCAAGGGCGCGGTCGTACGGGACGAAGGCGGTGAGGTGGACGGCGCCGTCGGCGCCGTCCCCCGCTTCCAGGAGGCGCAAGGCCTGCCGCGCCGCCCCCAGGTGGTAGGCGGCGTGCACGACGGCGGTCAGGGCGCGGCGGATGTCGCCGCCGTCGCGCCAAGGAGCTTCGGCGAGGCGGCGGCGCGTCGCCTCATACGCCTGCCGCAGCCCCTCTCCCACCGCCGCCAGCGCCTGGGGGTCGGCGGGCGCTGAGCGCCATGCCGCCTCCCAGTCCGGCTCCGCTTCCCGCCCCTCGGCCGCGGCGTTCTCACTCTCCAAGGAGAGGCGGACGTGCTCGGCGTGGGCGGCGATCGAGGGGCGGACGCCGAACGGCCGGGCGGAGGCGAGGCCGGGCGGCAACTGGGCCAGCGTGGAGAGCCAGCCCGTGCCCGGACCGGTGGTGAAGTCGCCGTACGCCTCGCCCTCGGGCGGCCCCAGGAAGGCCTCGTCCAGGAGGGCGAGGAGCGCAGCCCGCACGCTGTCCAGATTCGGCGCGTCGGCCACAGGGGACGCACGCTCCTTTCGTCACACGGGTGGGAGGCCGCTCCCGTCAGCCGCCAGGAGGGCGCCTGAGGTACGCGATGAGGTCGGTGCCGGGGGCGGGAAGGCCGAGGGAGCGGAGCATGGCGGCCACCTGTCCCCGGTACTGGGCGGAGTGGAGCGCCACGTGCAGGAGGACGTGGGCGAGGGTGGTGGCGTGGGGCGCGCCCGCGGTGGTGCGGTAGGCGACGACGGCGCCCGGGTCGGCGGTCTCCGCCACCTTCCGCCATCCCTCCCAGACGGCGGGCCAGCGGGAGAGGAGGTCGTCGAGGCGGGCGACGCCTTCCGGCGGGCCCACCTGGGCGGGGCTGTGCCCGCGCACGCGCTCGAGCCACGTCCACTCCGCCCCGAACAGGTGGGCGGCGGTGGCGAGGAGGGAGCCGTGGCTGGAGGGCAGGGGCCGGCTCACGACGGCGGGGGCGAGAGGCAAGAGGGCGTCGGCGACCCGGCGGTCCGCCCACTGGAGGTGGGCGGCGAGCATGCGCATGTCGTCACGGTCCACTCGTCACTCCTCCCGCGGGGGCGGGTGGGCGCGCGGCGACCCCCGGGCCGCCGCGGGCGGGTGCGGCAAGGGGGACGGCGCCTTCGAAGCGGGGTGGCAGGGGTGGCGCGCCAGGGTGGGGCACGCGGGCCCGAGCCGCCGCCCCGCCGCGCTCGATCCTGCACCCGACAGGGCCGGCGGCGAGCGGCACCCTCCTGCGTCGCCCGCCGGGCGCCCCCTCGCCAATGGGTTGCCCCCTCTGTTCCGGCGAGGGCATTCGGCGGCGCGCACCGGGGTCCTCCCGGCAAGAGGTTGCAGGCCGTCCCCGGCCGCTATGGGGAGCCGCGGGCGGCTGACGCCAACCCGCCGCCGGCCCGCCATGGCAGGCGGCCGAGGCCCGTTCCGGCTGCAACGGCGGGACGCCGGGGTGCGACACCCCGGCGTCCCAGGCTCCCGCAGCAGCGGCTTCGCTCCGGCGGTCAGGGAAGCACGATCACCCTTCCGATCATCCCCATGTCGTCGTGCACGAGGCAATGGTAGGCGTACACGCCGGGCTTGGTGAACGTCAGGGTGTACGTCTGACCCGGGGTCATGACGCCCGAGTTGAAGTACCCGCTGCCGTTGTAGACCGGACCGCCTGCAGGCCGCACCGAAGCCGGGCTGCCGAACTGCGGCGCCTTCTGGCCCTTGGCCAGGAAGGTGACGGTGTGAATCTCCATGGAGGAGGCCTCCAGCCACTGCACCTGGTCGCCCACGTGGATGGTCACCGTCCAGGGGTAGAAGCGCATGCCGGTGGCCGCCGGGGCGGAAACGGCGCCGCAGGCGACGGCGGCGGTCCCGTTCCCCGCCGATCCGCTCGGCCCGACGTCGACGGTCCAGCCGGCGCTGGGGATGGCCAACAGTTGCGGGTTACCCGTGATGAGGGTCGTGGCGGTGGCGAGCCCCCGGGCGTCGGCCTTCAGGGGGTTCAGGCGATCGACGCCGGGTCCCGGTTCCGAGCATGTGCCGATCCCGATCCCATCCGAGAGGACGCTGCCCGGCTTGAGGCCCCAAACGGTCACCGTCACCGCGATGACGCCCGGCCCTTCCTGGGTGAGGGTTGCCTGGCCGCCCGCCGTCGACCCCACCTGGGTGGGCTCCAGCCGTGTCATCACCGTGGGGCCGCTGTCGATGCCGGCGAGCACGTGGTAGATCGTGCTTCCGTTCGGTCCCGGGGATGTGCTCAGAACGGCGCCAGACGCGGCGGCCTGACCGGCCGCCAGCGCTGCCTCCTCCTCCTGGCTGGCGAGGCGATGGTACTGCGCCTGTGTCATCGGATAGGGCGTACCGGCGGGATTCACGATCACGAGTCCGGACATCGCCGTACCGTGCATGAGGCACAGATACGGATAGAAGCCCGGCTTGGGGAAGGTCAGCCGATAGGTCCGGTGAGGACCGGCCAGCATGCCAGAGCTGTGGAGCCCCGTCCCCGTATAGGTTCCGCCACCTGCCGGCGCAAAGTCGCTTAGGAGCTTGGGGGTCAAGCGCACGCCGCCCAGGAAGGTGACCGTATGCGGTTCCATCGAGTGAAGCGTCCACACCACGCTGTCCCCGGCGTCGATCGTGATGACGCCCGGGTAGAATCCCATCGCTTCGATCGCCGAATGCGCACTCTCGGCGCCGACGCTCACGTACCACACGCGCGGGGCGGCGGCCGCCTTGGCCGTCAAGCCCTGACCCGCGACCAGCACGCCCAGCGCTGCGACTCCGGCCGCAAATCCGGCACGAAGCCCTCTCGCCCAAGACGTTTTCAACCTGTAACCCCCTGAGCATTGGATACGAACCTTCGCGGCTGTCACACGGTCGAGGCACCCCTGCCCGGGTCGCGGGCGGTCGACGCCGCTTCCGGTTGCCCGCGAACGCCCAGGGCGGTCTCCCAGGCACCGACCCGCTTACCTCGTCTTCCTTCCTGGCGGCGAGGCGCGGCGCAATCGGCCCTACATCGGACGCGACAGAACGATGCGGGCGGCGCAAGGTCTCCGACGCGTTCCCCCTGCACCGGGGGCCTGACGGCGCGTTGCACCCCGGCTGCGTTGCGGGGACGTGGGATGGGGAACCATGTCGCTGCCGCGCCGCCTGCCCTGCAGCGAAGACAGCCGTGCAGACGCACGTCGTCCTCCTACTGCCGTTCGGAGCCCTGAGAAGACGCCCCGGGCGGTCGACCGCGGAGACGAAGGTAGCACGGAGATGCAAACGCGCCGCGAATGGACTGCAAACGAGGGACCGACGGTGCTCCTGCCGCAGCGGGAAGGGGGCAGGTAGCGAGGGGCATGGCGACGAATCCCTGGGCACGAGATTTCCCCGGCCTCCCGGCGTCGAGGCCCGGGCAGATGCGGTGCGTGCCTCCATGCTGCGACTCGGCCTGTTGGGCAAACCGTACATGATCGGGGCCACGGGTCCCGTCACGCTCTCCACGAAGAAGGGCGAGGCGCTTGTCTGGTACCTGGCCGCTCAACCCACCGGCAGCTTCACGCGCAGCCATCTCGCCAGCCTCCTTTGGGAGGACGCGGACGAGCGCAGCGGCCGGCGGACCCTGACCGCCGTCCTGGTGTCCCTTCGGCGCGCGTTGCCCGTCTTTCCCATCCGGACCTTCAGGGACAGGCTCGCCTGGGACCCCGACGCGCCTGTGGAAGTGGACCTGGCGGACTTCTGCAAGTCCGCTGGGCAGTCCGCCGATCCTCCCCAGGCAGGCGGGGGGGGCTACGAGCGCGAGGCATCCGAGCTGGCGGCGGCGGTGGCGGTGCGCCGCGGGCCGTTCCTGGACGGTTTCTCCCTGCCGGACAGCGAAGCCTATGAGGAATGGCTCCAACGGCAACGCGAGTTTTGGGACCGGCGCGCGCTGGAGATCCTCGAGCGCCTGTCCCGGCAGGCAGAGGCGGGCGGAAACTGGCAGAGCCTCGCCGCGTATAGTCGGCAGGCTCTCGGGATCGATCCGGCGGAGGAGACCTTTCACCGGCGGTTGATGTTGGCCCTGGCAGCCTCGGGCAATCGTTCCGCGGCCCTCGCGCAATATGAGACCTGCCGTCGACTGCTTCGGACCCAGTTGGCGGTCGAACCGGATCCGGCCACGACGGCGCTTCGAGACGCCATTGCCGAAGGTCGGATGTCCGTCCCAAGCGCGAGTGCGGTCCGTGGCGTGGGTGCGGGGGCGCTTGGGCGAGGAAGGCCCCTGCCGGTGGTCGGGCGCGATGAGTTGGTTCGCACCGTGTTGGACCGTCTTGCGCGCGCCGAGAACCCGCGCGCCGTCCTTCTCCATGGCGAGACGGGCATCGGCAAGACGCGCCTCACTCGGGCCGTCCTGGACAAGCAGGGATGGTCGGGGACGACGCTGATCGGGCACTGCTACGAGACGTCACAAGCGCTTCCGTACGCTCCCTTCGTAGAGGCCCTCGGCGCTCTGTCCGGCCGGCTCGAGATGAGCCGAATCGGCTTGATGCCGGCCTACCTTGAGGCGCTTGACCGCCTTCTTCCCGGCCTTGTGCCGCTGGCGCAAAGACCGGCGGCAGGGCGGGCGGCTGCATTGGCCGAGGAGCGTTCCCCGCTGTTGGACCACCTCCGCGACCAGCAGGTGTTGTTCGAGGCGGTGGTCCGGCTGCTGGTTGCGTTACCGCCGCCCGTGCGGTTGGTCGTGGAGGATCTCCACTGGGCGGATGAGACGAGCCTTGGCCTGTTGGCCTATCTCCTGCGCCATCCCCTGTCGGAAGGCGTCGCCGTCCTCATGACCGCCCGGGCGGAGGACCTATCCACCCCGTCCTCCCTGTTGCTCCGCACCCTGGAGCGGGAGCGGCGCATGGACTGGGTGGACGTCGGCCCGCTCTCCCAGCAGGCCGTCCGCTCCCTCGTGGCCACGGTCACCGGCAGGGAAGACCACGCCCTGGCGGACCGGTTGCATCGTGACACCGGTGGCAATCCCCTGTTCGCCGTCGAGCTGCTCCAGGCCCTGAGGGATGCGAGCGACGACGACCGAAGCCATGTTGGCGGGACGATCCCTGCCACCGTGGAGGCCGTCGTGGCCGCGCGGCTCATCCGACTTTCGCCCTCGGCGCAGGCGCTGGCCAGGGCGCTGGCGGTGTTCCGGTGGCCCGTCCCCCTGGCGCCTGTGCGAGAGGTGGCCGGACTGGGCGAGGAGGAGGCGGTCCAGGCGCTGGAACGCCTGCTTCAGGCACGGCTCGTCGAGGAGACCGACGACGGCCGTTCCCGTGAGACCGCCGGCGCTCCTCGGGTCTCCTTCCGGCACGAGGTGTTCGCCCAGGTGGCGCGGCAGGGGATGAGCAAGAGCCGGCGCGCCCTCCTCCACCGCCGGGCGTTCCACGCCCTCGTCCGGTGGATGGGCCGTCGCGAGGAGGGCTCGGAGGTGCCGCCCATGATGGCCGAGGCCCTGGCGGAACACGCCGTCCAAGGCGGGCTTTGGCGCGAAGGCTTGGATTGGAACGTGCGCCTGGGCGACATGGCGCTTGGGAACTACGCGTATGCCTCGGCGATGGTACGCCTTCGCAAGGCCCTCGACTGCATGTCCGCCTTGCCGGCCACCCAGGAACATGAGCGATTGGCCGACGAGATCCGCTTGCGGCTTGCGCATATCAACCTTCTCCTTGGACGCGAAGACGAGGAGGGGTCGGTCGACGGCGTCCGGGCCCCCGGGCTTGCGGAGCCACCATCGGAATCGCAGCTGTTGCTGGTCCAGGGACATGCCTTGCAGATCATGCTTCGTGGGCGTCTGGCCTTGGCCCAACGCCTCTTGGAGAGGGGGCTCGAGCACGCTCGGGCCGGGCCGCACCACCTGGTTCCTTACGCCCTGGTCCATCTCGGCCACCTGTACGTGCTCCGAGGGGAGTACACGCGGGCGGTGTCTTTGCTCGAAGAAGCCGTCGCCCTGGGCGACCCACGCCGCATCCACATCGCCGAAGGCCTGGGCGTGTTGGGCACGGCGCTGGCGCTTCTCGGCGACTTCGACCGCGCCCGCGCCGTGGTCCAAGACATGAGGGAGCAAGGCCGGCAGGCGGAGAACACGGCGGTGATCGCCCTTGCCTCGGCGCACCTGGCGCAGGTCCTGCACGCGGAGGGAGAGTGGGCCGCCGCCGTCGAGGCGGGCGAGGAAAGCCTGCGGGTATCCGAGGCCGAAGGTCTGGCCATGCCCCAGTACCTGGCGGCCGTGCATCTGGGTCTTCCCCGGGCGCACGCGGGCGACGTGAACGGCGGCATCCGGGCGGAGGAACGCGCCATCGCGTTGGCCGAGCGGACAGGGATGCGCATCCTCCTGGATCACGCGTACGCCTACCTGGCGCAGTTGGCCGCCGTCCAGGGAGACCTGCCGGCGGCCGAACGCGCCATCGCGCGGGCCGAGGCGATCGCCTCGGAGGACGGGTACCCCTATGGTCTGGCCCTGAGCGCCAAGGTGCGAGGGATCGTGGCCGCGCAGGCCGGCCGCCTGTCGATCGCGCACGCCCACCTGGGCCGGGCGCTTGCCCAGTTCGCATCGCTCGGCGTCGCGCCCGAGGTGGCGCGCTGCCGTGCCCTCCTCGCCTCCCTGACGCGCGGGTGACCACGTCGAACCGCGGTAAGCGTCGAATGGAACACGCATGGGACGGGAGCCGCGGACGTCCGATGATCCTCCTAGAGAACGACTCTGGGGGGCGAGCGGACGACGAAGGAGAAGCGGCGCGAAGTCGAATCCCTGTGGCGTGGCCGGATCGCCGATCTTCGTGCGAGCGGCATGACGGGGGCGAGGTGGGCCGACGCACACCAGCCGCCGGCCGATCGGGTGTACTCCTGGCTTCGCCGATTCCGGCCTTCGTCCAACAAGCGGTCCCTCACATAGGACATTGCCGACAGAGCGGCATCGCGCATGCGTCCGATGCACAGGCGGTCATCGCGACTAGCGCCCGGGAGTTCCCTCGGGACGAGGGTCGTGCGCCGTATGCGGCGGTCGGCCAGCTGCGGTCGAGTCCGTGACGCGATGTGGGGCCGCGGCCGACGCTCCGGGGTACGGGCATCCCTTCAGAACATCCGTCGTTCTCGGTCGGCAAGCTCCGGCCGGGAGACAGGCCGGAGCATATCGCAACGCGCACCCGCGTGTGTTGCTTCGATGTGTACTTCGGATTCGGATGCCGACAACCTGCTCTGCGCCGGCCGGCCGCCGATGGGCGGCCCCGGGGGGCCCTTTCGCGCGATCGGCACTTCGGTGGAAGGCGGACGGAAGGGTGCCGGCGGCAGCCCTTGACTTCCGGAGCGGGTGAACTAGACTAAACTTAGTTTCAAAGGGGGCGGGTGCGTGCGCTCCGTCAACATCCATGAGGCCAAGACCAACCTGTCGCGCTTGCTGGAATACGTATCGAGCGGCGAGGAAGTCACCATTGCCAAGGCGGGAAAGCCGGTGGCGCGTCTCGTACCGATCCGGGCGCCGCGTCCTCGCCGTACCTTCGGTGTCCTCAAGGGCAAGATCTCGATTGCCAGCGATTTCGATGGCCCTGTGCCGGAGGATATCCTTCGCGCCTTCGAGGGCGATTGATGCGGCTTCTGCTTGACACCCAGGTGTGTCTTGGGTGCCTTGCGGACGCACCGCGATGGGATCCGACCGTGCGGCGTGACATCGAGGCGGCAGACGCGGTGTTCGTGAGTGCAGCGTCCATTTGGGAGGCCTCGATCAAGGCGGCGATCGGGAGGCTGCAAGCCGACCCCGCCGAGCTTGTGGCGGGGATCGAGCGCAGTGGATACGAGGAATTGCCCGTTCGAGCGGTACACGCTGCCCTGGTGGCGCGGCTTCCCCCGATTCACAAGGATCCGTTCGACCGTCTTCTGGTGGCGCAGGCGGTCGAGGAGCCGTTGATATTGGTTACCGGGGATCGGTTGCTGGGCCGGTACTCGGACCTCGTACGGGTGGTCTGAACCAGCGCGAGCCTTCGGCGGCGATGAACAGCTGTTCCCTGCCTCTGCGATGGACGCAGGTGAGGGATTCGCCCAGCTCCCGCACCCGCGGCCTTTCGATCGCCACCTTGCGCGAGCCGATCGCGATGCTCCCCGGCGCCGCGCCGTAGCGCGCGTAGCGGCGCCATCCGCCGCCCGCGCGGCTCGCCGATCTCCTCGACCTCCGCCTGCATCGCCTCGGCAAACGCCCCAAGGCCGACATCGAGACAGAACGCCTCCATCCCGTCGCGGCAGATGCGCGCAAGGTCTTGGCGACGCCGGCTTTTGAGGTCGATTCCGTGTCGGCGGGCCACCTGGCGGCGCCGACCGCGCGACCCCTTTGCGTCCGGGCCCTCGGTCGCGTCGGCTTGGTCGTGGCACAACAACATAGGCCACCTCCGGGGGACGGGTTACGGCCGTCCCTCTTCGTTTTGTTGTCGCTTCAGACGACGCGCCGCTCGTCGGGCGGGCGGGAAACGGCCAAAGGCAGCGAAGGCAGGTGCTCGTGGCCGATCCGGCGGCGGGTCGTTGCCTGGGCGCCGCTGCGCAGAGGCGGTGAACTCTGGCGCACCGCCCGGCGCCAGGGCGCCGGGCGGCCCTCGCGGGCGTGGGGCAGAGGAAGAGCAACCGGTTGTTTTTCGAATCCCGCAAAGACTCCATATTGACTTGTTGTTAGGCTGGAGATAGCTTGGAGGCTAAGCAACCGGTTTACTTTGTGGTGGGATGGCATGCGCAGGGTGACGGTTCGGGACGTCGCCGCCCGGGCAGGCGTTTCGGTGTCGACGGTGTCGCGCTATCTCAACGGCAGCCTGCGCGTGCGGCCGGCCGTGGCGGAGCGCATCGACGGTGCCGTGGCCGCCCTCGGCTACCGCCCCCACCCCCTGGCCCGACGCCTGGCAACCAACTCCGCCCGCACCATCGGCCTTCTCGTGCCGGGCATCACGAACCCGTTCTTCGCCCGCCTGGCGGAGGAGCTGGAGACCAGCGCCTACGACCACGGCGGCTACAGCGTCCTCCTGTGCGACACCAAGAGCCTCGCCTCGCGCGAGCGGGAGTACACGGAGCTTTTGTCGCACGGCCTCGTGGACGGACTCGTGTACTGCGGCATGAACCCGGCCAACGAGGCGCTGGCGGAGGCGATCGAGCGCGGGCTGCCCGTGGTGTTGGTGGACGAGGACGTGGAGGGCCTGCCGCCGGTGCCGCGGGTGTTCGTGGAGAACGCCGAGGGGGCGCGGCGCGCCACCGCCTATCTGGTAAGCCTGGGCCACCGCCGCATCGCCTACGTGGGCGGGCCGGGCGAGCTCATGACGGCGCGCGAGCGCCTCCGCGGCCACCGCGAGGCGCTCGAGGCGGCGTCCATCGCATTCGACCCGGCGCTCGCGCGCATGGGACCGTACACGGACGCGTTCGGTTTTGACGCCATGAACGACCTGTGGAGGGCGGGGGAGAGGCCGACGGCGGTGCTGGCCGCCAACGACTACCAGGCGGCCGGCGTCATGCGCGCCGCCCGCGCCCTCGGCCTTCGGGTGCCCGAGGAACTCAGCGTGGTGGGGTTCGACGACATGCCTCTATCCCGCTACCTCACGCCGGCCCTCACCACGGTGCACCAGCCCGTGGAGGAGATCGCCCGCCAGGCCCTCGACACCCTCCTGGGGAGCATCCAGGGGCGAGACGGTGCGGTGATGAACCGCGTCCTGGCGGTGGAGCTGGTGGTACGCGAGTCGGCGGCGCCGCCCGCGTCCGGGAGGGTCGGGGCGTGACGCGGGCGGCGGCGGGCGCGGGTGCGCCTTCCGACCCGTCCGCCGGGGTGGAGGCGGCGCTGGCGCTGTGGCGGGGATTGGCGGCGCTCCCGCCCCGCCCCTCCGCCTCACCTGCCTTGGAGAGGGCAAGGGAACTCGCCGCCGGGGCCCTAGCCCGCACCCTGCGCCGCCACCAACTGAGCGAGGAGCGCTTCCCCCTCACGCCCTGGGAGGAGGCGGGACCGCACGCGTTGGAGGGTCCGGACGGCGCGGTCAAGGGCCATGCCTTCCTCGGGTCGCCGCCCACGCCGCCCGAGGGTAGCCGCGGCCGCCTTCGGCCGATGGGCGAGTTCCGCGTCTGGGGCTACCGCCCGTGGCGGCGGTGGGCGGTGTGGGACGCCGCGGGCCGCCGTCCCCAGGCGTACGTGGCGGAGCGCGTGGACGGGCCGGCAGTGCCGCAGGCGGTGCCGCCGGGATCCGCCTGCCTGCCGCGGCTCGCGGTGGGGGCGGACGCCCGTCCCCTTCTCGAACGCTGGCACGCGGCGGGCGCGGAGGTGACGGTGCGCGTAGCCCTCGCCCGCCGCGCGCCTACGGCGCGGGGGGTGAACCTCGTCGCCTGGCCGCCCCTCCCGCCGCGGGTGGTGGTGGGCGCGCACCTCGACACCGTGCCCACCACCTCCGGGGCGTACGACAACGCCGCCGGCGTCGCCCTTCTCCTGGCGGTGGCCGCCTCCCTGCCGCCGGCGCTGGCGGACACCACCGCCTTCGTCCTGTTCGACGGCGAGGAGGCGGGGCTCATCGGGTCGGAGGCGTTTTGCGCCGCCCATGCCGGCGCCCTGGCGACGGCGTCGTTCGTCAACTTGGACGGCGTGGGGCGGGGCGAGCTGCTCGAGGCGTGGATCTGGCCCGAGGCGTTGGACGAGGTGGCGGTGGCCGCGTTCGAGGACGGCCGCCCCGACCCCCTGCGCCTGGAGGTGAAGTTCCCGCCCCCGCCGGCGAGCGACCACATGGCGTTCGCGGCGCGGGGGGTGCCGTCGATCATGTGGACGGTCGACGACCAGGAGATCATCCACACCGCCCGCGACACGGTCGATCCGCGCATGGAGGCGAACGTGCGCCGCCTGGTGCCGGTGGTGGCGTCCACGGTGCGGCGGCTCAGTCAGGCCGGACGGGGGGGTGATGCCGGGGTCCCGGGCGACCCCCTCGTTCCGTAACCACATCCGGCTGGGAGGGAAAACGGATGCGCCCGATGCACACCCTCGCGCGCTGGACGGCGCTGGCGGCCATGGCCGCGGCCGTCATGGGCACGGCCGTCGCCCCCGCGGCGGCCGCCCGCCAGCGCAGCGCGGCCCACCCGCCCACCATCGCCCTGGTGACGATCAACTTCCAGGCCCTCTTCTTCCAGCGCATGAATGCCGGCGCCCAGGCCGCGGCCAAGGCGGTAGGGGCCAAGCTCGTGATCTACAACGCCAACAACAGCCCCCAAGCCCAGAACTCCGCCATCGAGGACTATGTGGCCCAGCATGTGAGCGCCATCATTGTCGACGCCATCGACGTGCACGGCATCCTGCCCGCCATCCGCGACGCCGCCAAGCACGGCATCCCCGTCGTGGCCGTGGACGCCGAGACGCGGGGCCCCGGCGTACGCACCTGGGTGGGAGTCGGCAACTGGCAGGGTGGCTACGCCCTGGGCCGGTTCGTCGACACCTACGTGAAGCAGCACATGGGGGGCAAGGCGGAGGTCGGCATCGTCGGCGCCCTCAACTCGTTCATCCAGATCCAACGCCAGAACGGCTTCGAGAAGGCTCTCTCCCTCGTGCCCGGCATCAAGGTCGTGCAGGTGGTCGACGGCAAGAACCAGCAAGAGGTGGCGCTGTCGGCGGCCGAGGATCTCTTGACCGGCAACCCGGAGCTCAACCTCATCTACGCCACGGGCGAGCCGGCCCTGATCGGCGCCGTGGCGGCGGTGAAGGCGCACGGGGCCACCGGCCAGGTGAAGGTGTTCGGATGGGACCTCTCGCCGGAGTCGGTGGCCGGCATCCGGCAGGGCTGGGTGGTCGCGGTGGTGGAGCAGGACCCCTACGCCGAGGGGGAGATCTCGGTGCGCGACTGCATCCGCCTCCTCCACCACCAGAAGGTGCCGTCGCAGGACGTCCTGCCTCTCGCCATCGTCACCCGCGCCAACCTGAACCAGTTCACGAACAAGCTGTACTGACCCGGTGGGCCCGGGGGCGCGCGGGCGCCCGCGTGCCCCCCGGCGGCCACCGGGGGGAAGGGTGCCAAGCATGGCCGCACTGGTCGAGATGCACGCGATCGTGAAAAGCTTCGGCAACCACCGCGTCCTGGGCGGGGTCGACCTGAGCGTGGACGCGGGCGAGGTGCTCGCCCTCTTGGGCGACAACGCCGCCGGCAAGTCGACGCTCATGAAGGTGCTGAGCGGCGCCGTCGTGCCGGACGCCGGCCGGGTGGCGATCGACGGGCGGGAGGTGACGGCGCCGACGCCTCGCCGCATGCGCGAGCTGGGCGTGGAGATGGTCTACCAGGACCTGTCGCTGTGCGACACGGTGGACGTGGCCCACAACCTCTTCCTGGGGCGCGAGGTGGTGGGACGCTTCGGCCTCATGGACGAGCGCGCCATGCACGAGCGCGCCGCCGCCCTCCTGGGGTCGCTCGACATCCGGGTGCCGTCGACCCGCCAGCGCGTCGACACGCTCTCCGGGGGCCAGCGCCAGGCCATCGCGGTGGCCCGCGCGGTCACCTTCCAGCCTCGCGTCCTCATCCTGGACGAGCCCACGTCGGCCCTGGGCGTGGCCGAGGTGGAGCAGGTGCTCTCCCTCATCCGGCGGGTGCGCGACCAGGGGGTGGCGATCCTGTTCATCACCCACCGCCTGCAGGACGTGTTCTCCGTCGCCGACCGGGTGGCCGTGCTGTACGAGGGGCGCAAGGTGGCGGACTGGCCCACCGCAGGCCTGACGCTGGAACGGGTGGTGAACGCCATTGTCGGAAAACCCGCGTGAGGGGGGCGCCGGGCCGTCGCCGGGGCGGAGCGGTCCCAGCGTCGCCCGCGCGGGGGCGGCGGGCGGCCTCCTCCCCCTGCCCCTGGCCACGTTGCTGGCCGTCTTCCTCGCCCTGTTCCTGGCCTTCGCGCTCACGACGCCCTACTTCCTCACGGCCGAGAACCTCCTCAACATGGCCCGCCAGATGGCGCCCGACCTGCTGGTGGGCGTGACCATGACGCTCGTCATCACCACCGGGGGCATCGACCTGTCCGTGGGGTCGCTCCTGGCGCTGTCGGGGAGCGTCGCCGCCCTGCTCATGCAGGCGGGGTGGAGCTGGCAGCTGGCCAGCCTCCTGGTCCTCGCCCTGGGGGCGGGCGTGGGGCTCATCCACGGCTACGTGGTGGCCGTGCAGCGCATCCCGCCCTTCATCGTCACCCTCGCCACCCTGTCGGCACTGGAAGGCCTCGCCCTCTACCTCACGAACGGCTATTCCATCCCGGTCACCAGTAGCGCCTTCGACGCCCTGGGCCAAGGCTGGATCCTGGGCCTGCCCGTGCCCGCCGTGCTGGCCGTCCTGGCCCTGTTGGCGGGGGCGCTCGTGCTCAACCGCACCCGCACGGGCCTCCACATCACCGCCATCGGGGCCAACGAGGAGAGTGTGCGGCGGGCGGGGGTCAACGTGGTGGCGACCAAGGTGTGGGTGTACGTGGCCTCCTCGGTGGCCACGGCGCTCGCCGGCCTGATCGTCGTCGCCCGCCTCTCTACCGGCTCGGCGGACGTGGGTTCCACCTTCGAGCTCGATGTGATCGCCGCCGTGGTCCTGGGCGGCACCAACCTGTTCGGGGGAGAGGGCACGATGCTCGGCACCTTCCTCGGCACGCTCATCATCGCCATGGTGACCAACGCCCTCATCCTCCTGCACGTGCAGCCCGCCCTCACCCAGGTGGCGGAGGGGATCATCATCCTCGGCGCCATCCTCGGCAACGAGAAGATCCTGGCCTGGCAGCGCAGCCGGCGCACGGGCTGAGGCGGCCGGGCCGCATGGGTCGTCACGGGTGGACGGAGAGGGGGAGCGAGGTGGCACAAGCAACGGACGGGGCTCCGACGCAATACGTGCAGACGGTGGAAGGGCCCGTGCCCCTGGACGAGCTGGGCGTGACCCTCATGCACGAGCACCTTCTGTGCGACAACCGGGCGTGGTGGCAGCCGCCCGCCGAGGCGGGCGACCACGAGCTGGCGCACGGACCGGTGACGATGGACAAGTTGGGGCGGCTGCGCATGGACCCCTTCGCCAGCCTGGACAACGTGCGCCTGACGGACGTCGAGGCCATGGCCCGGGAGGCGGCGGCCTTCGCCGCCCTGGGCGGGCGCACGCTGGTGGAGCAGACGGTGCACGGCATCGGCCGAGACGTGGTGGGCCTTCGGCGCATCGCCCGTCTCACGGGGCTCAGGATCGTCTCCGGCACGGGCTACTACCTGGAGCCCTCCCACCCGCCGGAGGTGGCGGCGGCCGACCCCGGGTGGCTGGAGGAGCGCATGCTGCGCGACCTCATGCAAGGCGATCCGGAGTTCGGCATCCGCGCCGGCCTGGTGGGGGAGATCGGCGTCGGGCAGGACTTCACGCCCCAGGAACGCAAGTGCCTTGTCGCCGCGGCCCGCGCCCACGCGCGGGCGCGGGTTCCCCTCTCGGTCCACCTGCCCGGTTGGAAGCGGCGCGGCATGGAGGTGCTCGACGTCGTGGAGGCGGCGGGCGGGCGCCTGGACCGGGTGATCCTCGACCACATGAACCCCTCCGGGGAGGACCTGGCCTACCAGGAGGCGCTCGCCCGCCGCGGCGCCTTCCTGGAGTACGACATGGTGGGCATGGACTTCTACTACCGCGACCAGGCGGCGCAGTCGCCGTGCGACGAGGCCAACGCCCGCGCCATCCTGCGCCTGGCCGACCGCGGCTTCGCCGACCAGGTCCTCATCTCCCAGGACACGTTCGTCAAGATCCAGCTCAAGTCGTACGGCGGCTTCGGCTACGACCACATCCTGCGGAACTTCGTCCCCAGGCTCCGGCGGCACGGCGCCGACGAGGCGCTCCTGCGCCGCCTGCTGGTGGACAACCCGCGGCGGGCGTTCTCCTGGTGACGTCGCGGCCGGGCCAGCTCGATCCCTCGGATGGAGGCGGGTGTCGTGCGCATTCTTGTCGCCGGGGAGTCCTGGCAGACGACGGCCATGCACGTGAAGGGCGTGGACCTGTTCGGGGTGGGGGAGTACACGGAGGGGGCGGAGGCGTGGCTTCATGCCCTGCGCGCGGCGGGGGAGGTGGACTACCTGCCCGCGCATCGCGTGCCCGCGGAGTTCCCGACCTCCCTCGAGGGGCTCATGGCCTACGACGTCGTCTTCCTCAGCGACATCGGCGCCAACAGCCTGCTGTTGCACCCGGACACGTGGCTTCGGGGGCGGCGCACCGCCAACCGCCTCAAGCTTCTCAAGGAGTTCGTGGAGCGAGGCGGCGGCCTGGGCATGGTGGGCGGGTACCTGAGCTTCTCGGGCCTGGCGGGGCGCGCCGCCTACCACGGGACGGCGGTCGAGGAGGTGTTGCCCGTCGACGTACGGCCGTACGACGACCGCCTCGAGGCGCCGGAGGGGGCAGACCCCAGGGTGGTGGAGCCCGACCACTACCTCGTGCGCGGCCTCGGCGAGTGGCCCTACCTCTTGGGCCTCAACCGGCTCAAGCCCAAGCCGGGGGCGCGGACGCTGGTGGAGGCGGCGGGGGAGCCCCTGCTCGTGGTGCAGGCGGGCGGCACGGCCGGCGCGGGCCGCACCCTCGCCTGGGCGTCGGACATCGGTCCCCACTGGTGCCCAGAGGAGTTCGTCGCCTGGCCGGGGTACGCCACGTTGTGGCGCCGGGCGGCGCGCTGGCTGGCGGGGGAGGAGGAGGCGGCGTGAGCGCGCCGGTCCGCATCCACATGGACGTCGACCCCGGGCACGACGACGCCCTGGCCCTCTTCCTCGCCGCCGGTCACCCCGCCGTCGAGGTGGTGTCGGTGAGCGCCGTGGCGGGCAACCAGTCCCTGGCCAAGACGGCGGCGAACGCGCTTCGCGTGGCCCGCTTCGCCGGCCTGCGGGTACCGGTGGCGGCGGGGATGGACCGCCCCTTGGTGCGGGAGGCGGTGCACGCGCCGGAGATCCACGGTGAGAGCGGCCTCGACGGCCCGGCCCTGCCCGACCCGGAACCGGGGCTGGGGCTCGACCCGCGCCACGGCGTCGACCTCCTCACGGAGGCGTTCTCCCGCCCGGGGGAGGTGACGCTCGTGGCCACGGGGCCGCTGACGAACGTGGCCATGGCCCTTCTGCGCGACCCTTCGCTCGTGCAGCGCATCCCCCGCATCGTCCTCATGGGCGGCAGCGTCGGCCTGGGGAACGTGACGCCGGCCGCGGAGTTCAACATCTTCTTCGACGCCGAGGCGGCCCGCATCGTGTTTCGAAGCGGCATCCCCATCGTCATGATGGGCCTGGACGTCACGCATCAGGCCCTGGCCACCCCCGAGGCGGTGGAGGCGCTGCGCGCCGCCGGGCGCGTGGGCCGGGTGGCGGCGGAGCTCTTGGACTTCTTCGGCGCCAGCTACCAGCGGGTGTTCGGTTTTCCCGCCCCGCCGGTGCATGACGCCTGCACGGTGGCGTACCTGATCGAGCCGTCCCTCTTCACCCTGCGGCCCATGGCGGTGGAGGTGGAGTGCTTAGGCCCGCTCACGTACGGCCGTACGGTGTGCGACGTGCACGGCGTGACGGGGCGCCCGCCCAACGCGGAGGTGGCCATGCAACTCGATGCGCCGGCGTTCTGGCGCCTCATGGTCGAGGCGATCGCCCGCCTGGGCTGAGCGGCGCCGGGCGAGGGCGGCCTAAGGGCGGCGCGGGACGGCGGACCATGGGCGGGGCTGAAAGCCGCGGCTCCGCCCGCGCCGCCCTCGGGCGCTTGCGGCGTCAGGGACGGACGGCGTCGTCTGAGGCGGGCGAGGCGAGGAATGCCGGCGCAAGCCGCCGACATGCTAGGCACATGGACACGCTGGACCTTCGCGAGGTGGCGGCTCTCTGCGACGACGCGCTCGACGAGGCGGACGGGCTCAGCGCCCGGCTGCCCATACGGCAGGCGGGGGCGGCGGATGTCGAGCGCATCCGCAGGCTCCTCGGGGCGCCTGCCGACCTGCGCGTGCGGCGGATCGGGAAGGCGGTGCGCGCCGTCTACCTGGAGACGATCGTGGACCCGAGGCGCCTCGACGACGAGGTCGTGCGCCCGTTCTCCCGGGCGCTCCTTCGGTCGGGGGAGCGGCCTTCGGCCCCGCCCGGGTTCGAAGCGGTCCGCACCTACGGCGAGGCGGCGGACGCCTTGTTGGCGGGCAAGGCCGTGGTGATCCTTGCCGGCGCAGACGGCGCATGGGTCTGGGACGTGGCCCGATGGCCGCAGCGTCAGCCCCAGGAGCCGCCGGCCGAACTCGTCTCCCAGGGTCCGCACCTGGGCTTCGTGGAGGATCTGGCGACGAACCTCGCCCTGTTGCGCAAGGAGGTTCCCAGCCGCCGCATGCGGGTGGAAACGCTCGCGATCGGCCGACGTAGCCGCACGCGGGTCGCGGTGGTCTACGTGCAGGGACTGGCGCGCCTCGATCTCCTGACGGAGGTTCGCCGTCGTCTGTCCCACGTCGAGGCCGACTTCATCACGGACAGCGGCATGCTCTCCCAATGGCTCGTACCCAGATCGTATCTGTTCCCTGCCGTGCACACGACCGAGAGGCCCGATGTCGCCGCATCGGCCGTCCTGGAGGGAAGGGTGATCATCCTTTGCGACGGATCGCCCACCATCGTCATCGTGCCGCAGGTCTTCGCCGACATCCTTCACGTTCCGGAGGATTATTACATCCGACCACTTGGTGCGACGATTGAGCGCACCATACGGTTCATGGGCTTTCTGACGGCCCTTGTCGTCTCCCCTCTCTACGTCGCTCTGCTGACGGTAAACCTTCAGCTGGTTCCTACGCCATTGTTTCTCTCCATCGCGCAGGCGCGATCCAACGTTCCCATTCCGGTGGCGGCGGAAGTGCTTCTGCTGGAGATCCTGGTGGAGGTCATCCGCCAGGCCGGCCTGCGCGTCCCGAGCAGTCTCGGGCAGTCCGTCTCGATCATCGGCGCCATCGTCATCGGCCAGTCCGCCGTCATCGCGGGCCTGTTCAGCGCGCCCGCCGTGGTGGTGGTCTCGCTGTCGTTCATCGTCTCGTTCATCGTGCCGTCGCGCGACGCCGCCATGGCGCTGCGCCTGCTGCGCTTCCCTCTCATCCTGCTGGCCGCGGCGTTCGGCCTGTTCGGCATGATGTGGGGGCTCATGCTCCTTCTGATCTACCTATGCGCGATCGACTCCTTCGGCGTGCCCTACCTCGCACCGGTCAGCCCCCGCCGTTTGCGCGGCCTGCAGGACGTCTTGTGGCGGCGCCCGCTGCCGGCCATGCGGCGGTCGTTCCTAGCCCGACCTCCCCGCCCGCAGGCGGCGGGGGGCCGGAAGGGTCCGTGAGCCGAGGCAGGCTTACCGCGCGGCAGCTCTTCTGGATCGCGCTCATCGGCGTCCTGCCGACGGTCTTCCTGGAGGTGCCGGGCGAGCTCGTGCGGCTCGCCGGCCGGTACGCTTGGCAGACGCCGCTGTTCGCCGCTCCCCCCGCGGTGGCGTTTGCATGGTGGGTCGGGAGCATGGCCGCCGGGCGGGGGGACCTGGCGCAGGCCGCCGCTGGCGTGCGCCCGGCCTGGCTGGGGCGCCTCCTCCTGGCCGGCGCGTGGATGGCCGTCGGGATCGTCTGCGTCCTCGTCTTGCGCGAGACGGCGGAGGGCGCCGCCGCGACCTACGTGAAGGGCAACGTGCCGATCTCTGCCTTGACCCTCCTCATCCTCATCGAGGGAGGGCTGTTGGCGTGGCTGGGCCCCGTCGTGATCGGTCGCACCTCGGCGGTCCTCGCCCCCGCGTTGTCGGTTACGTACCTCGGCGGCCTCATGCTCGTCCTTCCCCTCCTCCAGGTGGTGCGGCTCCTTCCCCTCCTGCCGGGCGTCTTCCCGCCGGGCATTGGGGTATCGCTCCGCCTGGAATGGCTGTGGCTCGTGGAACCCGCCTTGGTCGGTGCCCTCCTCGCGGACAGGTTGGAGGGGCAACACAGGCGGCGCGCCGGCAGCGCGTTGGCGCTTGCGACCGCGCTGGCGGCGGTCCTTCTCTCGGCGGGCCTGGCGGTGATCGTGGCCGACTTCGGCCCAGCGCGAGCCGCCGAGCTGGCCCTGCCCTTCCTCGACCTGTCGAAGGAGCTGCCGTACAGCGCCTATCTCGAACACCTCGACTCCCTCGTCATGCCCATCGAGATCGTCTCGGCCATGGAGAAGGTGGGGATCATGTTCTGGATGTGGCACCGGCTGGCGTGTCTCCTCGTGCCGGTCCCCGCCGCGAGCGTCATGTGGATTCCCGCCATCGCGCTGGCGAGCGGCTTGCTGAGTATGTTGCTCTTTCCCAATCTCCTCGCGGTGGACCGAGCCCTGTATCCGGTCAGCGCGGCGTGCGTTCCCGTGTTCGCCGCGGTGCTGACCGCCGTCTACGGGATGGCGCCTGCGGGCCGCCGGGGTGGGGCGAGGGGCGGCGGCGCAACATGAACCGGCGGTGGCGGCGGGCGGCCTTCGCCCTCTTGGGCGGGATCGGTCTTACCAGTCTTGTGGGATGCTGGGGGATCGCTCCCATCGAGAAGACGGGCATGGTCACCCTGCTGGGGGTGGACCGCGCGGAGAGGGGTGGCTACCGTGTCACGGCGAGCGTCGACATGCCCTCGGCCTCCTCCACGTCTCCCGGGTTGGGTCAGGTTCCCGGCGTCCTGGTCCGCCATGCGGAGGCGCCGGACCTCGCTGTCGCCATCCAGAGGCTAAGGACCATGTCCTTTCTCAGCCTCGACTTCTCGCACGTCGAGGCGGTGGTCTTGTCGGAGTCGGTGGCCCGGGAGGGCGCCGGCGCCCCTCTGGCGCTGCTGGGCAGCGCTCCGGAGATGGTCACCACGCCGTGGCTGCTGGTCGCCCGCGGCATGAGCGCCTACGACGTGCTGACCGGTCTCAAGGCGGTCACGCCAAGACCGGACGAGGTGCTCATCGACACGGCGGTGGAGAACCGCCAGCGCACGCCGTATCGGCCGTTACACCTGTACTCGTTCCTGCGCGACGCGCAAAGCGACACGGACGAGGCGGTGACGGCGGGGCTGGTCGTCGACGCCGCCCAGGGAACGGGGCGCGAGGCGGCGCCGCGGCTGACCGGGGATGCGCTCTTCCGACGCGACGCGTTGGTCGGCTGGCTGGACGGTCCTCCCGCCTTGGGATGGCTCCTCGTCGCCGGCCGGGTTCGGCAGCAGACCTTTGCCGTGCCTTGGCCGCCGGGCCGCGTGGTGTTTCAGATCGTCCGCTCCCAACGGTCCGTCCGGGTGGTGCGGCAGGGCGGGGGGCCCATGGCGGACATCCGTGTGCGGGTGGCCCTGCGCCTTCTGGCCAGCGAGGGCGCGGCGCCGAACTGGTGGCGGTCGCCGGTGGAGCTCGACCGCGCCAGGGAGGGCGCGGCCGAGATCCTCGTCCGGGATGCGCTCGACGCCCTGCGCCAGGCGAAACGCGTGGGCGCGGACGTGTTCGGCCTCGGCGAGTACGTGCGGGCGCAGGACGCACGCGACTGGCCCGCCCTGGCCGCCCATTGGAGCGAGCGGGGATTTCGGCGCCTGCCGGTCGCGGTCTCGGTGCGGGTGACGGTGGACACGTTGGGCGAGGTGGTCTGCCCCGTCGTTGACGGCGCCTGCTAGGGGGGCGGCCGTGAAACCGACGGGTGCTTGCCGCCCGAACCGGGATCCTCACGGGGGAGGCCTATGGCGCCAGGAGCGGGGAGGCGGGGCCACGAACCGACCAGGGAATGGACGACGCCCGCTGGGCGGCCGGGGGGCGGCGCGGGTGGCGACGCCGAGGGACGTGTGGGCCAAGCTGTGGCCGGCGCTGGCGGCCGTGGCTGGCGTGGCCGCCGCGGGCACGTTGGCCTTGCACGCGGCATTCGGCGGCGGCCTGGGCGTGAATCTGTACCGCGCGCTCACCACCATGGCCACGCTCGGCGACCAGCGCCTGGTACCGCGCACGCCGGTGCAGTACGCGGTCCTGGGCGGCCTCGCCCTCTTGGGGTACGCGGGCTGGGGCGTGGTGGTGGCGGTGGTGGCGGGCACACTCGTCTCGCTGGACCTGGGGGCGCTGTGGGAGGGACGCCGTATGGAGGCGCGTATCGCCCGGCTCTCCGGCCACACGGTGGTGGTGGGCGGCGGGCGAGTGGGGACGCACCTGGCGGAGGAGATGGCGCGCCGCGGCGGCGCGGTGGTGGTCATCGAGCGCGACCCACACCGCGCCCGCCTCCTGGAAGAGGGGGGACGATGCCTGGTGCTGGCCCTCGACGCCCTGGAGGACGGCGTGCTGGAACGCGCAGGCGTGGCCCGGGCGGGCGGCGTGGCGCTCGCTTTGCCCGAGGACGCACAGAACCTCTACGCGTATCTCGCCGTGCGCGAGCTGGCGCCCCACGTACCGGTGGTGGCGCGGGCGGAGAGCGTGCGGGCGGAGCGCCAGCTCCGGCACCTGGGGGTGGAGCGCATCGTCATGCCCACACGCCTGGGCGGGCTGCGGATGGCACGCCTGCTCGCCCAGCCTCTCGTGGCGGACTTCCTCGACCAGGTGGTGGACGACGCCCGGCTGGAGGTGCGCGAGATCGACGTGGATGCGGGCATGCCCTGGGCCGGGCGCACGGTGGGGGAGGTGGCAGCGGCGGAGGGGGGTGGATCGACGGTGCTCTGCATCCGACGGGGCGAGCGCCTCCTCGCCCTGCCCACCGTCGGGGTGCCTGTGTTGGCGGGCGACACGCTCCTGATAGCGACGGCGCGGGACGAAGGCGCGGGGGAAGGGTAAGAGGGGCCGGCGCACGGCCTCTTCGGTTTCGGAAGGTTGGCCGCCGCGGCCACTTGTGCCCTGCCTCGCCTTGCGCCCTTTCGCCTCGACGCCGCCGTTTCGCCCCGTTGCCGTGCTGGCGCAACGGCGCCCGGCACGGCGTTGCGCCCGATTCCCATCGCCTCGTCGGCCCACGGGTCCACCGGGCCCCCTCCCGGCGACGCCCGCCCAGGGCCCAAAGGACGTATGCGGCACGGCCCCTCGGCCTCGTCGCGTTGCCCTCACGGTAGGCCGGACGCATGGGCCGTCGGGCCTGTGATCGGTGACGTCGTTCGTCGCCTGTGGGGTGCGCGTCGGGAGTAGGCCTGGGCCATAGGTCGCAACTGGGTCCGGCGTTGGTTCCTTGGCCGCTGGTGATAGGCACGGCGCGGCCGTAGTCTCGCGCCAGGAGGTGCGCCTATGGCCGTCCGTCTGCGCGAGCCGGAACAAGCGGCGGCTCGGGAGATATTTGCCCCCACGGATCCCGCCCCCGGGTGGGAGCTGAGCCGCTTTCGACCCATCCGCCGTGCCCTGAAAAGCCGCCTGTTCCAGTTCCTGGCCATCTTGCCCAACCAGGTCATCTTCTGGCTCGTGATCCTCACCGGCGTGCTGGGCGCGGCCGACCCGACGCGCAATTTCGCCACGGTGATCACCTGGTACATTTGGTTCGCGGCTGTGTTCCTCCTCATGGTGGGCGTTGGGCGCGGATGGTGCCTCATGTGCCCCTTCGGGGGATTGGCGGAGTGGGTGCAGCGGCTCTCCCTGTGGCGGCGCCATCCGCGCGCACTCACCCTGGGACGGCGCTGGTCGAGGACGCTGAGCCGGTATGGTCTCATCCCGTCCCTGATCGTGTTCGTTGTCCTCACGTGGTTTGAAGAGTTCTTCAACATTGCCGGGCCTGGTCGTCCGGTCTACACGAGCTATCTCGTGTTCTTCATCATCGCCCTTGCGCTTGTTACGTTCCTCGTGTTTGAAAGGCGTACATTTTGCCGCTATCTCTGTCCGCTGTCGGGACTCATCGGCACGGTAGGATCCACTGGTATGGTGGCCGGTTTTCGTACCCGCAACCGCAACACCTGTCTCACCTGTCCGACTAAGGACTGTATGCGCGGTAGCGAGCGCGGCTATGGTTGCCCGTGGTACGAGTGGCCGGGTAGCGCTTCGTCCAACCTCATGTGCGGGCTCTGTTCTGAGTGCTTCAAGAATTGCCCCTACGACAACGTCGGCCTCTACCTTCAGCCGCCGCTTACATCGGTGGTCAAGCCCGTGCGTCGACGGTGGGACATCGCGGTGGTCGCCTTGGGCCTTCTGGGCATCGTCGTCTTCCAACAGGTGAACGCGCTCGCCCCCTACGCTCCGGTGGACGCCTGGTTGAACCGCACGTTGCACTTTCCTGGGTATCCCAACCCCGTCGACTACGTGGGCATCGTCGCTCTGACGATGGCGGCGGTGGTGGGCTACGTCGCTGGCTTGCGGGCGGTGTTCGCACGTCCCTCTTCCGGGCTGCGTGCGGTGGGCGCAGCCGTATCCCGTCCCCTCGCCCGCGCCGCGCGCTGGCAGGCGCTGGAGCGCTGGCTCACGCCGCTTAGCTATGGCCTCATCCCGGTCATCGCGGCCGACTACCTGGCGCGCCAGCTTCCCAAGCTATGCGACCATGCGCTGCGCATCGTACCCGCGATCTCCGATCCCTTCGACTTGGGCTGGAACCTCTTCGGCACCGCACACTCGCACCTGTACAGCGTGCGCCTCCTGCCCACGAGCGGCGTGGTGCACGTGCAGATGGCGGTCATGGCATTGGGCACGATCGGTTCCCTGTACGCCACCCGTAGCATCGTCCGGCGCGACCTGAGCGGTGAGGCGCGGCGGCCGCGCTTTCTCACCGCGGTCGCCTTGGCCTTTGTCGCCGCGGTGGGCGTCGCGCTCATGCTCCTGTACGCCGCGATGGGAGGTGCGGAGTGATGGCGGTTTCCGCTGCTCTGCCGTACGAAATCGGCCAGGCGCCGCCCGGCCGCCGCATCGAGATCGACGTCGGTCGTTGCGCGGGCTGTCAGGAATGCGTCGTTCGCTGTCCCGCCGGAGCCCTCCACCTGGACACCGCGGCATGGATGGCGGCGGGCGAGGACGAGCGGTGCATCGGTTGCCGGCAATGCGAGCGCACCTGTCCGTTCGGCGCCATCGCCATCCAGGGCTCACCTTCGGTGCCTCTCCGCCAACGCCCACCGCATCGGTTGCCCGACCCCATGGTGGGCAGCATCGCCGAGACACGGCGCGGACTGACGAGCTGGGAGGAAGCATGGGCGGAGGCCGCCCGCTGCTTGAGCTGTCCGGATCCCACCTGCGTCCAGGGCTGCCCGGCGCATAACGACATCCCTGCCTTCATCGCCGCCGTGCGCGACGGCGATCTGGCGCGCGCGCATGCCGTTCTGCGGCAGACCAGCATGATGCCGGACGTCTGCAGCCGCGTGTGCGACCAGGCCAGCCAATGCGAAGGCGCCTGTTCCTGGGCCTTGGCGGGAGCCGACCCGGTGGCCATCGGCCTGCTGGAGCGGTTTGTCGCCGATCGCGCGCCGGTCGCGCCGCCGGCTCGGCCGACGGTGATGGGCGCCGGCCTGGAGCGCTCGGTGGCCGTGGTCGGCACGGGACCGGCTGGGCTATCCGCCGCCTGGACACTGGTGGAGGAGGGCGCGCACGTCCACCTGTTCGAACGCGAACCGGAGCCGCTGGGCGTCTTGGCCTGGGGTATACCGGCCTTCACCCTGCCGCCTCAGGTCGCCCGTCGCCCTCTCGAGGCGCTGTTGGCGGCCGGCGTCGAGCTGACGACCGGCGCCGACGTGGGCCGACACCCCACCTGGGCGGAGCTGCTGGACCGCTTTGACGCCGTCCTCCTGGCCTTCGGCGCCACGATTCCCATGTCGCTCCGAGTCCCGGGGGCGGACCTGCCCTGGGTAGAGGACGCCACCTCCTTCTTGCGCCGTGCCCGACACGCCTTGGCAGCGGGCGGCGCACTTGCGGACGTGGGCGCCGGCACGCGGGTGGTGGTGGTGGGCGCCGGCAACACGGCGATGGACGTGGCGCGGACGGCGCTTCGCCTGGGCGCTCGGGCGCTGGCGCTGGACTGGATGGCCGAGGCGTTTGCTCGGGTGCGCCCCGACGAGCTGGCCGAAGCGCGGGCGGAAGGCGTCGAGGTGGAGTTCCTCACTTCGGTGACCGCCGTGCGGGAGGAGGCCGGCCAGCGCTGGGTGGAAGTGGCCGCCACGCGCCAGGCGACCGCCTTCGAGACGCCGCGCATCGTCGGGCCGCCTCGGGCGGTGGCCGCCGACCGGGTCGTGTTGGCGATGGGCTATCGTGTGGACGAGGAAGTGGCGTCTTCGCTCGGGGTGCGCCTGCCGGTTCGGCGGCCCCGCCCGGGATCGACCGCTCTTCCCCGCCGCATCATGGCGAGCGGCCTTGCCGCCGGTGCGCCGGCTCTGGCCCAAGCGGTGGCGGAGCGGGACGCGTACCTCGAGCTGGCCGCCCGCCCTGTGGCCGAGCGGGTCTGGGCCGTGGGTGACGCGCTCACGGGTCCCGCCACGGTGGTGGCCGCCATGGCCCAAGGACGCCGCGCCGCCCAGGCGTTGCTCCAGGCCCGCCCTCATCGACCGGCAAGGGCGATGTCCACGCCCAGGGTGGGCGGTGCAGAGATGGCGTAAGCGGCCGGCAGGAGCCGGGCACTCACCATGGAACCGCTCGCCTGCGGGGAATCGTGCGGCCTGGGAGCGAGGTGATGGGCATGTCGGGCCAGGGAGCGGAGATGCCGGCCCAGGCAATGGAGACGATCCCGCGCCCCGACCAGACGCGGCGGCTGAAGTGGTGGATCGTGGCTGCCCTCGCCGTCGCCGAGTTCGGGTTCGACCTTGTGATCGAGCCGTGGCTGCGCACCGGCACGAGCGTGGAAGAAGTGGTCGAGCGCTACATGGTGTTCGCCGAGGTGGCGGTGATCGGCGTCCTGGTGTGGGTCACCTTCGATCAGCTCGAGCGCTTGCAGCGTAGGCTGGAAGAGCGGCGGCGAGAGCTGGCAACGCTGTACGAGCAGGCACAGAGAGGCAGGCGGCAGCTGGAGGCCTTGCACGAGGCTTCCGTCGCCATCGCGCGGGAGGAGGCCTACCCCCAGGTGCTCTCCCGCATCGTCGCCCTGGCGGCCGAGTTGGCGCAGGCGCGGTACGGAGCCCTGGCGGAGATCGGCGAGGACGGACGGGTGGTCGAGTTCGTCACCTATGGCATGTCGCCCGAACAGGCGCAGCGTGTGGGCAGCCCGCCCGCCCATCGCGGCCTCCTTCGCCGCCTGATGGGCAACGAGCCCGTACGGCTGGGCGACGTGCCGTCGGAACCCGACTTCACCGGCTTTCCCGCCGGGCATCCCGACGTTCGCACCTTCCTCGGCGTGCCCGTGCGCTGGCAGGGCCAGCTTCTCGGCCACCTCTACCTGGGCGAGCATGGCGACGGGGCTCCGTTCACCGCCGACGAGGAGCGTCTGTTGGAGATGTTCGCGTTAGAGGCCGCGGTGGCGATCCACCGCGGGCGGTTGGAGAGGAGCGCCGCCGAGCGGGCGCGGGAGGCGGAACGGCGGCGTATCGCCATGGAGCTGCACGACAGCGCCCTTCAGTCCCTGTATGCGGTGGGCATCCAGCTCGACCGTGCCCGGCGGCGGGGGCTCCACCAACTCAGCGACGCGATGAGCCTCGACTTGGCCATGGATGCCATCGAGCGCGCCATGACCACGATCCGAGGCCTGCTCGACGCCGACGCCGGCCGCCCGCCGGCGCTCGACCTCCATGCCACCGTACGCGCCACGGCGCGCATGTACGGCGTACAGCTCCGCTGGCGAGGCGGCGCCGTGGCGCTAGGCCTTACGCCGGCGTGCGCGGTCGAACTCGGTGCCTGCCTGAGCGAAGCGGTGGCGAACGCCGCCCGGCATGGGAAGGCCACCCAGGTGTGGGTGGCCTGGCGGCGGACGAACGGTGGCGAGGTGGGGGTGCGGGTGACGGATAACGGCACGGGGCCTCCCCGGCAGGGCTTGTGCGAAGGCCACGGGATCCGCCACGTACGCCAACGCATCGAGTCCCTGGGGGGCTCGTTCGCGATCGAGGCGGGCGCCCGCGGCGGACTGGTCTGGCGGCTACGCCTGCCGCACGGCGTGTGCGCCGCCTTGGGGCAGGTCGCCACGTTGCAGGCGCCTCCCGCTTGATCGACCTCGAGCGGGCAAGGGGGAGGGGTGCCATGCGGGTCGTGATCGTCGACGACCATGAGGTGGTGCGCGTGGGTCTGGCGGCGGTGCTCCGGGACGAGCCGGGGATCGACGTGGTGGCGATGGTCGGCACGGCGGCGGCAGCGGTGGAGGCGGCCGCTCGCTACCACCCCGACGTCCTCGTCCTCGACCTGCGCCTGCCCGACCGCCCGGGTACGGCTGCCGTGGAGGAGATCCGCGCCGTCTCGCCCAACACGCGGATTCTCGTGCTCACGTCGTACGGCGAGGACCGGGCGGTGTTGGCAAGCGTGCGCGCGGGGGTGGACGGCTTCCTCACGAAGACCACGGACTCCGCGGCCCTGGTGGAAGCGGTGCGCGCCTTGGCGGCAGGGCGCTCCCTCCTCCGCGACCAGGTCGCGGACGTTCTCGTGCGGCTTGTCCAAACGGGGGGAACCGAACACAGGCGCCCGCCCGCGCGCCGGGGCCTGACGCCGCGCGAGTGGGAGGTGGCGGAGGCGGTGGCGGACGGGCTGTCGAACCGCGAGATCGCCGAACGGCTCCACCTGTCGGAGAAGACCGTGAAGCACCACGTGAGCGAGGTTCTGGACAAACTCGGGTTGTCGCGCCGCAGTCAGATCGCGGGTGTCCTACGCGACGCGAGTTCCCGGGACGAGGAGGAGTGGTAGGAAGGCTTTGGGGCGCCGGCTGCGTCGCCCTTCGCTCCCTCTCTGACACGCACCCCCCGTCCGGACTGGGGCGATCCGTGGGGGACAACGCCGGTTGCGCGGCGCAAGGACGACCGTGCGGGGACTTCCCCGCCCGCTGGCGGGGCGAAGCTCCTGTTCCATCCCGCCGCTGCGCCGTCCGTCAGTCGAGAGGCGCCGTACGGATGATGCCCGCCACGGCGGCAGAACCCTGTGGGCCGGGTGGATGACGGGATTTGCACGGCGATGGGTGGCGGCGAGCGCCCACCCGTCGGCGGTGCCACCTGGCGATGGCGATGGTCCGAGACGGCGGGGCCTCAGCCGTGCGCGGCGGCCGGGGGTGGCGGAGTCTGCAGCACTGCATGCGCGCCTTCGACCTACCCGCCGTCGGACAAGAGACGGCGGTAGAGGCGCTCGGTCTCGAGGTCGAACGCCACCAGGAGGACGCGGCCGACGCGGGTGGGGGCGGAGCGGACGGCGGCCACGGCGATGCGCGCCGCCCGCTCGGGGGGAAAGCCGTAGGCGCCGGTGGAGATGGCCGGGAAGGCGACGCTTTCGCACCCCAGCTCGTCCGCCACCTCCAGGCTGCGGCGGTAGCAGGAGGCGAGAAGCTCGTCCTCCCCGTGCCCGCCCCCTCGCCACACCGGGCCGACGGTGTGGATGATCCACCGCGCCGGCAGGCGGAAGCCCGGCGTCGCCTTGGCGTCGCCCACAGCACACCCGCCAAGCGCCCGGCAGGCGCGGGCCAAGTCCTCGGCCCCGGCGGCGCGGTGGATGGCCCCGTCCACCCCGCCGCCCCCCGCGAGGGCGGAGTTGGCCGCGTTCACCACCGCGTCCACGGCCAGGGTGGTGATGTCGGCGCGGACCGCCTCCAGGTGCACGCGATGCAGGGAAGCCACCTCCCGGCGCCCGGTGGCGGGCGCCGGGAGGTGGTTCGCGCCGGCCGCCCCGCGCCCTGCCGGCGGCCGGGCGGCACCGCTCAGCGCAGGGCCCAGGGCGCGGGCGCGGCCGGCGCGTAGGCACGGATGACCGTCCACGTGCCCGGCGCCTCGCCGCCCAGTTGCCACAGCGCCACCCCCCCAGCCCCCAGCGCCGGGCGAGGGCGACGCGCACCGCCTCGGAGGCGCCGTCCTCGAACCAGACGACGTGGCGCACGCCGCCGGCCTGGAAGGAGAAGTGCGGCTCCTGGGCGACCGGGTCCCAGCGCACGGGCACGCCGGCGGCGCGGGCCAGGGCGAGGGCCTGGGAGGCCGTGACGGTGGGGGCGCTCATGCCGTACCAGTCGTAGCCGTAGTCGGCGAGCCCCAGGTAGAGCCTAGGGGCGGGGATGCGGGAGACGGCGTAGCGCACGACGCGCTCCACCCACCCGAGGCCGGAGATGGGTCCGGGGGCGCCGGGGTTGCAATGCTCGTCGTACGTCATGAGGACGATGCCGTCTGCTACCCGCCCTAGGGCGCGGTAGTCGTACACGCGGTCGGCCGGGGTCTCGCCCGCCCACTCGGGTCCCACGGACACGGTGACGATGCGCCCCATGGGGTGCAGGCGGGAGGCGACGGCGGCCACGAACGCCACGAGCGGCGCCCGGTCGACGGGCGCGAGGCCCTCGAAGTCGACGTTCACCCCGTCCAGGCCGTCGGTGCGGACGATCCGCACGAGGTTGGCGATGGCCGCGGCGCGCACGGCCGGGTCGAGCAGGACCGCGTCGTTCATGAAGGCGTTGGTGAACAGGGGGATGACGGCCCGCCCGTCCCGGTGGGCGGACCGCACCAGGGCGCCTACCGACCCGCCCCCGCGCTCCACCGCCCGCCCGTCGGCCAGAAGGGCGAAGCCCCAGGGGGCGAAGGCCGTCACCTCCGGCGCATGGGCGGCGAACGACGCGGCGGAGGCGCTGCCCGCAAAGCCCGAGCCGAAGGCGAGGAACGCGTGCGGGGGCAGGACGGCCCGGTAGGCCGCCCCTGCTGCGCGGGAGGGGGCGGGGCGCCCTGCCGCCGTGGCGGGCAGAAGCCCGATGGCCCAAGCCAACGCCGCGGCAAACGCCACCGCGGCAGCCGCCCAGGCCGAAGGACGGGCGTGGGACGTGGCGACGTCGGGCACCGCCTTTCCTACCTCCTCCAGCGGTTTCGGCGGTCGTCCGCCCTCCTCGGGCGGAGGACGCGCCGCCAGCTTAGGGGGACGGGAGGAGGGTTGTCAGGCGCGCCAAAGCGCCCGCGGCGGACGTGGTCGCGGGGCACGGGCGGCGGGCGCGCAGGAGTGGGCGCGGGCGAAGTTCAAGGGGCAACTTCCAACGGCCGACCGGTTGGCGATCGCCCGGTCGCCGGGCTGCCGGGCGTCGGCTCAGCGCCGCAGGCGCTGGGCGAGAAGGCGGGTCTGCTCCTCGAACATGTAGCGTACGATGCGGTCGCGGTCGGCGCCGGCGAGGTCGACGAACTCCATCGCCGTCCACTCCGTGCCCCCCTTCTTCCCCGAGCGCACGACCCGGGCGGCGGCGATGATCTCCCGCGCCACGGGCATGAGGCCGAAGCGAAGTTGCACGACCTCATCCGGGCGGGCGTTCACCGCCTCCACCCGGCAGCCGGTGGCGGACAGGTCGAGCATGCGGCGCAGGACGGGGTGGGCCGAGCCGGGGATGTGGATGAGCACCGGCAGGTCGACGTTGAGGCGGTAGGCGCCGCGCCGGTTGAGGCGCGTCCACTCGAAGGGGACGGCGGCCCAGAACGTCTCCCCCGGCGAGGGGGTCTCCACGGGGCCCACGTCGGCCAGGTAGAGGGCGGCGTCGTGCTCCACCTGCACTCTCAGCATGGCCACCCGTCCGGCCGTCGTGCCCGGCACGTGCTCCCACACCCGAAGCGCCAGCTCGCGCGCCATGGCCGCCACCACCTCGCCGTTGGCCACGAGCTGGTCGTCTCCCTCCAGGGGGGCGGCGATGGGCCCCGGCTCGGCCGCGGTGACGCGTACGGGGGTGCCCGGGCGCAAGCGCCCGGTGGCCTTGAGGTCGTCGTAGCGGACCGTCTCGGTCTGCATGCTGAACCCCCCATGGGGCGGCGGAGGCGCCCGCGCCGCCCGGGGCGCGGGTGCCGGTGGCGGGGGGCGGGGACCGAGGGCGCCGGGCGTCCGGGCGCGGGCCGGCGGCGGTGTGCGGGCGAACGTACGGCGGATGCGGGCGGTAGCCGCTGGACGAATTGGCGGCGCGAGCCGCCGTTCCTGCCGCACGGCGCTACCGGGCCCGGTTCTCCCCGCCCTCGCTCCCGTCCCGCCCCCCGCCCCGGCGACGGGGAGGGGCGGGGGCACGGCCCGGGGTGCGGCGCCGACGCCGGACGCCCTGCCCACCTCCGCCTCGAGGGCGCGCAGGCGGGCGAGGACGGCGGCCAGGAGGACCACGGTGAGGAGGAGGAGGACGACGGTGGCCGCACCCAGGGTGCTCATGCCCCGCCCCCTCGCCTTGCCCCGCCGGCGGCCCGCCCGGGGACGACGCGCGGGGGGGGCGGGGGTGGGGCGGACGGCAGTCGGAAGACCACCCGCACCGCCGCTCCGGGGACGGCGGGGCTGCCGGCGGCCGGCGTCTGGGAGACGGCGAGGCCGCTCCCGGCCGGGAGGAGCCGAAGGCCGCGCTGGGCCAAAAGGATGGCGGCCTTGCGCAGCGGGAGGCCCACGACGTCGGGTACGCCCCCCGGCGCCCGCCCGCCGGGCCGACCCAGGAGGAGGGTGACGGTGCCGCCGCGCACCACCTGCGTGCCGGCGCCGGGCTCGGTGGCCACCACATCGGGACCGGCCCCGAGGGGGAGGGGCACCAGACCTGCGCCCGTCACCGCCCGGGCGGCGGCCGCCGGCGTCAGGCCGACCACGCGGGGCACGGTGCGAACGCCGCGGCGCGGCAGGGGCTGGGTGGGGGGGATGCCCAGGTAGCGCAGCGTCTCCCCCATGAGCTGGCCGAACAGGGGGGCGGCGATCTGTCCGCCGTAGAAGGCACCCTTGGGCCGGTTGAGCTGCACGAGGATGAGGACCCGCGGGTTGGGGAGGGGGCCGAAGCCGATGAACGAGGACATGTACGTGTTGCCCACGCGTCCCCCCACGGCCAGCTGGGCGGTGCCCGTCTTGCCCGCCAGCACGTAGCCGGGGACGGCGGCGGCGGCACCGGTGCCCTGGGGGCTGATGACCGCCTCCATGCCGCGCGTGATCACCGCCGCCACCCAGGGCGGCATGACGCGCCGGATGACATCGGTGCCGTAGGTGCGTACCGGCCGGCCGTCGGGCCCGTACACGGCCGCCACCACGTGCGGCCGCACGAGCAGCCCCCCGTTGGCCACGGCGCTGTCCACCATCGCCAGCTGCAGAGCGGACATGGCGTTGGTCTGGCCGAAGGCCTCGTCCGCCAGGTCGATGGGGCGGACGAGGCGCTCGGGCAGGACGAGGGGGGCCGCCGCCCCCGGCAGGTCGACGGGGGGCGGCTGCATGAGGCCGAACAGGCGCAGGTTCTGGTAGAAGCGCCGGGTGCCCATGGCGAGGCCGATGTCGATGAAGGCGATGTCGGAGGAGACCTCAAAGGCGCGCGTGAGGGTGACGCGCCCGAAGGCGCGCGGGTACTCCCAGCCGTGCAACAGGACGCCGTCGATCACCTTGTAGCCGGGGTCGTACCAGGTGGTCTGGGGGGTGATGACGCCGTCGCGCAGGGCGCCGGCCGCGGTCACGGGCTTGAAGGTGGAGCCCGGGGGATAGACGTTCTGGACGATGGAGTCGTCCCAGGCGCGGGTCGGCCCCACGCCGGGGTCGTTGGGGTTGCCGGAGGGGTACTGGGCCATGGCCAGGATGGCGCCGGTGGCCGGATCCATGACCAGGATGCGGCCGTCGGTGGCGTGCGCCTTGCGCACGCCGGCGTCGAGCACCTGTTGGGCGAAGAGGGTAAGCGTGCGGTCGATGGTGAGGCGCAAGGTGTCGCCCGGACGGGGGGGGCGGTCGACGTGGGTGAGGGAGGGGATGGGGTTGCCGCCCGCGTCCACCTGTTCGGTCACCTCGCCCGGCACGCCGGCCAACAGGCGGTTGTCCTCGTACTCCAGGCCGGCGAGGCCCTGGCCGTCGACGCCGACGAACCCCAGGACCGGACCCAGGAGGTCGCCGTTGGGGTAGGTGCGGGTGCCGCGCGGCGTCACCACCACATCGGGCAGGTTGAGGGCGCTCACCCGGTCGCCCACGGCGGAGGACACGCCTTGCGCCACCATGGCGTAGAGGGGGGACCCGAGGCGCATGCGCGCCCGCACCGCCGCAGGCGTTACGCCCAGGGCGCGGGCGAGGGCGCGGACGTCGGTGGCCGTGAGGTAGCGGGGGGCGACGCTCACGTCGTCCACCACGATGTTGCCGGCGAGGACGTGGCCCTCGGCGTCGAGGATCTCGCCCCTCAGGGCGGGGAGGGCGACGGTGCGCGTGCGCTCGGACACGGCGTAGGCCCTAAGGCCGGGGCCGGCCCACAGCGCCAGCTCCCCCAGGCGGCCCACGAGCAGGGCGAGGGCGAGGGCGAAAGCGCTCACCAGGAAGACGATGCGGCGTCGGACGCGCCGCCTGCCGCCCAGGTTGTCCATGGCCCCCATGACCTCCCCCCCGCACCGGCTTCCCCATTGTACCTGGCCGCGGCCGGCCCACCTTGGTAGCGGGACCAGATTGTGGCAAGCTAGCAGGCACGACCCACGGCGGCGGGCGAGGGGGCGGCGAACGGTGGCGGGCGAGGGCGCAGACAAGCCCCGCGGCTGGGAGTCCTGGCGCGAACTGTGGCGCCTTCCGGGCTACGTGCCCATGATGGCGTCGCGCGCCAGCCAAATGTTCGGCTTCTCGTTCACGCCCGTGGCCCTGCAGGTGGCGGCGGCCCGCCACGGCGCGGGCGAGCCGCTCGTGACCGGCGCCATCCTCTTCGCCTCGTTCCTGCCGGCCATCCTGCTGGGACCGCCCGCGGGCGTGCTGGTGGAGCGTTGGGACAAGCGGCGCACGATGTTCGGGTCGCAGCTCGCCCGCACCGCCTTCGTCCTCTTGGCGGTGGCGGCGCCCAAGGTGTGGGCGTACGTGGCCGTGAGCCTGCTCATGGGGACGGCGCAGGTGTTCTACCTGCCGGCCTACCGGGCGCTTTTGCCGGAGATCGCGCGCGGCGACGACCTGCACATGCGCGCGAGCGGCCTGGCCCAGGCGCTGGAACAGGTGGGAAGCCTAGTGGGCATCGGCCTGGGGGCCTTCCTGGTGGTGCTGGCCGGGGTGCGCATCGCCTTCCTGGCGGATGCGGCGGTGCTCGGCCTGAGCGCCCTCTTCGCCCTCCGCCTGCCGCCCAGCCTGGCCGGGGTGGCGGCGGGGGCTGGCGGCCGGGGCGGCATCTGGAGGCCGATGGTGGAGGGCATGCGGGCGGTGGGCGCCTCTCCCCTGGGACGGGAGATCGTCGCCCTGGTCGCGGTGTTCACCGTGGGGTCGGTGATGATCAACCCCCTCCTGGTGCTGGTGCCGCACGACCTCCTGCGGGCGCCGGTATGGTGGTTCGGCGTGTTCGAGCTCGCCCAGGGGGCGGCCATGGCCGCCCTGGGAGGGGCGATCGCCGGCGGCCTCAGGGTGCGGCGCCGCCTCCTCATCGCGGGGGGGTTCCTTCTCTCCGGCCTGAGCGTGGCGGCGCTCGCGGCGTCGCGCTGGCCGCTCGTCGACCTGGGCCTGTACATCGTGTTCGGCCTTGCGAACACGGCCTGGCTCACGCCGGTCATGGCCCTGTACCGGCTCGAATTCCCCCTCGCCCTGCGGGCGCGGGCGTCGGCCGTCTACTCCATGGTCATGGGCGCAAGCCAGGCGGTGGGCGTCGCCCTGGGGGGGCTCGTGGCCGCCGCCCTCAGCGTCCAGGTAGGGCTGTGGGTGTCGGGGGGTTGGATGGCGGCGGTAGCGCTGGCCATGGCCACCTTCGGCCTCCTCATGGGTGCGGACGCCCCCGCCACCGGGGCGCACGCCTCGACGGCGGGGGCCTAGGGGGCGTCCTCACTCCGGTCCGCCGTGTGCCTCCCAGGAGGCGGCTCGCCCCGCCTCGCGGCGGGCGCGCTCCTGCTGCATGGCGCGCAGCACGAACTCGTCCAGCTGGCGGGAAAGGGCGAGGACCATGGGGTGGGTGAGGGTGCCGTAGTGCGCGTAGGTGTGGTCGAGGGCGCGGCGCAGGCGTTGACAGTCCATGTCCAGCGGTCGGGCACCCCCTTGTGCGAATGGGAAGCGATGTCGATCCCATGGCCCAGTGTGGGCGAATCGCGCCGTCGGAGGGTGTCGATGGGCGTCGAACCCACGGGCGCGGGGGACGCAATGCGGGTCAGGAGTACCCGAAGGCCGGGAGAAGGCGGGCGAGGGCGCGGGCGGCGGCGCGCCCCAGGTCGGCGGCGCCGGCGCGCCCGCCGGGCGGCGCGGCCACGGCCACGACGATGCCCTCGCCCTCGAGGCGGCGCGCCGCCTCTGGCTGCGCGCGGGCGCACACGACCGCGGCCGGGACGCCGGCGGCGCGGGCCCGGCGGGCGGCGGCGACGGGCGCCTTGCCGGAGAGCGAGGTGGCGTCCAGGCGCCCTTCGGCTGCGAGCACGGCCGCGACGCCTGTGAGGGCGGCGTCGAAGTGGACGAGGTCGAGGACGGTCGCTGCCCCGGGGCGGGGCGGTGCGCCCAGCAGGAGGAAGGCGTAGCCGGTGCCGCCGGCGGCGCCGGCGCCAAAGGCTTGGGCGAGGGCGGGGGGTACGCCCAGGTCGCGCTCCGCTGCCTCCCGCAGGCGCTCTAAGCCCTCTTCCAGGCAGCGGACGGCGTCGGCGTCGGCCCCCTTCTGGGGGGCGAAGGAGGCGGCGGCGCCGAGCGGCCCTAGGAGGGGCGAGGAGACGTCGGCCAGGGGCACGAGGCGGGCGACGAGGGCGGGGTCGACCCCGCGCAGGTCGATGCGGGCGAGCCCCTTCAGGGCCGCGCCGCCGGGCGGCAGAGGTTGCCCCCGGCGGTCGAGGAGGCGGCCCCCGAGGGCGGCGAGGAGGCCGGCGCCGCCGTCGGTGGAGGCGCTCCCCCCCAGCCCCACGTACAGGGGGCCTGCGGGGACGGCGCGAGCCAGGGCGAGGAGCGCCTCGCCCAGGCCGCGGGTGCCTGCGCCTAGGGGGTCGGGGGGGCGGCCCGTGCGCCACAGGCGCCGGATGCCGCAGACGCCCGCCAGGTCGACGGCGCCGCCCGCCGGCGTCAGGCGGAAGGCGAGGGCCCGGCGGGGGATGCCGAGGGCGTCGGCGGCCCGCACGGTAACCGGCCGCCCGCCCAGGGCGCGGGCGAGGACGGCGGCGGTGCCGTCGCCCCCGTCGGCCACGGGCAGGGAGCGGGTATGGGCGCGCCCGGACAGGCCGGTCGCCATGGCGCGCGCGGCGGCGCGGGCGGTGAAGCTCCCCTTGAGGGCGGAGGGGGCGAGGAGCACCGGCGGCGTGTCGATTTGCGGTATGCTCCCTTACGAGACGGCTTCGGCGGAGGTGGCCATGGCCGGGGGGACGACGGCGCGGGTGGCGCGCACGAGCCGCGGCTTCGCGGCCTCGACGCCCTTCCCCTTCGTCCTCCTGCACGGCGCCGGCGCCGACGGGGGCCGGTTCGACGCCCTTCTCCCCCACCTTTCCCATGCTGTGGCCGTCGACCTGCCGGGGCACGGCGGGGCGGGGGGGGCGGCCCGCCGGGAGGTGGCGGCGTACGCCGCCGACGTGGCCGCGCTGGCGCGGCGCGAGGGGTGGGTGCGGCCCATCGTGGTGGGCCACTCCATGGGCGGGGCGATCGCCCTCTCCCTCGCCTTGGACGGCGGCCTGGAGCTCGGGGGGCTGGGGCTCTTGGCCACGGGGGCGCGCCTGCGCGTCCATCCCGATGTCTTGGCCGCCCTGGCGGACAGGCGCCTGCCGCCCGCCCTGGCGGGGTGGATGTTCGGGCCGTCGGCGCCGCCGGACATGGTGGCGGGCGAACGGGAGGCGCTCGGGGCGGCCGCGGCCTCGGGCGCCCTCCATGCCGACATGGCGGCGTGCGACGCCTTCGACGTCACCGCCCGCCTGGGCGAGCTCACGCTCCCGGCGGCGGTGGTGGTGGGGGATGCCGACCGCATGACACCCCCTCGCCTGTCGGAGGCGCTCGTGGCGGGGTGGGGGCGGCGGGAGGCGATCTCCCTCACGGTGGTGGCGGGCGCCGGCCACTACGTGGTGCGGGAGCGGCCCGACGCGGTTGCCGAGGCGCTGGCCGACCTCTTGCGGCGGGCGCGGGCGGCGGTGGGGGAGTGAGCGCGCGCACGGAGGGGCGGCGGGCCGCGCCGCGTCCGGCCCCGGCTTTGCCCATCCGCTGCATCGCCCTGGACGTGGACGGCACCATCCTGCGTCCCAACCTCACCATCCACCACCGCACCGTGGCGGCGGTCGCGGCCTGCCGGGCGCAGGGGGTGCGGGTGGTCCTGGCCACCGGCCGCCGCCTGGGCACGGCCTTCGCCTACGCCCGGGAGGTGGGGGCGGACCGCGACCTGGTGGCGGTGGACGGCGGCCTGGTGGTGGAGGGGGAGGACCGCATCCTGCGCAGCCGACCCATGGCGGGAGCGACGGCGGCCCAGATCCTGGCCTGGGCGGAGGAGGAGGGCGTGCCGGTGGCGGTGATGACCCGCCGCCATGTGTACGGCAGCCGGCGCCGCGCCCCCTGGCACGTCCTGCGCGAGGCGCGCCGGCGGGGGACGCTGCGGTCGGTGGCGGGCGCGCGCCACATGCTGTGGGAGCTCTCCGCCCTGCGGCCGCTTGCCGCCCTCGACCCGTTCGCCGACCCGGTGTACAAGGTGACGCCTGTGGGCCCGCGCGACCGGACGGCGGCGTTGCGCGCCCGCCTGGAGGCCGCGGACGGCCTCGACCTGCGGTTCACCGCCCCCGGTGCCGGGTACGAGATCGTCGCCCGGGGCGTGTCGAAGGGCGAGGGGCTGGCGTGGCTGCTGCACCGGCGCGGCGTCGACCCGGCCCACACGATGGCGGTGGGCGACGGCTGGAACGATGTGGAGATGTTCGATCGCGTCGGCCACCCGGTGGCCATGGCCAACGCCCCCCCGGGGGTGCGGGAGCGGGCGCGCTGGGTGGCCGACCACGTGGAGGGGGCGGGGGTGGCGGCGGTGCTCGAGCGGGTGGCCCGAGGGGAATGGCCACCTGCAGACGAACTCCCCCGGCCGGCTCCCTGACGCGGGGGCCGGCGGCGACCAAGGCGGCGGAGGTGGTCGGGGTGCGCGAGGTGCGCAGCGTGGCGGTGATCGGGGCGGGGACGATGGGAAGCGGGATCGCCCAGCTGGCGGCCGCCTCGGGGTTTGGGGTGACGCTGGTGGACGTGGACCTGGGTCTGGCCGAACGCGGCTGCGCGAACATCGAGCGGCGGCTGGCGCGGGCGGTGGAGCGCGGCCAACTGACCGCGGAGGAGCGCGAGCAGGCCCTGGCTCGGGTGCGGCCGGCGGCGGGGGTGGACGCCGCGGCGCAGGCGGACTTCGTGGTGGAGGCGGTGGTCGAGGACCTGGAGGTGAAGAAGGCCACCTTCCGGGCCCTCGACGCCCTGGTGGGGGAGGACGTCGTGCTCGCCACCAACACCTCCTCCATGTCGATCACGGAGATCGGCGCCGCCACGCGCCGCCCGGAGCGGGTGGTGGGCATGCACTTTTTCAACCCCGCACCGGTCATGCGCCTGGTGGAGGTGATCCACGGCTACGCCACCCACCCGGACACGGTGGCCGCGGCCATGGACCTCGCGCGTCGGCTCGGGCGCACGCCCATCGAGGTGCGCAAGGACAGCCCTGGGTTCATCGTCAACCGCATCCTCATCCCGCTCATCATCGAGGCCTGCAAGGTGGTGGAGGAGGGCCTGGCCACGGCGGAGGACGTCGACACGGCCATCACGCTGGGCCTCAACCACCCCATGGGGCCGCTCACCCTCCTCGACTTCACGGGCGTGGACGTGAACCAGTACGTGATGGACTACTTTTTCTCCGAGTTCCGCCAGCCCCAGTACGCCACGCCCCGCCTCATCCGGGAGCTCGTGCGGGCGGGGCGGCTGGGGCGCAAGGTGGGGCACGGGGTGTACGACTACGACCCCGCCACCGGCCGCCGCCTTCCCCCAGCCTGAGGGCGAAAAGCGAGATCGACAGGGCGCCGACTCCCCGTATCAGGGGGCCGGCGCCCGGCTCGTGGCGGGCGCGGGAACGGGCCGGCGGTGCGTGGCCTGGGCGCAAGCGCAGATCGACACGGATTGAGCGGGAGTGGAAACGCGGACCGGCCGTGGAAGGAACTGGCCCGGCAGCGTCGAATGCGGCCGTGGGTACCCATGTGCTTTCCAGGTCCGGGGCCTGAGGGTGGTGATGCCGCCAGCGGGCTGCCCGGCCGAGGCCGCCGTCGGCAGCCCGGCGCGGGGTACGCCATCTGCGTCCCACAGGCGACCGCACCCGACGCACCCGCCCGCCGGTCGTCGAACCGGCGGGCTGCGGACACAAAGGCGGGGCGGATCACGAACAGTTAGAGTGGGTTACCGTGGGATTTCTCCCAGATACAAGGAGGCTCGAACGCAAGGACATGCGAGCACCCAAGAAGATCCTCGGTGCGATCGCGGGCATCTCCATGCTCGCGACCACCTTCGGGATCGGGAGCGCGGCGCTCGCGGCCGCCCCTACGTACTACGACATCTACGACCTGACGACCCTGGCACAGAACGCCATCAACGGGCTGTACCAGGCCGGGATCATGAACGGCACCGCGCCGGGCAAGTTTTCGCCCGACGGCGTCGTCACCCGGGCTCAGGCCGTGAAGTTCGTGGTCAACCTCATGGGGGTGCAGCTGCAGTACCCGCGCACGCCCAGCTACTCCGACGTGAGCACGAGCTCGCAGTACTACCCGTACATCGAGACGGCGCTCAACGACGGCTATCTGAGCGGGTTCGCCGGCACGTCGGGGAACTTCAACCCGAGCGCGCCGGTGACGCGCATCCAGCTGGCGATCCTGGAGATCAACGCCCTGGGCGACCAGAGCCTGGCCCAGTCGCTGGCGACCAACACCACCCTGTACCCGAAGCTGACGGACCTGTCGAAGGTGCCGTCGGGTGACCTCGGGTACGCGAACGCGGGCATGAAGCTGGGCATCGTGCCGCCGCTGAACGGGACGCTGTACTTCCCGAACGGCAAGGTGACGCGCGTCCAGCTGGCGGTCGGCCTGTGGCGTGCCCTGGGGCAGCTCAAGGCGTCGGCGCCCGCGTCGCTGAAGATCAGCCAGTCGGCCACGAGCGTGGGCGTCGGTCAGGTGGACAGCCTGACGGTCACGGTGCTCAACAAGGCCGGCCAGCCCATCCCGCAGGCCAACCTCGCGGCGTACACGATCAGCTTCAGCGTGACGGGGTCGAACGCCTCGTCGGCGAGCGTGAGCTCGAGCGGGCAGTTCGTGGCCAGCGCGTCCGGTAACTACACGGTACAGGCCGCGATCAGCGGCGGCGTGCTCACGGCGCCGGTGACGGGTACCACGACCGTGGGCGTGTACGGCGCACCGGCGGCCCTGCAGGTGAAGCCGGCCAGCACCAGCCTCGTGGCTGACGGCGCGGCCACCGACACGGTCACAGTCACCGTTGTGGACAGCAACGGGATTCCCGTTAGCAACTACAACGGCGCCGTCACCTTGACCGACACGGGGTCGGCAACCTCCATCGTGAGTGGGACGAGCACCTCGACCAGCGTGACGGCAAGTGCGGTCAACGGCGTGGCCACGTTCACGGTGAAGTCTATCAACGGGAACGTGGGGGCTGCGGATACGCTCACTGCAAGCGCGAGCAACAACGGCAACGCTCTGTCTGCCGGTACCGCTACCATCACGACAACCGCCCAGGTGGCAACCTCGATTCAGGTGACACCGGCTTCCACCACCCTGTCCGCGAACGCCGGTGGGAACCAGGATGAGATCACGGCCATCGTGCTCGACCAGGCCGGTAACCCGATGCTGACGGGTGCCCAATCTCTGACCTTCGCCGTCAGCGGACCGGCCACGTTCCTCGACGGCACGCAAGGACCGGAAACGCAAGCGTTCATCGCCAACGGGACTTCGACACCGCCCGGTGCCGTGGAAACCATCCAGTCCGAGCAGGGACAGACCGGTACCGTGACGGTTACGGTTACCGGTCAGAACCTCAAGACTGGAACCGCCGCGATCAAGACGGTCATCGTCGGCGCGCCGACTTCGCTTACGGCCAGCGCTGCTACCACGACGCCCGCGTCAGGGGCCAACGACGCGATCACGATCGGCCTCGCCGACGCCAACGGTAACCCGACTGCCGCCCCTAGCAATGCTGCCGTAACGATCAACGGCACGATCACCAGCGGTGGCATTCAGGTCACGACCTTCACCGGTACGATTCCGGCCGGCCAGTCCTCGTTCACGTACAACTTCAACGAGGGAGCCGCAGGGGCGTACGTGGTCGCCGTAACCGGCACGTACCAGTTGCCCAACGCAGCTTCGCCTGTCACTCTTGCGGGGGCGCAGGTGACGCTTAATGTGGGTGCTGGGACGGCTGCCGCACTCTCCCTAAGCCCGGCTGGACCTACGGCTGGGGCCACCATCGACCTGCCGTATGGCGCGCAGGAGACGGTGCCGATCAAGGCGCAACTCGTGGACGCCAACGGTAACCCCGTATCTGAGGGCGGCGTCGCTGTAACGTTTGCGGCATACGGTAACGGCACCGCAACGATCAACGGCGCGAGCGGAAACTACACCGTGACGACCAACTCGAACGGGGTTGCGGCTGCGAACCTCGCGTTCACCTCCAGCCCTGGCACCATGTGGACCGTAACGGCATCGAGTTCCGGCTTTGCCACGGTGTCCCAGACCTTCACCATCGTGAACACGATCGCGACCTCAGTCAGCGTGTCCTTGAAGGACAATGCGACCGGTAGCACCGGCCAAGCCACGGCGGGTGACACCGTATCGGGCACCATCACCACCGTCGGGTCCAATGGTCTCACGGTGGCGAACGGCGACTACGTCGAGGTGGCGGTAACGCCCGCGAGCGGCTTCACGCTCAACAACAGCGGCAACACGGCCATCAACTTCACGCAACCGGCGACCCTCGTGGCTGGTACGAACAACACCTACCTTGTGCAGACGTCGAACGGCGAGGTGAACTTTACCGCCACGGCAGGCACGGCAGGTGCAGTCACGGTGAAGGCAACCGACGAATCCGTCGTCAGCCCTGTCAGCGGCCAGGCCGTCATTACGGTTGTGGGCTCGACGACGCTCGGCGGTGCTGCGGCGTTCAACACATCCGGAAGCAACCTAAAGACGACCGGACTCACTGTTGCGGCGAACACGCCCACGGAGATCGTAGTGCGGTTGACGGACGCTGAGGGCAACCCCATCGTTCTGAACGCAGCCGTGACCGTGACGCTGAGCGACTACGTCGACAACAACGGTGTCAACGGCGCCGCGGGCGGTGGCCAGTTCCGATCGACCGCAAACGGCGCAAACCTCCCCAGCAACCAGGTGACTGTGCCGGCTGGGGCTTCGCAAGTCGTCGTCTACTACGTGAACGCCACCGCGGGCACGTATCTGATCGACGCCGCGGCCGGGGCCGTACAGGCGGGACCCATCGCCCACCTGACCACGAACGACCCTAGCAACGTGAGCTACGTGGCAGGATCGGGGGCGCCTGTGACCTTCACGGTTACCGACGCTAACAACTACCCGATCGCCAACTTGCCCGTAACCCTGACCATCCACCAGACGGCAGGAACGACGGGACAGTTCACCCTCTCCGCCAGTTCCGGCACTACGAATAGCGCCGGTGCCATCTCGGTCACGGTGACGGACACGCACCCTGGCGACGCCGCGTACATCACAGCGAGCGTGACCCAGGGCACAACCACTCTCACCGTGAACACTGGTACGATCACGATCACCGCAGGAGCGGCTTCGCAGGTCACTACGAGCGCCACGTCGGGTACTAACTACGTTGCGGGGTCCTCGACTCCCATCACCTTTACGGTGAAGGACTCGCAGGGAAACCCCGTTAGCGGCGTGACTCTTAACCTCAGCGCCATCGGTAACGGGTCCAACGTCGGGAGCTTCTACATCTCGACCATTGGTCCCACGGCCGGGGGTGCTGCCACCACGAGCGCAACGACCAACTCCTCCGGTGTCGTGAACGCGTACGTGACGGACACGCACGCCGGGGATAGTGGGGTCATTACGGCTACCATCGCTGGAACGAACATCGGCGTGAGCACCGCGACCGTAACGGTCGTCGCGGCGGCCGCGAAGAACCTGGCGGTCACCCCGTCGAGTCCGACCAACGTGACGGCGGGTAGTGCGCAGACGATCACCGCGACGGTGACGGACGCGTACGGGAACCCGGTCTCCAACGTCACGGTGGGCTTTGCGCCCACGACAGGCGGCACCTTGGTGGCGGGTGACCTGAGTGCGGCGAGCGCGACCACCACCACGAGCGGCGTGGCGACGGTCACCTACACGGACACCAAGGCGGGCGACAGCGGCACGATTACGGCTACGGCGGGGACACTGAGCGCGACCACCGGCACCCTGACAGTCGTGCCGGCGGCCACCAACAAGCTGGTGCTGACTGACACCGCCGCAGCCTCGGACGTCGCGGGTACGGCATTCAACGTCACGGTGACTGCCCAGGACCAGTACGGGAACGTAACGCCCGCTTACACTGGCACGGTCCACTTCACGTCGACCGACGCGCAGGCTGTGCTCCCGGCGAACTACACCTTCACCTCCACCGACGCCGGCGTGCACACCTTCTCGGTGACGCTCAAGACGGCTGGCACTCAAACCGTCACAGCAACGGATACGGTGACAAGTACGATCACCGGAACCACGCCCAGCATCACCGTCGTGCCGGCCGCCGTAAGCCAGTACGTGTTCTCGCCCAAGCCGATCGCGCCCAACGGGACCCTGGCCGCGAGCGCGAGTGTTACCGTGACGCTGACCGCGGAAGACCAGTACGGTAACGCGGTCGGTGGGGCGACGGTGTACCTGTCGTTCACTGCGGCTGCGACAAACCCTGGTAGCGCATCGGTCGGGAGCACGGCACTAACGTCCAGCCCTGCGTCGTTCACGGCTTCTGCGTCCGGTACGGTTACCATCACGTACAAGACCGGCACGACATTGGCCTCGAGCGGGACGACGGAGACTATCACGGCCCAGAACACGGCCACGAGTCCGACGATCACTGCTACCGACACCTACACGTACTAGGCCTAACCCTACCGGCTCAAGGGTCAGGGACCGTCCTTCGGGACGGTCCCTTTCCCATGCTGTTCGCTGGCTGTCCGCTCCCTATCCGCGCTTCGCGGATCAGCCGTGCTTCCGAGGCTCGGCCCCGCCGAGCGCCCGCTGGACAACCGCACCGACCGAGGCCTCGACGGGTACGCGCATGGCCTCCGCCGCGCCGAGGAGCGACAAGAGCGCAACCGCGAGAAGCGCGGCCGCCGCGTCCGCTGGGTCGTCCTCCGGCACCAGCCCCCGGATCCTGGCCGTCTCCAAGGCGATGCTGCCCAGGTCCCTCAGTCTTACGGGGCGGCAGAGAAGCTCCCGGGCCCACTCGCTGAGGAGCCTGCGCCACTCCTCCGGCCCTGCGCCCGTGGCGCCGGGGGCTTGGCCGCTCACCGCCCGTCGCCCCCTGGGGCCGCGTCCTGCGCCGCCGCCAGCGCCGCCCGCTCCACCGCCTCGCGCATGGCCTGGGGCGCCACCCCCACGTAGTGCGCGGTCGTGACCGGCGAGGCGTGGCCCATCAGTTCCTGGATCGTGGTGAGCGGCACCCCGGCCCGCGCCAGGCGCGACGCGAACGCCGCCCGCCAGGCGTGGGGGTGAAGGCGCGTCGGGTCGAGGCCCGCCCGCTTGCAGACCGCCTCCAGCGCCACCCGCACCGTGGACTTGGAGAGGCGGTGGCCGGTCCTCGTCAGCCACAGGTACGGCGCGTCCTCGGGCGAAGCGGGCCTTGGCCGGAGCCGCTGGAGGTAGCGGCGCACGTCCTCGGCCATCCCCTCGGTGAGCGGCACGATCCGGTCCTTGGCCCCCTTGCCGCATCGCACGTAGAGCACGCGGGCGTCGAGGTCGACGTCCTTCACCCCCACCGCCACCGCCTCGCCGATCCGAAGCCCCGTCTCCAGGAGGAGCCGGAAGAACACGCGGTAGCGCCGCCCGGA
>JAILZS010000061.1 GCA_023512375.1 Bacillota bacterium | reverse complement strand
GGCGGCCATGCCGTCCTGGCTCGTGGTCATCGACGAGGCGTACGCGGAGTTCCGCTCCCCCGTGGAGCCGATGGCGGATGTCGCGTCCTGGCCGCCCAACGCGGTGGTGGCGCGCACGCTCTCCAAGCTGCACGGCTTGGCGGGACTCAGGGTGGGGTACGCCGTGGGTCCCGGGTGGGCCCTGCGGGCCGTGGCGCGCATGGGGGACGAGATGTCGGTGGGCACGCTGGCCGCAGCGGCGGCCGTGGCGGCCGTCACCGACGGGGCGCGCCTGAAGCGGGTGCGCGCGGCCATCCTGGGGAGGCGCGAGCGCCTCGCCGCCGGGCTTTCGGCGCGGGGCTTCCGGGTCGCCCCCTCGGAGACGAACTTCCTCCTGGTGGAACCGCCCCCCGGCTTGGACGCCCTCGCCTGGGCGGAAGCCTTGCGCGAACGGGGCGTGCGCGTGCGGCGGGGGCGGGACCTGGGCGTAGAGGGCGCCCTGCGGGTGAGCGTGGGGAGCGGCCCCATGCAGCGCCGCCTGTTCGCCGCCGTGGACAGCGTCCTGGCGGAGGTGGGAGCGGCCGCCGGCCACGCCCAGGCGTAAGGCGCGGACAGGGAAGGGGGAGGTCGCGCGACCTCCCCCTTCCCTGGCCGCACGACTGACAACAAAGCCGGTCATTGTTGGCCTGGCGGCTTCGCACCAAGGGAGGCTTGGCTCGAACCGCCGCAGGGCCCTGCTTGTCAGGCGGCCGCCCCGGCTGACATCGATCATGCCTACATGTCACGGCTACAATGGGAGCGAGATGGGAACCTGGAGGAGGGACGGGAGGGGTCAACGTGCCCGAGGATCCGTGGGGCGACGTGACCGGCATGAACCGAGGCTACGTCCTCACGCTGTACGAGCGGTACTTGGCCGACCCGCAAAGCGTGGACGCCGCCGCCCGCGCCCTGTTCGCCCGCCGCGCGCCGCCTGCCTGGGACGGGCCCACGCCCGCGGCCGCGCCAGGCCCGGGGGGAGGGCGCGTGGCGCGAGCCGCGGCGCTGTTGCGAGCGGTCCGGGAGACGGGTCACCTGTACGCCCGCCTCGACCCCCTGGCGACCGCGCCCGCCGACCCCGACCCCCTCCGCCCCGAGCGCTTCGGCCTGAACCGGGGCGACCTGAGGGCGTTGGGGGCGGAAGCGCTGGCGGACGCGGGCGTGCGCGCGCCGGGGCGGACAGCTCTCGAGGCCTACGAGCGGCTCATGGCGGTATACGCCCTCGGGCCGGTCGGGTTCGAGTTCGCCCACCTGACCGACGAGGGCGCGCGGGCCTGGCTCGAGGAGGCGGTGGAGGCAGGCGCCTTCGGCGCCGCCTGGGAGGCGGCCGACCGGGCCGACCTCCTCTCCCTCCTGACGCGGGCGGAGGGGCTGGAACGCTACCTCCAATCCGCCTTTCCCGGCGTCAAGCGCTTCTCCCTCGAGGGGCTGGACGTCCTCGTGCCCATGCTGGCGGCGCTGGTCGACGGCGCCGTGGCGGCGGGAGCGAAGCGGGTGGTGATCGGCATGGCCCACCGCGGGCGCCTCAACGTGCTGGCGCACGTGCTGGGAAAGCCCTACGCCGACATCCTGGCCGACTTCGACGACCGCGACCCGGGGCGCGCCGCCGCCCTCGCGGCGGCAGGGCTTACGGGCGACGTCAAGTACCACAAGGGGTGGCGGCGCACGGTAGCAGCGCCGGGCGGGGGCGAGGCGGAGCTGGTCATGTGCAACAACCCGAGCCATCTCGAGTTCGTCGACCCGGTGGCGAAAGGTATGGCGCGTTCGGCCCAGGACGAGCGCGGGCGGGCCGGGGAGCCGGAGGTGCTGCCCGAACGCGCCCTGGCCGTGCTCGTGCACGGCGACGCCGCCTTCCCCGGCGAGGGGGTGGTGGCGGAGACGCTCAACCTGGGCAACCTGCGCGGCTATTCGGTGGGGGGCGCCATCCACGTCATCGCCAACAACCAGATCGGCTTCACCACCGAGGCCGGGGAGGGGCGGTCGACCCGCTACGCCAGCGACCTTGCCAAGGGTTTCGGCCTGCCGGTCGTGCACGTCAACGCCGACGAGCCGGAGGCGGCGGTGGACGCGATGCGCCTGGCGTGGGCGTTCCGGCAGCGGTTCGGGCGGGGCATCCTCGTCGACCTCGTGGGCTATCGGCGCTGGGGCCACAACGAGGCGGACGAGCCCGCCTTCACCCAGCCCCTCATGTACGCCCGCATTCGCTCCCATCCCACGGTGCGGTCGCTGTACGCCGACCGCTTGGCGGGCCTGGGCGTGGTGACGCCCGAGCGCGCCCAGGCCATGGCGGAGGAGGTGGCCGCCCGCTTGGCGCAGGCCAAGGGCGAGGCGCCCACGCCCCCCGCCCCCGTGCCGGCCCGCCCCCCGGCCGAGCTCTCCCCCGTCACGACCGAGCGCCTGGGACGCATCGGCGAGGCGCTGCTGACCTGGCCCGCCGACTTCCTCCCCCACCCCCGCGTCGCCCGCACCCTGGAGCGGCGGCGCGACGCCCTCACCCGCCCGCGCGGCGTGGACTGGGGGTACGCGGAGACGCTGGCCTTCGCCACCCTGCTGGAGGACGGGGTGCCGGTGCGCCTGAGCGGCCAGGACAGCGAGCGCGGCACCTTCGCCCAGCGCCACCTCGTCCTGCACGACACCCGGGACGGCCGCCGCTACGTTCCCCTCGCCCACCTGCCCACGGCACGCGCCAGTTTCGCCGTCCACAACAGCCCCCTGTCCGAGGCGGCGGTCATGGGGTTCGAGTACGGCTACAGCGTGGGGGCGCCCGACGCCCTCGTGTTGTGGGAGGCCCAGTATGGCGACTTCGCCAACGTCGCGCAGGTGATCGTCGACCAGTTCGTGGCCGCCGGACGCGCCAAGTGGGGGGAGGCGTGCGGGCTGGTGCTCCTGTTGCCGCACGGTTACGAGGGCCAGGGTCCGGAGCATTCGAGCGCCCGCCTCGAGCGCTACCTGCAGTTGGCTGCCGAGGGCAACATGGTGGTGGCGTACCCCACCACGGCGGCGCAATACTTCCACCTCCTGCGCCGCCAGGCGGCGACGCTGGGGCGGGATGCGAGGCCCCTGGTGGTGATGACCGCAAAGAGTCTCCTGCGCCACCCGCTTGCCGCGTCGGACGGCGCCGATCTGGCCGGGGGGAGGTTCCTCCCCGTGGTGGACGAGGGCGCGCCGTGCGGCGACCCCTCCCGCGTCGAGCGCGTCGTGCTGGCGAGCGGCAAGGTGGCAGCGGAGTACGTCTCCGCCCGGGGCCGGGAGGGCGGGGGGGAGTGCACGGCCCTCGTCCGCCTGGAGCAGCTCTACCCCTTCCCCGACGCCGAGCTGGCGCAGGTCCTCGACCGCTACCCGGATTCGGCGGAGGTGCTCTGGCTCCAGGAGGAGCCGGCCAACATGGGGGCGTGGACGTACGTCATGCCGCGCCTGGCCGCGCTCCTGGACGGGCGGGCGGCGCCGCGCTACGTCGGTCCTCCCGCCCACGCCGCACCGGCCGTGGGCCTGGGGGCGCTGCACGAGGCGGAGATGCGGCGCATCCTGCGCGAAGCCCTGGCGCCGCCGCTTTCCACCCCCACCCAGTGAGGGGGACGCGGGCGGGCGAAGGAGGGACCGGACGATGGCGGTGGAGATCGCGATCCCGGAGCTGGGGGAGTCGGTGGTGGAGGCGACCATCGGCCGCTGGCTCAAGCAGGTGGGCGACACCGTGGCGGCGGGCGAGGCCGTGGCAGAGATCGAGACCGACAAGGTGACGATGGAGGTGACCGCGCCCGCGGCCGGCAGGCTCGCGTCGGTGCGCAAACAGGAGGGCGACAGCGCCGGCGTGGGCGAGGTGATCGCCACGCTGGAGCCCGGGTCGGGGGTCGAGGCGCCGCATGGGGAGGCGGCCGCCGCGGCGGCCGGCCCCGCGCCGCCGGCCGCATCGCCCCAACCGCCCCCTTCCCCTCCCCGCGCGGGCGCAGCGGCCGCCTCCGAGCCGTCCGCCGCCCCCGACACCGCACCGGTGGCAGGGGGGGAGGTGGCGGCGCCGCCGTCGGTCCGCCGCCTGGCGCGGTCGCTGGGGGTCGACCTCGGCCGGGTGCGCCCGAGCGGCGCCCACGGCGTGATCACGCGCGACGACGTGGAGGCGTTCGCCCGCTCCCGTTCCGCCCAGGCGCCGGCCGCCCCCCAGGCCCCCGACGCGGCCGGTGCGCCGCCCGCGCCCGCAGGTGCGGCGGCGCCTGTTCCTCCCGCACCGGCTCGTTCTGCCGCGCCGGAGGAGGAGCGGGTGCGGATGTCGCGCCGGCGCCTCACCATCGCCCGCCAGCTGGTGGCGGCGCAGCAGACGGCGGCCATGCTCACCACCTTCAACGAGGTCGACCTGACCGCCGTCAACGCCCTCCGGCGCGAGCGCCGGGAGCGCTTCCAGGAGGAGTACGGGGTCCGCCTGGGCCTCATGTCGTTCTTCGTGACCGCCGTGGTCGGCGCCCTCAAGCGCTTCCCCCGCCTCAACGCGGAGATCCAGGGCGAGGAGATGGTCATCAAGCGCCATTACGACATCGGCATCGCCGTGGCCACCGACGAGGGCCTCGTCGTGCCTGTGCTGCGAGGCGCCGACCGCATGAACCTGGCCGAGATCGAGCGCGGCGTGGCCGATCTGGCAGCGCGGGCGCGCAACGGCACCCTGACGTTGGCGGACCTGAGCGGCGGCACCTTCACGATCACAAACGGGGGCGTGTTCGGCTCGCTGTTCTCCACCCCCATCCTCAACCCGCCCCAGGTGGGGATCCTCGGCATGCATGCCGTCCAGGACCGCCCGGTGGCGGTGGACGGCCAGGTGGAGATCCGGCCCATGATGTACGTCGCTCTCTCCTACGACCACCGCATCGTGGACGGGAGCGAGGCCGTGCGCTTCCTGGCCACGGTGAAGGGCATGCTGGAGGACCCGATCCGCCTGTTGCTGGAGGGTTAGTCGTGACCGGGGACGTGCGCGTCGGCCGCATCGGGGACGCCTTCCCGCCCGGGACGACGCGCGTGCTCGTGGACCGCCTGTGGCCGCGGGGGGTGCGGCGGGAGGGGGCCCCGTGGGACGTCTGGCTTCCCCGGGTGGCGCCCTCCGCCTCCCTGCGCGCCTGGTACCACGCCCACCCGGAGGGGTTCGACACCTTTTCGCGCCGTTACCGCGCCGAGCTCGAGGAGCCGGGAGGCGAAGCCCAGGCCGCCCTGCGGCAGCTCGTGGTACTGGCCGGAGAGGGTCCGGTGGCGCTCCTCACGGCACGGCGCGAGGTGGACCGAAGCCACGCCGCCGTCCTGCGCGACGTTCTGGCGAACCGGGAGGGCGAGAGAAGCGACGGCGGGAGGTAGCAGCGCACGGAAGGCATGACGGCCGACCGCTGGTTCGGACCCGCGGTTGCGACGAGCATTGTCGGCCACGGGGCACATGGCGTCCCCGGTGTCGCCGTAGGTCGCGGCGCCCGCGGCGGGTCCGCTCCGGCGCGCCAGCTTGAGGACGAAGCCGCAGGTCCGACAGTGCCGCGGTCGCGTCGTCCAGCCAGGCGTGCGCGTCCACGCGCCGCGCTCGGAAGCCGGCGGCGACCATCGGTCTAGGGCGGAGTCAGATCCCCAAGGATGCGCAACAGGGCACCGTCGTCGTCGGGATTGGCCTGGAGCCCCAACCGGTGGCGTTCCAGACGAAGGGCAGACAGGTGCAAGGCCCAATAGACGAGGCGCCGCCATCGGGCATTCGGTTCGCTGGACAAACGCCCGTACGTATTCCAAAAGGCGTCACGTTCGGTACCAGGACGTCGTTCCGCCATGAAAATCGCCCAATCGGCGACAGGATCCCCGAACAAAGCGCGGTCGTGATCGAGGAACCCCGATATGGTAGGCAGCGGCGCGCCAGGCGTCATCATGACGTTAGGTACCCACAGATCGCCATGGAGCAGGCGTGGAGAAGTGATCTCGTCCAGGATGTCGCTGTGACCCTCGGCCGCTTCCAGCACACCGCGTACGTCCGCGTGCGGAAGACCTGCATCCTCAAGGTCGGCGACTGCGTCTTCCAGCCACGTGAGCACAAATTCGCTCCAGTTGGAGTAATGCGGCCCAGCCACGCGCCCGAACCACGGGCCAGCGACCTCATGCATCCGGCGCGAGATATTCCCAAGTTGTTCGAAGAATACTGGCCATTGATCCCGAGGATACGCGTTGAGGCCCTCGTGCGCTGGAGTGCCTTCCAGATACGTCTGCCATATATAGTCTCGTTCTGATATATCCCCCGTCCAATCCGCAAATACGATTCTCGGCATCATATCTGAAAACGAAGAAAAGAACGGCATGATCGCATATGCATTTCGTAGAAGCTCGCTTTCTATCCGCGTCTGCCTTCGCTGGGATGGCGCCACTCGCAACACCATAGGATGTTCAGCGCCGATGTCGACCATATACGTGTTGTTATAGAACCCGCCATCGATCTCTACAGCCGAAAGAACAGTTGTGCCGGCGCCGAATGCACGTCCGCACATGGCGAGCAGTTCGTCAGAAGAGATCGGCTGCTGAAATGCACGGTCAGCCCTGGCGATGGGACGGAAGTCCATGGCGAACCCCCTACCGAATCCGGCCGTCCCGGCTCAGGCGGCGATCGTCCAGCAGGGGCCTGGGGGCCGTCCCCGCCGATCGCCGCCCAGCGCGTGACGTTCGTGCATCCGCCGGCATAAGGCGGCCGCCACCCGACGGCGGAACCGCGAATGGGTCCCCGCCCCCGGGGCCTGTTGGACGAGTGCCGCGCAGAAGATGGGGTCGGTCGTCCCCCGTCCCTCCACCCAACGCGCCGGCCGTCTCGCTCTCGTCCTGTCATCTTACACCACCAGGGCAGCCGACCATGCGGCATGGCGCGTCCTCACGCATGTACGCTCCCCAACATCGTCAGGAGCTCGGCCGCCCGCGGCGCCAGGAACAACACCCCACCGTTCACGAGGAGGGCGCCCACGCCCAGGGTGAAGGCGTAGGGGACGATCCCCTGGCGCGCCCGTTGCTCCTGCCAACGCTGGCGTGTCACCATACCCTCCTCCTGCAGGAGCAGGGCGGTCACCGATCCCCCCAGGTGGCGCTGTCGCTCCAGCAGGGAAGCGACGAATGCGGCTTGCGGCGTCCCGACCGTACGAGCGAACGCGTCGAGCGCCCGCTGCCCGTCGCCGCGCGCCACCTGGGCCGCAAGTGTCGAGGCGACGGGTCGAAGCGGCGCGTCCGCCCCCGCCGCCGCCACCTCCAGGGCGTGGGCGAGGGGCATGCCCAGGTCCAGAGCGAGCGCCAGGAAGTTGAGCCAGTCCGCGAACCCGTCCCGCACTCGCCGCGCATACCAGGCCTGCGCCAAGCGGGCCGAGACGAGGGCAGCGATGCTCGCAGCCGACACGGCCAGGGGGACGCCCACCGCAACGGGGAGCGGCCCCCACGGCTGCATCCAGGCGAGAACCGCCAAGGGCGCGATCGCCACCCCGGGGCCGTATGCCAGCGCCGGAGGATGCCCGCCCGGCGCCCGCACGGCACCGCCGCCGCGGTGACGACGACGGCCGACCCACACCGCACAGGCGCCCGCCAAGGCGCCGAGCACCACCGCGCTAGCTGCCACCGCCTTCGCCCCCCTTCCTGCCGCCGTACAGGCGTGGCGGTGCCGTGGCGGCCAGCGACAGCGGAACCGCCACGGCCAGGGCCGTGACGAGGGCCGACCCGATGACCAGGGCCCGTCCCCACGTCGTGACAGCGGGGCCCGGCACAGCTCGCGGCCATCGCGCCAGGGCAAGCGCCTCGAGGGCCGCGTCGAGCACGAGGAAGACCGCGGTCATCGCCTCGTACAGGCGGTGCTCCATCCGCTGCTCCCGCCCGAACGCCACGCTGCGGTCGGCCTCCTGCACCAGGCGGCGCAGCGCCGCCCCCAGGTCCGTTCCCCACGCGGCATGGGTGGAGAGGAGGCGGCCGAACAGGCGAAGGATGGGAAGGGGTTCGCCTTCGGCCCAGTCGGCCGCGGCCCGGGCCAGGGGCTGCCCCGAGGCGACCGCGTCCGTCAGGGCGGCGATGCGCCGCGCCAGCCAGAGCGGCGGCGGGCTGAGGCGGACGGCCCAGGCGACCGCCGTGAGGGGGTGGCCGCCCGCCTGCGCCTCCTGCTGGACACGCGACAGCAGGGGGATACACGCCCACGTGCGGTCGAAGAGGCGACGCTCCTCAGCGATGCGCCCACCGAGCTCCCACGCGCCCCACGCCAGGGCGGCGCCCAGGGGCGCCAACACCGGGTCTCCCAGGCGTGTGCCCGCCGCCCAGCCCGCCACGCCGCCAGCCGCAGCCGCCGCGAACACCCACAGCGCGGACCAAGGGGGGCGTCCCGCCGCCGCGCGCACCGAGACTTCGGGCCTCATCCTCCGCCGGCGCGCCCATGCAGCCGCGCCCGCCCCCGCCACCGCGCCCGCAACGACGGCTGCGATCACGCCTCCCTTCCCTCCGCCTCGGATGGGGCGGCGTCCGCCATCGCCGCTCTACCTCTTCCCCTTGCCCCGCGCGGGGCAGCCTCGTACAAGGCCCGCAGGCGGGGACGCCCGTTTGCGGTCGCCGCCACCTCGTGCACGCTCACCACCCGCCGACGCCCCTCCGGGTCGCGCTCCACGCCGACGACGAGGTCCACCGACCGGGCGGCCATGGCGCGCAGGGCGCCGGGTTCGACCTGGGGTGCAGCGAAGAGCATGGCGAGCGCCAGGCGATCGAACACCTCCTCGGCGCCCGAGGCGTGCAGCGTCGTCCACGAGCCGGCGTGGCCCGTCCCCAGGGCCATGAGGAAGGTGAGGGCCTCGCGGTGGCGCACCTCTCCCACGACGATGCGGTCCGGCCGCATGTGCAGCGCTTGGCGCAGGGCCTGGTCCATGTCCATCGGCGCGGCGGCGATGCGCGTCTGCTCGCGCGTCTCGAGCTCCACCACGTGGGGGTGGATCTCCCCCAGGCCGAGTTCGAGCGTCTCCTCGATCGTGACGATGCGCTCCGACGCCGGCACGTGACGGGCGAGGTAGCGGGCCAGGGTGGTCTTGCCGCTCCCGGTCGCCCCGAAGACGACGATGTTCATGCGGGCGCGCACGGCCTCGGCCAGGAGCCTGAGCACAGCGGCGTCGGCGAACCCCTGGTCGATGAACGACGCCTCGTCCGCCGCACTCAGCCGCGTCTTGCGCAGGGACAAAGTGGGCCGCCGGGAGAACGGCGGCACCGTCGCCGTCAGGCGCAACCCCAGGCCGTCGATGCGGGCGTCGACGTACGGCTGGGTCACGGTGAGCTCTCGCCCCAGGGGCGCCGCCAGGCGCTGGGCCAGGGCCACCACCGCCTCGTCGTCGTCGAACGCCACGGGCTGGCGTTCGAGCCGGCCCTCCACCTCCGCGAACACCCGGTCGGCGCCGACGACGAGCACGTCCTGCACGCGGCGGTCGCGCACGAGGGTCGCCAGCGGGCCGAGGCCGTACGGGTCGTCGCCGTCCTCCTCCACTGCCCCAGGCACGGGGTCGTCGTGCGGGGACGGCCATCTCCCCTCCTGGCCAAGCCAGGCGACGATGCCCGCGACCGCCTCCTGGGCCGTCGTCCAGGCTGGCCCGGCACCCGGTTCCGCCATGCCCCTCGCCGCTCGGTGGCGGCCGATCTCCTTCCTCAGGTCGACGCTGGGCATCGACCATGCCCCCCTTCGACACCTCAGGTTATGGCAGAATATGCCACATCTAGCCGAACCCCTCTCCCGCGTCGACGGCAGGTCATGCCTCACGGCAGGGAGGGCGCGGCGCGTGCGGCGCCATGCGCCCACCTGCCGATCGCCGTTCCTTCGCCGCTTCCTGGAACCGGGAAGAACGGCTGCGAACGAGGCTCGATGTCGTACGTCGCCACGGTGCGCCTGCACCTGAGGCCGGTGAGCGGCCCTGGTCCGCCCGCGACAGACACGCTGACGAAGCGTATGAAGTTGTCTTCAGTGGCGCCGGTCGGCGCCGCGCTCTTCGATCCGACGGACGAGCGAAAGGAGGATCCCATGATGAGGCATGCCATGGCGGCGATCGCCCTGGGTGCGTTGGCCGCTCTCCTCATGTCCGGGCCGGCCTTCGCGGCCGGCGGCGGGGCGGGCGCGACCGTCGACGCGGTCGCGACCGCTTACGGGCCCAGCGCGTCCGACAACTTCCCATACGGCGCGACCGACTACTTCGGCCGCCCCTTGGCCGCTGGCGACGTCGCGGTCGACCCGGGCGTCATCCCGCTCGGCTCCTGCATCCGCGTGTCCGGCTACCGCTCGCCCGATCTGCCGCCGGGGGGATTCGTGGGCCAGGCCGATGACGAGGGGGGAGCCATCCGGGGGCGCCACGTCGACCTCTACCTGGACGCCTCCGCCGCGGCGGTGCGGGCCTTCGGCGTACAGCGGGTGCGGGTGACCGTCCTCGGCCCACCCACCGGTCCGGGCGCGTCGGGCACGGCCGCGTGCGCCGGCTACGTCGGCGGGGGGCGCCAAGCACGCTCGTTGCGGTAGGTCTGGTGGAAACCCCGCGCGGGATGTTTCGCGAACTGGATCCTGTTTACGCCCTCTTCGGCCACATTGCACACGGGGCAGGTGAGCATGACGCGGGCGATGCCGTTCGAGGGGCGCTGGATCATGCGGTCTACGTCAACCCGTGCACAGCCAGGAAGAACCATTGCCTGAGTGGCACGTCCGCTGCCGCTACATCGCCGTCGACGGTGTCCTGCCAGTCGCAGGTCCGCGGCGATGCGTAGCGACGCTCGCGGGATGGGCACATACGCCAAGCCCTGCGGGTGCGTCCCGCATCCGGCCCGCCCGCCCCGCGGGCGGGCCCGCCACCCGCCAGCGCCACCTGAACGCACCGCCTCCACTCCATCGCCCCTTGGACGGAACGAGTGGAGGGAGCGTAACCAGGCGGGCTGCTTTCGAAAACGACAAGCGATGGATGCAACTGTGCTGAACGACCTGCTCACCCATCCGCCATGCGTGGCCGCGCCTCCTGGCGAGGCTTCGTCTTTCCTGGAGTAGACGCTACGCGGCTCGTCGTGATGGACGGAGTCGTCATGGACGAAAGCGAGAGCATTTGCGAGTTGAATCCCGCATGCTTCCAGGCGTGATGAGGCTCAGCTTCCATCGGCGTCGAGGCTGCGGGTGCGAACCTCCCCCGCGTCGGCGAAGAGCTGGCGGGCACGATGTGACGAAGCGAGCATGCCCCGCCGCGGGGACCGCTTGGTCACGCGGCAGGCCTTGCGACGAGGCGGGAGGGGGCCCGTGAAGCGTACGTCCACGGTTCGCCGAACGGCCTAGAGCAGCCGTTCCATCATCACCGTGTCCACCCACCGGCCGTCGAGCATGCCTTGCTCGTGCAGGACGCCGACGGTGCGAAACCCGGCTCTGGCGTACAGGGCCATGGCGGCGGCGTTGAACGGGAAGGCCGTGAGCACCAGCTTGTGATAGCCAAGTCTGCGCGCCCGGCCCGCAAGGTCGTTGAGGAGGAAGGTGCCCACACCCCGGCCGCGATGTTCTCTCCCCACGTAGACGGAGAGGTCCGCGACGTGGCGGTACGCCTCGCGCGGGCTGAACGGGTTGAGCGACGCCCATCCCTCCACCGCGCCGTCGCGCACCGCCACGATCAGGGGGTGGCGTCCGTCCCGCCCCTCCAACCGCGCAGCCATCTCCGCCGGCGTGTAGGCCCGGGTCTCCAGGGTGGCCAGTCGGTCCTCGATCCCCTGGTTGTAGATGCGCGTGATCGCCCCCACGTCGCCGCATCCCGCCCGCCGGGCCCAGAGGAGGGGTTGGCTCAGGTGCGCTGCCATGGCGACCGCCGTCTCCGGGCACGCGCCGCGAAGTTCCTCCGAGGCCCAGAGCGTCTCCGGCAGGGAGCTCCGGTCCACGGCGGCAAACCCCAGGCGGGGGAAGAAGTCGGCGGCGGTGGCGGTGAGCAGGTAGGCGGTGCGGCGCCCCTCCGCCGCCGCCTGCGCGAGAGCGAGCAGGCACAGGTGTACGGCCACGCCCCGTCCCCGCGCTTCCGACCGCACCGCGAGCGAGCGGAGAAGGACGGCGTCGCCGTACGCCTCCGTGCCGACGCACCCTTCGAGGCCGTCCGGTCCCTCGGCCAACCAGAAGCGCGGACTCCACGCGCGGGCGCCGTCAAGGGGGAGGCGTTGCGCGCGCAAGAGGCCCGCCACCCGCGGCCAATCGGCGTCCATGGCAGGCCGAAAGGCGACGGAGGGGGCGGGCGGGCGTCCGCGCATCCCGCCTCACCTCCTCCCTCGACCGTTCGGACGGGGCGTCCTTCGGCGTCGCCGCCAACCTCGCCTGCGTGACCGCGCCGGGAAGCGGCGGGTTGGCTTGGCCTCCCCTCCCACCCGGCCTTGGCGGGGGGTGCGCGGGCATGCCAACATGGACGGCGCCGGCCCTGAGTCGGCCAACGCCCCGCGCGCCGCGGTGGCGCGAGGAGGGATGCCATGCCCCCGACTCCCCTTGTCGGCACCGCCCCCGCCCGCCCCGCCCCGTGGGCGGCGCGGCACCGCCGCGCGGTGTACGCCCTATGGGCGGCGATCGCGATCGCCGCCGCCCCGTTCGCCCTCAGGGTGACGCACGGCCTCACCGCCACCGGCTTCGAGGCCCCCCACAGCGCCGCCGTGTGGGCCGACAACGCGAGCGCGCGCATGCACCCGCCCGCCTCCGTGCCCCCGACCCTGGTCGACCGCCTTTCCACCGCGCGGGCACGCGCCCTCGCCGCCCAGGCCGGCGCTGACCCCGCCTGGTTCCACCCCCTGGACGGCGGCGGAGGCCTCTTCCTCCCGCCCGCGACCGCCACCCCCCAGGCCCGCGCCTTCCTCTCCCTCGTACGCGCCCGGGGAGGCCAGACGCTCGACGTCACCCCCAGCCGCATCGCCTCGGAGCTGAGCCAAGACTCCGAGCGCACCCTGCACACCGCCTCTGCCCTCGCCTTCCCCCTGCTCCTCATCCTGCTCGTGGTCGTGTTCGGCTCCTTCGGCTCGGCCGCCCTCCCCCTCGTCATCGCCGCCCTGGGCGCGGAGCTGGCGCTGGCCGTCATCGACCTGCTCGAGGCCCGCATCACCCTTTCGATCTACCTCACCGACATCGCCACCTTCCTCGCCCTCGGCGTGGGCGTCGACTACGCCCTGTTCATCAGTAGCCGCTTCCGCCAGGCCCTCGGACAGGGTCGAGAGAGCGGCGAGGTGATGCGCGCCGTGGGCGAGGCGATGGCCACCGCCGGCCGTTCGGTCCTGTTCTCCGGCCTGGCCGTCGCCCTCGCCCTGTCGACGCTGGTCTTGGGCGCCACCGCCTACTGGCGCGGTTTGGCCCTGGGCGGCGCCGTCGCCGTCCTGAGCGTCCTTGCCGCTACCCACACCCTCCTCCCCGCCCTCCTCGCCTCCCTCGGGCCGGCGGTGAACTGGGGCCGCGTTCTCCCCCCGCCGAAGGCGGGGGGCGTCGCCCGAAGGGGCATGTGGGAGCGCCTGTCCGCCTGGGTCACCGCAGCGCCGGTGCGGTCGGTGGCGCTGGGCGTGGTCCTGTTGGGCGCGCCCGCCCTGTTCGCTCCCCGCATCGAATTGCGGGTGCCCGCCAACCTGGCGAGTATGCTGCCCCCCTCTTCCCGCCTTCGGCAGGCCTCCCAGCTCCAGCAGCGCATCCAGGGGGCGGGGGCGATCGCCCCCATCGTCGTCGCCCTGCGCCTTCCCACGCCCGTGACCGCCCCCGCGACCTGGCGGACCGTGGCGGCCGTCACCGCCCGCCTTGCGACCCTGGGCGACGTCGCGTCCGTCGCCTCGCCCGCCACGTCCTCGCTGCCCCCCGCCGCCCTGGCGGCCGCCGCCCAGGCCCTGGCCCAGGCCCCGGACGCCTCCCTGGCGCCGCCTTCCGTCCGCTCCCTGGCGGCGTTCGTCAACCCGCGCGCCCTCCCCCGCACCGTCGTCCTGTACGTCACGGCCCGCTCGGGCCCCAACCAGGCCGCCACCCGCCGCCTCGTCGACGCCCTGCCGGGACGCCTCCGCCCCCTCCTCCCGGCGCAAAGCCGCCTGGCCGTGGGCGGCACGGTGGCCCTCCTGCACGGCTTCGACCGCTTCACCGACCGCCGCCTGCCCTGGATCATCGGCGCCGTGGCCGCCGTGGCCGTGCTCGTCCTCACGCTCGCCACCGGCAGCCTGACGCAAGCCCTGTTGGGCGCAGCCCTGGACGGGCTGGTGGCGCTCGCCACCGCGGGACTGCTCGTGCTCACCGTCGAGCGCGGCGCGTTGGGCCTGGAACCCCAGGCGCCCAACATGGCGGTCACGCCGCTCATCTTCGTCCTCCTGTTCGGCCTGTCCATGGACTACGAGGTGATCCTCCTGCACCGCATGCAGGAGGCGCTGGCGGCCGGCGGGCGGGCCGCCGACGCGGCGAAGGAGGGGGTGCGCGCCACCGGAGGCATGATCACCGGCGCCGGCCTCATCATGGTGACGGTGTTCATCGTCCTCCTCGCGAGCCCCCTCGAGGTGCTCAAGACCCTGGCCATCGGCATGTCGGCGGCCATCCTCCTGGACACGTGGGTCGTCCGCACCTTCCTCGTCCCGGCCACGACCGCCCTCCTCGGGAGGTGGGCGTTCTGGCCTTGGGGCGGTCGCCCCCG
>JAILZS010000006.1 GCA_023512375.1 Bacillota bacterium | reverse complement strand
AACTGGATCGTCGGCCACACCGACCGCTTCGCCGCCGCCGTCACCATGCGCAGCGTGGTCAACCGCATGAGCGCCATGGGCACCTCCGACATGGGTTACCTGCGCGTGCCGCAGTTCGGCGGTCGGCTGTGGTGGGAGGACCTCGAGCCCTACCTCCACCAGTCCCCCCTCATGTGGGCCTCCCACATCCGCACCCCGCTCCTCATCGAGCACCAGGAGGGCGACATGCGCTGCCCCATCGACCAGGCCGAGCAGCTCTACATGGCCCTCAGGGTCCTGGGGCGGGAGGTGGTCTTCGTGCGCTATCCGGACGAGTCGCACGGCATGAGCCGGACGGGCAAGCCATGGCACCGCGTACACCGGCTGGTGACCATCCGCCGGTGGTTCGACGAACACCTCGCCCCCCCGTCCGGGGCGGGCCCGAAGGGAGAGGGAGCATGAGCGACCCCGCAGCCGAGACCGTATACACCGCCGGACGGGTATGGACGGGGGAGCGGGGCGGAGTCGTGCGCGACGGCGCGGTGGTGGCGGTGGACGGGCGAATCGCCTACGTCGGTCCGGCCGCCGACGCTCCGGTCCGCGCCCATGCCCGCCGTGTGGACTTCGGCCCCGACGCTACCCTCCTGCCCGGCCTCATCGACTGCCACGTCCACCTGGCGGGCAGCCGTCAGTACGGATGGGAGGCCGTCCCCGCCTACCAGCGGGCAGCGCGGGCGGTGGCCGACCTGGGGCGGTTGTTGCGCGCCGGCTACACGACGGTGCGCGACGTGGGAGGGGCGATCGCCCTCGGCCTGCGGGAGGCGGTGATCGAGGGGAGCGTGGCCGGGCCACGGGTGCTGGCGGCCGGGCCCATCCTCTCCCAGACGGGCGGCCACGCCGACGTCCACTCCCTTCCCCTGCGCTGGGCGATGGAGCAGGAGGACGCCATCCTGGCGGATGGGCCTAGCGCGGTCCGCCAGGCGGTGCGGCGCATCTGCCGCCTCAACGCCGACCTGGTGAAGATCTGTACCACGGGCGGCGTGGGCAGCGAGTTCGACAGCCCGCACGACACCCACTACACGCCCGAGGAGGTGCGCGCCGTCGTCGAGGAGGCGCACCGCCTCGGGCGGCGGGTGGCCTCCCACGCCCAGGGCGCGGACGGGGTGCGCATGGCAGTGGAGGCGGGGGTGGATACGATCGAGCACGGCTACTACCTGGACCCTGCCGCCGTCGACGCCATGGCCGCCCGGGGCACGGTGCTCGTGCCCACCCTCGTGCTGGCGCGCGTGTACCGCGAGACGCTGGCCGCAGGCACGGACATGCCGGCCTACCGTCGGCGCAAACAGGCGGAGGCGATGGACGCCATGGCGGAGAGCGTCCGCCTCGCCCTGGCGGCGGGGGTGGCCATCGCCTCCGGCTCCGACTTCGTCGGCGCCCCCGGGCGCGAACACGGCGGCAACGCGCGCGACGTGGTCGCCCTGGCCGAGGTGGGCATGGGCGCCGAGGGCGCGCTCTTGGCGGCCACCGCCACCGCCGCCCGAGCCCTCGGCGTCGACGACCAGGTGGGCCGGCTCGTCGTCGGCCTGGACGCCGACATGGCCGCCTTCGGGCCCACGAGCCCGCTCGACTCCCCAGCCGCCCTCCTCGACGGGGCCCTGGCCGTCGTCCAGCGGGGGCGGCTGGTCTTCACATCCCGCGCCGGCGCCCTCGAGCCCGCGCCGCTCACCCGCCTGCGTCCGCGCCGGCCGGCCGCGTAGCAGCCGGGGGCAAAGGCGATCAGCCGCCGGCCACGGCGGCGTCCTCGTTCCAAGGCGGGCGGGCGAAGGCGGCGCGCACGAACGCCTCGACGTCCTCCCCCTCGTGCAGGACCGGCCAGCCCATGGCCCGCACGCGCGCCTCGAACGCCGGCTGGGGGTTGAGGACGACGGGGTGCCCCACGCGCACGAGGAGCGGAAGGTCGGCGGCGCTGTCGCCGAAGGCGAAGGCGGTGGCCGGGTCTGACCGCTCCAGGAGCGCCTCCACCCGCCGCCGCTTCCAGCCCTCCCCGCCCTCGAACCGGGTGGCGCCCGTGAGGCGCCCGTCCGCCACCTCCAGCCGGGTGGCGAAGGTCTCGTCCGCCCCCAGGTCCTCGCCCAGGAGCGACGCCAGCGGGTCGGCCACGCCGGTCACCGCCACCGTCCGGTAGCCGCGCCCGCGGAACAGGGCGAGAAGCGGCCGGGCGTACGGGTAGTAGTGGGCGGCCAGGGCGTCGCGCACCCCCTCGCGCGCCCACCCCTCCAACTCGTCCGGCGTCAGGCCGGCGAAGGCGGCGGCGAAGGCGGCGTTGGCCGCTTCCACGGCGCGGTCGGGGTCGCGGCCGGCGCGGTAGTCCGCCAGGGCCTCCTCCATGCGCCGCCACGCCTCCGCGTGGAACCGGCCGCTCGCCCGGAGGTGGGCGGCGAACAGGAGGGCGGGATCGCCCCGCACCAGCGTGCGCCCGATGTCGAACAGGGCCAGGCGCGTCGCCACCGCCTCCCGTCCTCCGCGTCCTGACCCCCAGGATAGCACGCCGGCGCCGACCTCCGGCAGGGTTCCCCGCGGGCTTGGCGAAGGCGGCGCCGGGGAGGCGCGAACGGTGGCGGCAGCGTCGGCGGCAGAAGGCGGAAGCATGGACGGGGAGCGGGCGCAGGCGATCCTCGTCGCCCTGAGGGGCGTCGCGTGGCAGGCGCGGCGCGGCGGGGCGCTTCTCTGGTATGCCGCCCATCCCGATCTTTCGCCGCGCGGGCGTCCGGCCACGATGGAGGAGTGGCTGGCCGACGTGGACGCGGGCGAGCGCGAGCGGCTTCGGCGCCTCTTCGCCCGAGCGGCCGAAGGCGCTGTCCTGGGAGCGGAGGTGCGGCTGTGGGGGGCGGACGGACGCCCCCATTGCCTGCGCCTCCACCTCCACCCCATGGACCACGGGGGCGGGGTGCTGGCGGCCGGGGTCGAGGGCGGGGGCGACACGGAGGAGGGCCTGCGGCGCACCGTCGAGGCGCGCGACCGCCTCATCTCCCTCTTGGCGCACGAGATGCGCACCCCCTTGGCCGGAATGGCGGCGGCGCTCGAGGTCCTGCGCCCTGCCGCCGCCGCTGACCCCCTGGCGCTCGAGGCGCACGCCGTGCTCCACGACGCCGTCCGGCGCCAGGCCCGCCTGGTCGACGACGTGCTCGACCTGGGCCGGCTGGCGGGCGGCCTAGCCCGCCTGCGCGCCCGCCTGGTGGACGTGGGGGAGCTGGTGGGCGGTGTGGCCGCGGCCTTCGTCTTCGCCTCCCGGCAGCGGGGGGTGGAACTTGCCGTGACGGCGGGACCGGCGGGGGTGCGCCTCGACGCCGACCGCGACCGTCTGGAGCAGGCGCTCGCCAACCTGGTGGACAACGCCCTGCGGTACACGCCCCCGGGCGGAAGGGTGGAGGTCACATGGCGCGTGCGCGGCGACGCCGTGGAGCTGGCCGTGTCCGACACCGGGGCGGGCATCGACCGCGCCGAGCTTCGGCACCTGTTCGACCTGTACTACCGGGGGCGGGCGCCGCGGCACGGCGACGTGGGACTGGGGCTCGGCCTCAGCCTGGTGCGGGAGGTGGCCCGCGCCCACGGCGGCGACGCCCGGGCGGAAAGCGCGGGGCCGGGCCGGGGGGCCACGTTCGTCATCCATCTCCCCCTGCGCACGGGCCTTGCCGGCCAGTCCCTGTTGGAGGCACCGCCGTCCCCCGCCCGGCCGGCGTCACCGCCGTCCCCGGGGCGCGTGCGGGGACCGGAGCGCACGGTGCTCGTGGTGGAGGACGACGCCGGCCTGCGCGCCATGCTCGTGGCCGTCCTCGCCCGGCACGGGTGGACGGCGCGCACGGCGCGCAGCGCGCGTGAGGCGCTAAGGCAGGCGGTGGCGGGTCCGGTGGCGGCGGCGGCGGTCTGCGACCTGGGTCTCGCCGACATGACCGGCCTCGAGCTCCTGCCCCGCCTGCGCGCCCTCCCGGGGTATGCGCATCTGCCGGCCCTCGCCCTCACCGGGTGGGGGGACGAGGCGCATCGCCACGCGGCGCAGTCGGCCGGGTTCGATCGCCACCTCGTCAAGCCCGCGGACCTGGGCGAGATCCTTTCCTGGCTGGAGACCGTCGCCGCCGCGCCCGTCCCCCCGCCGGGACCGGACAGGGCGTAGGAGGGCGCGATCGGGCGCCGAATCCCCCGCCCGGGGGCGGCGTCCCGCCCCCGCACCGGTAAGGCGCGGGCGCCGTCCGGCCCCCCGCCCGGAGAGGAGCGAGAGCATGGAGGTACCGCTCACGCCCCTGCGCTTCCTCGAGCGCAGCGAGGCGGTCTACGGCGATCAACCGGCCATCCTGTGCGGTCCCGTCTCCCTCACCTACGCCGAGTACGCGCGCCGCGTGCGCCGCCTGGCGGGCGCTTTGGCTGCCCTGGGCGTGGGGCGCGGCGACCGCGTGGTCTACCTGGGGATGAATTGCCACCGCCTGCTCGAGCTGTACTACGGCGTCCTCCCCCTCCAGGCCGTCCTCGTGCCCGTCAACATCCGCCTCACCCCCGCCGACATCGCCTTCATCCTGGCCGACGCCGCGCCCGTGGCGGTCGTGGCCTCACCCGAGCTCGTGCCGCTTCTCGCCCGCGTTCCCCTCCCCCCCTCCGTCCGTCACCGCGTCCTCGCCTACCGCGGACCCGAGGGAGAGCTGCCCGAGGGGTACCTCGACTACGAGGAGCTCTTGGCGGCGGCGCGGGAGGAGCCGGTGCGGGAGGTGGACGAGCGGTCCGTGGCCGAGATCTTCTACACCAGCGGCACCACGGCGCGGCCGCGGGGCGTCATGCTCACCCACCGCAACCTCTACCTGCACGCCATGAACACGATCATCGCCCTCGGCATCACCGACCGGGACCGGATGCTGGTGGGATCGGTCCCCCTGTTCCACGTCAACGCCTGGGGTACGCCCCAGTTCATGGTGGCCGTGGGGGGAAGCCAGGTGGTCGTCCCCCGCTTCGAGCCCGAGTCCTTCTGCCGCGCCGTGGAAGGGGCGCGTTGCACCCTGGCGCTCATGGTGCCGTCCATGCTCTCCGCCCTCCTCCACTTCCCCGAGCGCAAGCGGTACGACCTGAGCAGCCTGCGCTCCTTGGTCCTGGGCGGCGCGCCTCCGGTGCCCGAACTCCTGCGCCTGGCGCGGCGCGAGCTGGGGGCCGAGTGTTTGGTGGGGTACGGCCTCACGGAGACGGCGCCGGTGGTGAGCGTGGCCACCGTAAAGAACGCCCTGGCCGACATCCCCCCGGAGGAGCGCGACCGCGTACAGTCCCTCACGGGCCTTCCCGTCATCGGCACGCACGTGCGCGTGGTGCGGGACGACGGCAGCGAGGTGGCGCACGACGGCGCCGAGGTGGGCGAGATCCTGGTGCGCGGCGACCAGGTCATGGAAGGGTACTGGAACCTGCCCGAGGAGACGGCCCGTGCCTTCCGCGACGGCTACCTGGCCACCGGTGACCTGGCCGTGGTCGATCCCCAGGGGTACCTCAACATCGTCGACCGCAAGAAGGACATCATCATCAGCGGCGGCGAGAACATCGCCTCGGTGGAGGTGGAGACGGCGCTCTACAGCCACCCTGCGGTGCTCGAGGCGGCGGTGGTCGCGGCCCCCGACGAGCGTTGGGGCGAGGTGCCGGTGGCCTTCGTCGCCCTCAAGCCCGGGGCGGCGGCGACCGCCGAGGAGCTGCGCGCCCACGCCCGCGACCGCCTCGCCCACTTCAAGGTGCCGCGCGACGTCCTCTTTCTGCCCGAGCTGCCCAAGACCGGCACGGGTAAGATCCAGAAGGCGGAGCTCCGCCGACGCTACCGGGAGGAGCGAGGGTTGACGTAGGCCAAGGGCGTCTCGGGAGGAACGGCGCGCCCGATAGCGAATGAAGCCTCATTCATTCCTTCGGGGAGGCGGCCATGCCGCGCACGGCGCCGGCAGACCGGGTGCGGGAGATCCTGGCGGCCGCGCTGGCCGAGTTCGCGCGCCACGGCTACCAAGGGGCGCGCATGCAGGCCATCGCCGCCGCCGCGGGCGTGGCCGACGGCACCCTCTACCTCTACTTTCGCAACAAGCGCGACCTCCTGGCCGCCGTCGTGCGCGCCGGCATGGGCGAGTACATGGCGCGCCTGGAGGAGCGCCTGGCCGGCAGCGCGGACGGGGTGGAGGAGCTCGGACGCCTCGTGCGCTTCCACCTCGAGTACCTGGCCGAGCGTCCCGAGCTGGCGCGCGTGGCGGAGGTCGAGCTGCGCCAGCCCGACCCCGCCATCCGCGCCGCTGTGCGTGAGGCGATCGGTCCTTTCGTTCAGCGCATCGACGCCGTCCTGGCGCGCGGCCGCCGGGAGGGGCGATTCCGCGCCGACGTGGACGCGCGCGTGGCCCGCCGCATGGTGTTCGGCACCCTGGACGAATGCGTCTCCGCCTGGGTGCAGGCCCGCCATCCCTACCCGCTGGCGGCGCTCGCCCCGGACGTCGAACGACTCCTGTTGGGAGGGATTCGGGCATGAGCCGAGCCGCCGCCACCCCCCTCAGGCGCGCCGCCGTGCTGGGGGCGGGCGTGATGGGGGCGCAGATCGCCGCCCATCTGGCCAACGTCGGCGTCGCCGTCGACCTCTTGGACGTGGTCGACCCCGCTGGGAGCGGGCGGGAGCGCAGCCGCCCCGCCCGCTTGGCGGTAGAGCGCCTGGCCGCCATGAACCCGCCGCCCCTCTTCCTCCCCCGCTGTGCGGAGCGCATCCGCCCCGGCAACTTCGACGACGACATGGGCCGCCTGGCGGACGCCGATTGGGTGATCGAGGCCATCGTCGAGGACGCGGCGACCAAGCGCGACCTGTGGCGCCGGGCCGCCGCCGCGGCGGGCGGGTCGGCCTTGCTGAGCACGAACACCTCGGGCCTGTCGGTGGCCGACATCGCCGCCGCGCTGCCGGCTTCGGCCCGCCCGCGCTTCCTCGGGACGCACTTCTTCAACCCCCCGCGCTACCTGCGCCTGGTGGAGGTCGTTCCCGCCCCCGACACGGACCCGGCCTACCTCGAGCAGGCGCGCCGGTGGCTGGAGCGCGACCTCGGCAAGGGCGTGGTGGTGGCGCGCGACACGCCCAACTTCATCGCCAACCGGCTGGGCGGCTTCGCCCTGCACGCCACGTTGGCGGCCATGGAGGAGTTCGGCCTACGTCCGGAGGAGGTGGACGCCCTTACGGGCACGCTCATCGGCCATCCCCGCTCCGCCACCTTCCGCACCCTGGACGTGGTGGGCCTGGACACGGCGGTACGGGTGGCCGATCACCTCGCGGCCCGCCTCGAGGACCCGCGGGAGCGGGCGGCCTTCGCCCTGCCGGACTTCGTCCGCCGCATGGTGGAGCGGGGCATGGTGGGCGACAAGGCCGGCGGCGGCTTCTACCGGCGCGTGGAGGGGAGCGGGGAGCGGTGGGTGGTCGACCCCGCCACCCTCACCTACCGTCCGCCCGCGCCGGCACGCTACCCCTCCCTCGAGCGGGCGCGTGCCGTCGCCGATCTGGGCGAGCGCCTGCGCCTGCTCACGCGCGCCGACGACGTCGCCGGGCGCTTCGTGTGGACGATCCTGAAGCGCATCCTGCTGTACAGCGCCGAGCGGGCGGAGGAGGTGGCGGGAGGCGACCTCGCGGCCGTCGACCGCGCCATGCGCTGGGGCTACGGCTGGCGCCTGGGCCCGTTCGAGACCTGGGCGGCGTTGGGACTGGCCGAGACGGTGGCGCGCGTCGAGGCCGAAGGCGAGGAGGTGCCGGCCTTCGTGCGCGCGGCCGCCGCGGCCGGGCGCCAGCGCCTGTACGAGGGAGACGCGGAGCCGGCGGCGGCGGTCCACCTGTTCGGCCGCGACGTCGTCTGGCGCGCGCCCGCCGCCACCCTCACCGACCTGGGGGAAGGCGTGGCCTGCCTCTGGGTCACCCCCGCGAAGGCGGCCATCGGGCCGGAGCTCATCGAGCTCATCCACCGCACGGCGCGGGAGGTGGAGCGCGGTTGGCGGGGCCTCGTCCTCGCCGCCCCCGAGGCCGAGCGCATGCTCGTGGGGGCCAACCTCATGCTGCTGCTCGCCGCCGCCCAGGCGGGCGACTTCGCCGCCATCGAGCAGAACGTGACCGCACTGCAGACGGCATACCGCGAGCTCAAGTACCTGCCGCGGCCGGTGGTGGCGGCGCCCGCCGGCCTCACCTTGGGCGGCGGGGCCGAGCTGTGCCTGCACGCCGACCGGGTGGTGGCGGCGGCCGAGCTGTACATGGGTCAGGTGGAGGCGGGGGCGGGCCTCGTGCCGGCGGGCGGGGGCACGAAGGAGCTGTGGGCGCGCGCCCTCGCCGCCCTACCCGAGGACCTGCCCTGGGCGCCGGCCTTGGCCGCCTCCGCCCCGACCGCCGGCGTGGGCTCGGCCGCCTTCGTCGACCCCGCCCCCTTCGCCCTAAGGGTCATGCAGACGGTGGCTTTGGCCCGGGTCTCCCGCAGCGCGGCCGAGGCGCAGGCCATGGGACTTCTCACGGCGCGGGACGAAGTGGTCCTCAACCCCGACGACCGCGTCGCCGCCGCCCGGCGCGCCGTGATCGCCCTGGACGAGGCGGGCTACCACCCCCCCGACCCCCTCGTCCTGCCCGCGCCGGGGCGGGAGGTGGAGGGGCTCTTGTCCGTGGCGGTCGACGCCCTCGTGCGCTCGGGCCGCGCCAGCGAGCACGACGCCCGCGTCGCCCGCGCCTTCGCCCATGTCCTGTGCGGCGGGGGCGCGGCGATGGGCACGCCCTTGGAGGAGGAGCGGTGGCTGGAGCTGGAGCGGGAGGCGTTCTTGCGCTTGTGCGGAGATCCGCGCACCCAGGCGCGGATGGAACACCTGTTGCGCACCGGCCGCCCACTGCGCAACTAGCCGCCCTGAGGCGGACTGGAGGTGGTCGCATGCCCGAAGCCGCCATCGTCACCGCCGTGCGCACGCCGGTGGGGCGGGCGCCGCGCGGCAGCCTGAGGCGGGTGCGTCCCGATGACCTGGCCGCCCTCGTCCTGGGTGCGGCGCTGCGGCGCACGCCCGGCTTGGAGGCGTCCATGGTGGACGACGTCGTGATCGGCTGCGCCTTCCCCGAGGCGGAGCAGGGGCTCAACCTGGGGCGCCTGGCCGCCCTGGGGGCGGGTCTCCCCGCGTCCGTGCCGGGCGCCACGGTGAACCGTTTCTGCGCCTCCGGCCTGGAGGCGGTCGCCATCGCCGCCCAGCGCATCCGGACGGGAGAGGCCGACGTCGTCCTGGCCGGGGGGGTGGAGAGCATGAGCCGTGTGCCGCCCGTCGGCTACCGCCCCAGCCCCAACCCCGAGTGGGCGCGTTCCCACCCCGAGTACTACATCGGCATGGGCCACACGGCGGAAGAGGTGGCGCGCCGCTTCGCCGTATCGCGGGAGGCGCAAGACGCCTACGCCTTGGAGAGCCATCGACGCGCCGCCGCCGCTTGGGATTCGGGCAGGTTCGCCGCCGAGACGGTGGCCGTCGACCTCCCCGACGGACGGCTGGACGCAGACGAGGGAGTGCGGCGCGACACGTCGGCGGCGCGTCTGGCCGCCCTTCGCCCGGCCTTCTCGCAGGACGGCACCGTCACGGCGGGCAACGCCTCCCAGACGAGCGACGGCGCTGCGGCGGTGGTCCTCATGCGCGACGACCTGGCCGCCTCCCTGGGCCTGTCGCCCCTCGCCCTCGTGCGCGCCTACGCGGTGGCGGGGGTGGACCCGGAGATCATGGGCATCGGCCCGGTCGAAGCCGTGCCGCGCGCCCTGCGCCGCGCGGGCTGGCGCCTGGACGACGTCGACCTGATCGAGCTCAACGAGGCCTTCGCCTCCCAGACGCTGGCGGTCATCGACCGCCTCGGCCTCGATCGCGAGCGGGTGAACGTGAACGGCGGCGCCATCGCCATCGGCCACCCCCTGGGGGCGACCGGCGCCCGCCTCACGGCCACGCTCGTACACGAGATGGCCCGGCGCCGGGCGCGTCGCGGCATGGTGACGCTGTGCATCGGTGGCGGCATGGGCGCCGCCGCCCTATTCGAACGCCCGTGACGGGCAAAGGGGAGGCAACGATCGTGAACTCGCAAGGCGGGGCGCCGCCCCGTTTGGACCCCCACGGCGGGGGCGCCTTCCTGTTCGTCCCCGTACCGGCGGCGGAGGTGGCCACGCCGGAGGACCTGAGCGAGGAGGCGCTGGCGGTGGGCGAGGTGCCGCAGGCCTTCCTCGAACGGGAGGTGCGCCCCGCCCTGCCCGCCCTTGAGGGGCACGACCTGGGCGAGCTCCGCCGCCTCATGGCGCGCATGGGCGAGCTCGGCCTTCTCGGAGTGGAGGTGCCCCGGGCGTACGGCGGCCTGGAGCTCGGGCGCACCGTGGCCACCCTCGTGACCGAGCGGCTGGCGCCGGCCGGGGGGCTCGCGGTGGCCCAGGGGGCGCATGCCGGCCTTGCCACGCTGCCCCTCGTGTACTTCGGCACCGAGGACCAGAAGCGCCGTTACCTTCCCCGCCTGGTGACGGGCGAGTGGGTGGGCGCGTACGCCCTCACCGAGCCCGGATTCGGCTCGGACGCGCTCCACGCGCGCACCCGCGCCGCCCTCCGCCCGGACGGCGAGGGCTACGTCCTGACGGGCGAGAAGCAGTGGATCACCAACGCCGGCATCGCCGACCTGTTCGTCGTCTTCGCCCAGCTGGAGGGGGAGGGCTTTACGGCCTTCCTCGTGGAGCGTGCCTTCCCCGGCGTCGACACGGGCGGCGAATACGAGAAGATGGGCCTGTGGTCGTCCTCGACGCGGCCGCTTGTTTTGAACGGGGCGGTCGTGCCGACGGCCAACCTCCTGGGCCGGCCTGGGCGGGGGCACGAGGTGGCCCTGGGCATCCTGGACGTGAGCCGCCTCAACCTCGGGGCGGGGGCGGTCGGTTCCGCGAAGCGCCTGCTCGAGGTGGCGGCGCGCTACGCCCTCGGGCGCATCCAGTTCGGCCGCCCCATCGCCCGCTTCGGCCTCGTGCAGGAGAAGCTGGCCGAGATGCAGGTGCGCACCTGGGCCCTGGAGGCCGCCGTCTACCGCACCGCCGGCCTGATCGAACGTGCCGGGGAGCGGGGGATCGCGGCGGACGAGGCGTCCGCCGCGGCCGAGTACGCGGTGGAGTGCGCCATCGCCAAGGTCCTCGGGTCCGAGGTGCTCGGGTTCGTCGCGGACGAAGCGCTGCAGATCCACGGCGGTTACGGCTACATGCGCGAGTACGAGGTGGAGCGCGCCTACCGCGACGCCCGCATCCAGCGCATCTTCGAGGGCACGAACGAGATCAACCGCCTCACCATCCCGGACACCCTGATGCGTCGCATCCGCCGCGGCCGCATCCCGTTCGCCGACCTGGCCCGCGCCCTCGAGGGGGAGATCGCCGCCCTCCGTCGGCCCGCCTTCTTCGACGCCCCCCTGGCGGCGGAACGCTGGCGCGTGGACGGGGCGCGGCGGGCGGCGGCAGCCGCCGCGGCCCTCGCCTTGGAGCGGTTCGGCGCCGACCTGGCCGAAGAGGAGGAGGTTCTGGGCGCGGTCGCCGACATGGCGATCGAGCTCTTCGCCGCGGAGAGCGCGCTCGTGCGGGCGGAGCGGGCACGCGGCACGGCGCGGGAGGAGGAGTACGCCGACCTGGCCGCGCTCGCGGTGGACGGCGCCGTCTCCCGCCTGCGGGCCGCCGCCGTCCGCGTTCTCGCCCACAGCGCCGAGGGCGACCGCCGCGCCCTCGCCCTGGCCACGCTGGAGCGCCTCACCGCCTTCCCGCCCCTGGACGCCATCTCCCTGCGGCGCCGCGTGGCGTCCCGCGTGCTGGCTGCCTACGCCTGACGGCGCCCCGCCTGCCCCCCCGACGCAGGCGGCAGGCGGCAGGCGGACAGCCGGCCGACGCAACGGTCCTGGGCCGGCACCCGGGCGCCCGCCACGGTCACCGCCTGCCGCCCCATCACCTGCCAGGAGGCGATGAACCGGGCCCGGGGCACGGACTGGGCCGCCTCGCCGTTGAACGGGTTGGCGATGAGCACCTTCGAGGGCGTGTAACCCACCAGGAGAACGGCGTGCTCCTCGAGCGTCGTGTGGACGGGCCCCTCTGGGCTCTGCCAGGTCACCCACGGCACGTCCGGGCTGAGGGGCACGGTCGTCCACACCTCCACCGGTTGGCCTGCGGCCACCCGCGCGAGGAGGGAGTCGAACGGCCGCCCGGTGAGGTCGAGGCCGCGGCCCGGGAGCAGCCGGTCGATGAGGCGCACGACCGGACCGTGGTACATGCCGAACCCGTCCGCGTGGACATACACGCTGCCCACGAACCCCACGTTGGGATCGCCCCAGGCGAGGATCTGCCCTCCGGCCCCCAGGCGCCGCGGCGTCGGGTCCACCGGCATGAGGCGCGCAAGGCGCATCTTCGACACCGGGTGGCCGACCGCACCCAGGAGCATGGACAGGCTGGTCACCTCGCACCCGTTGGGGAGCTGGGGGAACTGGTTTTGCGGCTCGACCCGAAGGAGGACCGCCAGGGGAGGGCGGGCCGTGGCCGGGGGCCGCGGCCCGCCGCCGGCGGCGGCACGGGCGGGGCTCGCCGCCTGTGCCGGGCGCCCCGGCGCCCGTGCCCCCTGCCCTGCCGCCAAAAGCGCCGCCAGGGTGGCGGCGACCAGGACGGCCGCGGCCGTCCGGAACGTGGGCCGGTGCCGGCGGCGCCGGCGCGCCCTGGCGCGAATCGCCCCTACCCCTCCTTGCCGGTCACGAAGATGCGGTGCCAGAGGACGAAGTTCACCACCGTGTAGATGGCCCGGGCGCGGTCCGCCCGGCCCAGGCGGTTCTCTTCCATCATGCGCTCGAAGGCGGCGCGGTCCAACCAGCCCTCGGGCCAGTGGTCGGCCACCACCTCGCGTACGTAGGCGTCGAGCGGCCCCCGCAGCCAGTCGCGCAGGGGCACGGGGAACCCGAGCTTGGGACGGCGGCGCACCTCTTCCGGCAGAAGGTCGGCGACGGCCGCCCGCAGGACGCGCTTGGTCGTCCCGCCCCCCAGCTTGTGGCGCGTCGGCAGCTGGCGCGCCACCTCCCACATCCCCCGGTCGAGGTAGGGCACGCGCACCTCCACGCCGTGGGCCATGCTCATCTTGTCCGCCTTGGCGAGGATGTCTCCCGGTAGCCACCCTGCCAGGTCGACCGCCTGCATGCGCGTGGGCTCGTCCAGGCGGTCGGCATGCACCGCCGCATACCACGGGGCGGCGCGCTCGCACGACGCCTGCCGCCCCTCGTCGGCCCAGAGCAGGGGGCCGGCGAGGGCGGCCTTCTCCCCCTCCTCCAGGATGCGCGCCCCTCCCACGTAGCGGCGCTCGAGCGGCGTGGCGGCGCGCTCCACGTAGTTGCGCCCGCGCCGTCCGGCAGGCAGGCACCGGGCCGCAGCGACGAGGGAGCGCCGCCAGGCGGGGGGCAGCCGCGACACCCACCGCAGGTCGTGGGGCTGGCGGTAGACCGGGTAGCCGCCGAACAGCTCGTCCGCCCCTTCCCCCGAGAGAACCACCTTGACGCCCGCCCGCCGCGCCTCCCGGCTGAGGAAGTAGATACCAGGGGCGCTGGGGTCGGCCACCGGGTCCTCCATGGCGCGGACGATGGCGGGCCACGCGTCGGCGTATGCGCGCGCGTCCACCCGCACCTCGTGGTGGCGTGTCCCCAAGGCGGCGGCAAGGGCGCGCGCCGCTGGCGCCTCGTCGGCATGGGGGCGGGCGCCCTCGAAGGCGATGGAGAAGGTGTCCAGCTCCCCCCGCCGCCGCGCCAGGGAGACCAAAGCGCTGGAGTCCACGCCGCTCGACAGGAAGGCCCCCACCGGCACGTCGCTCGCCAGGTGCGAGGTCACGGCCTCCTCCAGCGCCCGCCGTACCTGAACTTTCGCCTCGGCGAAAGGGAGGGTGTCGTCGGGGGCGAAGCGCAGGTGCTCGTATGCCTCGATCCGCACCTCTCCCTCCCGCACCGTCGCTCGGTGCCCGGGCGGCAGGCGGTGGACGCGCGCCAACAGGGTGTCGGGACCCGGGACGTACTGGAACGTGAGGTAGTCCCACAGGGCGGCCCCGCGCACCCTCGGCGACACCGCCCCCGAGGCTAGGATCGACCCCACGTCGGAGGCGAAGAGCACCCCGCCCGACCGGCCCTCGGCCCAGAACAGCGGCTTGATGCCGAAGGGATCGCGCGCCAACAGGAGCGTGGCGCGACGGCGGTCGTACAGGGCGAAGGCGAACATGCCGCGCAGGCGGGCCACAACGTCCGGGCCCAGGTCCTCGTACAGATGGGCGATGACCTCGCCGTCCCCGCCCGTGGCCAGGCGGTGGCCCCTCCCCTCCAGCTCCCGCCTCAGCTCGCGGTAGTTGTAGATCTCGCCGTTGACCACCACCTGCACCGAGCCGTCCTCGTTGGCCAGGGGCTGGGGGCTGCCGCCCGGGTCGATGACCGCCAAGCGGCGCACCCCCAGCCCCACCCCGTCCTCACCCAGCCACGCGCCCTCGTCGTCGGGCCCCCGGTGCGCCATGGCCGAGGTCATGCGCGCCAGCATCGCCGCGTCCGCCCCGGGCAAGGACGAAAAGCCGCAGATCCCGCACACGCGGCGACTCCCCCCTGCGTCGCTCCGCCGCCCGCGGCGGCCGTCCGTACCAGCACAACACGGCGCTATCGGAGAGACGCAAGAAGAGCATGAGATTCCCGTGAGAACGGCGCCAGTACCCGACGTCCTGCGACCCGAGGCGACGCCCGCGTCAGCCCGAACCCATGGGCGACGCCTGGACGCTCCCCTGCACGGTCCGCCCCACCCCGGACCAACGCATCGACAGGCTGAGGTCCGGGCCGCCGCCCGCGAGAGGCTTGAGATCGGCCACCAGGAGCGGCCCCGCGACGCGGGCGATCGCCCCTCGGTAGGCGGCCGTGCCGTCGGCCCGGTACAGGGTGACCTGGCTGCGCACCACCGCCAGGCCGCCTCCGCCCACGGGAGCACCCGCCACGAGCACCTCCAGATCGCCCCGCGCCCCCCCGCGAAAGGTGCCGGCGACCCGTAGGAACACGAGGTCCCCCCGCGACCCGACGACCTGCATCGTGCCCGTGAAGGCGGCCGCGAAGCGGCTGGGAAGGGGCGGGAGGGCGGCGGACACCTGGCTCGCCAGGGTGATGCGCGCGCCGCTGCCGCGCCCGTCGTTGGCCACACGGTTCCAGCCCGGGCGCAACGGTCCCTGTGCCGCCCACAGCGTCAGGGTCGCCGCCGCCGCCACCACCGCCCCCGCCACCGCCGGACGCGGTCGCGCGACCCGGCCCGCGGGCGCCATGAGGCGACGCACGGTGAGAGCGAGGACGATCGCCGCCGCCAGGGCGTAGATGCCCGCCCCCCACCACGTGCGGGTGTCGCTGCCCGTGCCCAGCCCGTGCAGGGTGGCGAAGGCGAACACGAGGAACGTCAGGACGTGCAGGGCCCGCCACAGGCGGTAGCCGATGCGGGGGCGAAGCCACGTGCTCAACACCACCGCCACGGCCAGGTAGAGGGAGACGATGCCGAAGGCCATCCACAGCGGCCGGTAGTGGCTGGCCATGGGGACCAGGACCTCGGCCGGGGCGAAGCGCATGAACGGGTCGAGGTAGGCCGCCACGCCATGCACGACACCGAAGGCGAGGGCGAGCAGCGTGAGGAAGTTGTGCATGTCGTTCGTGATGAGACGCGGCCAGGTCCGCGACTGCCAGCGGATGCTCAGGAGCAGCCCGAGCACGACGGCGCCCGACAGGAGGACGTAGGCGGTGAAGCCGCTGGCGCGCACCGCGTCCCAGCTCGCCTGCAGGAGGGCCTGGTTCACGCCCACACCTCCATCTCCCTCGGCCAACGGCCGGCAGTCGTCACACCGCCGTCGACGCCGACGAACAGCCCGGCGAGGCGGCGTTCCTCCAGCCACCTCCCGCCTGCGGCGGCCCCCAGGAGGAAGGCCGCCTTGGCGGCCACCTCGGCGCGGGTGGCGTCTGGGGCGGCCGCGGTCACCGACCACAGGCCAGTGACCGCGGGGGCGCCGGTGCGCGGGTCGAGGAGGTGGTGCGCCCAGGTCCTCCCCCGCCGCCAACGTCGGCGCCCGATCCCCGAGGTGGCCAGGGCGCCGCGTTCCAGCTGCACGACGTAGGTTCGCAGCGGCGTCGGCACCGCCACGCGCCAGGCGGCCAGGCCGGGCGGCCGGCCGCGTACGCCCAGATCGCCCCCCGCCTCCACCAGGGCGCACCGCACGCCGCGCTCCTCGAGGGCCCCAAGGGCGCTGTCCACCGCCATCCCCTTGGCGATGCCGCCGAAGTCGAGCCCCACGCCCGGCGGCAGGTGGACGGTGGACGCCGCCGGATCCAGGCGGACCCGCCGCCAGGTGCCCAGGAAGGGGCGGGGGGCGGGGGCAGGGGCGGCGCTGGCGCGCGCCTCGAGGGCGGCGAAGGTGCGGTCGTAACCCGCGGCCTCCAAGGCGCGCAGGACCGTCGGGTCGTAAAGGCCCCCCGTCGCCGCCGCCGCCGCCAGGGCGCGCTCCGCCACCGTGTACAGGAGGCGCGACACGCGCACCGGTCGCCCGGCACGGGCGTTCAGGTAGGAGAGCTCGCTGTCGGCACGAAAGCGGCTGAGAACCGCCTCCCACTCGGCGAACACCTCCCACGCCGGTGCGGCGTCCGCCCCCTGCGGCACGACCACCCGCACCCACGTGCCCATGGCCTCGCGCCGCTCGACCTCCATGCCCGGCGGGGGCGCGAGGTCAGCTGACGGTGGTGCTGGCTGCGGGCGGCGGTCCGACGGGCGCAGAGCCTCCCGCGCCGCCGCCGAACGAAAATCCCTCGTCGCCGCCAACCTGGTCCCCCCCGTTGAAGAAGGCGTCGTCCGGCGCCCCGAAGCGGGGCACCTGCGCGCCGCTGGACGCCGCGGGCGCATGCGCCGTGACCCCCGTGGCGTGCAGGGCGGCAAGGCCCGCGAAGGTGCCGAAGGAACCGACGCTGGCCACCACCGCCCACGTCTTGAGGCGGGCCAGACGGGCCCGCGCCGTTTCCCCCTGCGCGGGCGCGCCGGCCGGCCCAGCCGGCGTCGCGCGTCGTGCCTCCATGCCTCTCCCCCCGCTGCGGTTCGTTGCGCCCACTGTGCCACAGGCACGCGGCGCGGTGCTTGGAAGCCACTTAGACCTCGCTGAGACTTCGGTGAGAGCGCGACCGTGCCCATGGCAAAGCGCGGCGGGGCGCGGGGGATCTTCCCCGCGCCCCGCCCAGCGCCGGCGTCAGGCGAGCGCCGCCCGCACGCGCGCCGGCGTGAGCGGCGTGGCGCGCTTGCGTACCCCGGTGGCGTCGTAAAAGGCGTTGGCGCGGGCCGCTCCGGCCGCCATGGAAGCGGGCTCGCCCGCACCGCTTGCAGGCCGGTCCGGGCGGTCGATGAGCGCCACCTCCACCTGGGGCACCTCGGGGAAACGCAGGATCGGGTAGGTGTACCCGTCGACGCTCGTGACGGTGTGGTTGTCGAACGTGAGCTGTTCGTGCGACGTCCAGCCGGTGACCTGGACGATGCCGCCCTCGATCTGGTTGCGAAGGGCGTCGGGGTGGATGACCAGGCCGCAGTCGTGGGCGACGAACACCTTCTCCACCCGGACCTGCCCGTTGGCCCGATCCACCGCCACCTGGGCCACCTCGGCCACGTACGTGCCGGCGCGCGCGTCGGCCAACAAGGCGATCCCCTGCCCGACCCCGCTCCCGTTCGGCGCCGCGTGCGGCCGCCAGCCGGCCATGCGGGCGGCCGTCTGGATCACCGCCAGGCCGCGCGGGTCGGCGAGGTTGCGCAGGCGGAAGGCCACCGGACAAGTAGGCGAACTCGTCGATGAACCCCTCGTGCGCGAACACGGTGGCCCAGGCGCCCAGGCCGCGCATGGCGCCCTTGCGCAAAGCCGACTGCACGTAGTGCTCGGTCGTCTGGCGCAGCGCCTCGTAGATGGGCAGCACGCCGCCGTAGGTGGCGCCGGACAAAGCGCCCGGATCGACGATGTGGGTGTCCGACCACACCACGGACTGCCAGCCCAACAGGCGGCCACTGCGGTCGACGCCGCCCTGGAAGCGGAACGCGAGGGGCGTGCGGCACGTGGACCAGACGAACTCCTCCTGCCGCGTCCACTGCACCCGCACGGGCCGCCCGAGCGTCTGCGACAGGATCGCCGCCTCCACGGCCGGATCGTCGAGGTTGCCGCGGCCGTCGCTGCCGCTCGCGGCGTAGACGACCACGTCCACCTTGTCGGCGGGGATCCCGGTCACGGCCGCCACCGCCGCCTGCACCGAGAACGGCACCTGGGCGCCGCTGTACACGGTGGCGCGCTCGCTCCCCCGCACGTCGGCCAGGGCCACGTCGGGAACGATCGGCGCGTTCGTCTGGTAGGGGGTGGCGTAGTGGTGGGTGGCCTTGAGCGGCGCACCGGCGATGGCGGCGGCCGGGTCGCCCACCGGTCCGTGCACCACCGATCGCACCGTGGGGAGGGTGAGCATGTCATCGGCGGTCTCCTCGGTGGTTCGCCGCGTGGGGAGCGTGGCGGAGCGGCTCCAGGTGACGCGCGCGGCCAGCGCGTTCAGGGCCTCGATCGCTTGCCCCTCGCTCTCGGCAACGACGGCCAAGAACTCGCCCTCGGCCATGTTCCACACCGCGTTCCAGCCCTTCATGCCGGGGCCGAACGCGAGGGGGACGACCGCCACCACGCCGGGCATGCGCTCTACCGCCGCCGTGTCGGCGCAAACGACGGTGGCCCCAAAGGCGGGCGGGCGCAGGATGCGGGCGTGCAGCATGCCGGGTAGACGCACCTTCACCAGGTACGGGTGGGGGCCGTCGGCCCCCGTGAGCTTCCGCGGCAGGTCGAAGCGCGGCACCGGTTGGCCGACGACCGTGTAGGCGGCCGGGCGCTTCCGGGGGGCGGCGGGGTTGACGTTGACGCCGAAGCGCTGCCCGCCGATGAGCTGGCCGTACGTCACCGCGCCCCCGGGCCCGCGCATGACGCCGTCGTGTACCGCGAGCTCCCCGAGGCCCGACGCGTGGAGACGCGCCGCCGCCACGATGGGCAAGGCCTGCCGGGCGGTGGCGGCGATGACGCGCACCGCCGCCCCCCCACTGCTCACCGACTGGCTGCCGAAGGTGCCGGCGTCCCACGGCGTGACGGAGGTCTGCACGCGGTGCATGACCACGCGCGACAGCGGCAGGTCGAGCTCTTCGCCGGCGATCTGGGCGATGGCCTTCGTCTCGCCGCCGCCGATCTCCACCTTCGACGGGTAGATCTCCACCGTGTTGTCGGGCCGCACCGCCAGCCATGCGTCCACGCTGGGCCTGCGCGGGCTGTCCGCGGGCAAGGGCGGCCGCGCCCGGCGCCGCCGCCTGCGCCCCTTCGGCCAGGGCGCCCACCAGGCCGCCAGCCATGCTGAAGCCCACGACGAGGGCGCCGCCCCCCTTGAGGAAATCGAGCCGGCGAACCGGAATCGGGAGCAACGGCAACTCCCCGCGCGGGTCGGGGGTCGGCGCGGCCGTGGCCATGCGAGACGCCTCCCTTGGCGGCGGCCCGCTGCACCGCACGGAGGATGCGCAGGTGCGTGCCGCAGCGGCACAGGTTGTCCTGAAGGGCGGTGCGCATCTCCGCCTCCGTGGGGTGCGGGTTCTGACGCAGGAAGGACGTCGACTGCATGATCATGCCGTTGGCACAGTCGCCGCACCGCGCCGTCTGCTCCTCGATGAACGCCGCCTGCACCGGGCTGGGGTGTTCCGGCGTCCCCAATCCCTCCGGGGTGGTCACCGCCTGGCCCGCGACCGCCACCACGGGCACGCTGCAGGACCTCTCGGCGGCGTCCCCGACGAGCACGGTGCAGGCGCCGCACTCGCCGAGCCCGCACCCGAACCGCGGCCCGTTCGCCTCGAACTCGTCTCGCAGCACATAGAGAAGGGGCGTCGTCGGCGACGCCGCCGTCGCCACCGTCCTCCCGTTGAGATGGAACCGGATCGCCATTGGGCTCGCGCCTCCCTCCGGCGCGCGCCCCCATGCCGCCCACCGGTCGGACGGCAGAGCGCGGCCCGTCGGCTCGGTCGGGCCATGCGGGCGCCGCCGGCGAATGCCCCGAACCGCCATGGGAAGCGACTTCGTCTCGGAATGGAACAGATCCCCTGCCGCTCGCCTGGGAGCGAGCGGCAGGGGCACAGGGGGCGAAAGTCCCTAGGGCAGGATGCGGACGGCCCCGCCCGTGGCGCTGGCAAGACGGGCGCCGTCAAGGACGCGCTGGACGCGCAGCCCCTGCGTCAGGCCGGCCAGCTCGGCCCACACCCCGTCGTCCCCGTCCAGGGCGCGGGCCAGGCGGTCGAGAAGCCGCAGGAAGGGCGGCGTGCGCGGGTCCGGGGCGCCGCCCGGAAGAGCGGGCGCGGGCGGCAGGGGCTCGAGGTCGAGCTCGCGCACCTCGCCCCCCGCCGGCACGAACAGGGTCCGGCCGCCCTCCACGCGCAACGCGCCGCGCTCCCCCAGCACCTCCCACCGCTCGCCGAAACCCGCGCCGGCGGTGGAGAACACGATCGTACCCACGGCGCCCGAGGCGAACTGGAGGAACAAGACGAACGCGTCCTCCGCCGTGACGCGCTCCGTGCCGCCGCCCTGGGCGGGACGGAACGGGAGCGTGGCGCGCAGGTCCGCCCACACCCGCACCACCTCTTCGTCCAGCCACCATTGCACCGTGTCCACGGCGTGGGAGGCGATGGCCCCCAGATAGCCGCCTCCCGTCTCGGCCCGGAAGAGCCACCCCACCGGCGCCTGTGACAGTTGGCCGAGGGAGGCGTTGTGCGTCGTCACATGCACGGCCACCACCCGCCCGAGCTCGCCTGCGCGGACGGCCCGCCAGGCGGCCAGGCGCTCCGGCCGGTAGCGGAACTCGTGCACGATCGCCCCCACGCGCCCCGCCGTCCGCGCCGCCTCCACCACCTGTCCCGCCTCGCGTGCGTCCATCGCCGTTGGCTTTTCCAGCAGGATGTGCCGCCCCCGGGCCAGCGCCGCCAGGGCGACCGGCGCGTGCAGGTGCGGGGCGGTGGCGATGGAGACGAGGTCCACGTCCGCCTCCGCCACCATCTCCCGCCAGTCGTCGTAGGCCTGCGCCCCGGCCGCCCGCGCCAGGTCGCGCGCCGTCCCCGGGCGGGCCCCCGCCACGGCCACGAGCTCGAAGCGCTCGTGGGCGAAGAACCCCGGCGCGTGCACCTTCTGTCCGAACCCCATGCCCACGAGGGCAACGCGATAGCGCTTCAGCGCCCCATCCTCTCCCTTCGGCCGGCCGATCTCGCCGCCGGTCCCGTCCGCACTTCGGCCGTAGGCGTGCCGCCTCCTGCCGAGCGGCGCCAGCCGCGGCCTCTCGCCGCGCCGCGGGTCCCGGACCGCGGCCTGCTTACGCCGCGACCGCGTCCCCAGGTGGCCACCGCGGCCGGCCCCTAGCCCTCCGTGCGCGGAACCGAGGGCGCGCGCCCCACGGGGCGAAGCCCGTAGCTGCGCGGCCCCACCAGGAAGAGGGGCACGGCGGCGCGCTGCAGCACGTACTCGGCAACGCTGCCGATGAGCTTGCGCCCCAGGCCCGCGCGGCCGTGGCTGGCCATGGCGACGGCGTCCACCCGGAACCGGCGCGCCGCCTCGAGGATCTCCGGTCCGGGGTCGCCCGCCTCCACCACCACCTTCACCGCCCCGGCGTGCGACAGCCGCTCTCTCAGCCCCTCGAGGTAGGCGCGGGCCTGGCTCCTCGGGTCGTCGGCAGGCTCGCCGCCGGGCGTGGTCGACCAGGCGCCGAACCCGGCCCAGTCGGTGGCGCCGAGGGTCGGCACGACGCGCAGAAGGATGAGATGGGTGTCGGCGTCCACGCGCGGCGCAAGCCAGTCCAGCACATGTTCGCTGAACTCGGATCCGTCCAGCGGCACGAGGATCCTCTCGATCACGGCCACTCCTCCTTGCACCACCGCCTCGGGGCGCGAGCGCCGCGTCCCACCCCCATGGTGGAATCCGTTCCCCACCCCGACACCCGGCGATCGTCCCCGCCTCGCGGCGACCATCGGCCGCGACCGCCGACGACCGGCCACGGCCGTCCCGCGCCCTACTGCGCCAAAAAGCCCTCGATCTCCTCCATGGCCGCCTCGGCCGCCCGCCGCCCCACAGCCACCAGGCGCGGGTAGGCGGACAGGCGCGCGAACGGCACGCCCTGCGTGGGCGGGCGCAGGATGTACACAGGCCGAGCGGCGGGCGTGCGCAGGCGGGAGAGCGCGTGCGTAGTGTAGGCCTCGGCCCGGCCGACCACCGCGCACACGTCCATGCGGGTGGGCGCCGGTCCGGGCGCCGCGACGTCGACGGCCACCACGCGGTCGGCCCCCAGGGCGAACGCCCAGTCGACCGGCAGCGTATCCGCCACGCCGCCGTCGACCAGGAGCATGGGGCCCAAGGGGACGGCGGTGAACAGGCCGGGCTGGGCCATGGTGGCGGACATGGCGACGACCGCCGCCTGTCGGCGCAAGACGCGCCAACCAGGGAGGAGGGCGTCGCCCACCGGCCCCCCGACGAACGCCACGGCCCCCAAGCCCACGACGTCGACCGCCGTCACGGCGACCGGCATCCCCAACCCGTCCATCTTCTCCGGCACCGCGCCCGCGTGCGCCAGCGCGGCGACGAACTCGTCCGCCGCGACCAGCCCCGTGGCGGGCGGCAGAGGGTCCTCCGGCAGGGCCGTAAGCACGAGCCGCACCACCTGGAGGGAGAAGTAGCGGGCCGGGTGCGCGGCCACATCCCGGCCGAAGGCGACGAGGGTCTCGGCCCCTGCCCCCGCAGCCAGCGCCACCGCCACCAGGCCTCCCGCCGAGGTGCCCGCCACCACGTCGGGACGCAGGCCCCGGCTCTCCAGCGCCTTGAGCACCCCGAGGTGCGCGGCCCCGAGGAGCCCGCCCCCGCTCAACGCCAATCCCCACCGCATCCTCCCGCCCCCGGCGTCAGGCTATGCGGGAAGTCCCTGGGGAGGGGTGCGGGCGCGCACGGGTCGACGATCGGCAGCCGCGCTGTGCCGAACCGGAATCCTCTCCGAAACGTGCGGGAGTCCGTCAGGGGCGTCTGCATGGAGCCGCTGTCTTGGGCGGCCACGGCACCACCCCGTGCCGCCCCGCCGGCGGCCACGCCCTCGAACCCACCTCCTTGGCGGGGCTTGGGGAGCTGCCAGCAAGCGGCTCAGGATACCAAGAACCGACGAATCTGGCGCGTGTGGTGGCGTTCATGCCAGATCGCCCGGTACAGAACCTTGGCAGGCGTCCACGTCTCCCCATCGGGATCGTGCACGGCCACACGCGATCTAGGTACGTTCTCCAAAGCGTCCAGGAGATCGGCCCGTATCGTAGTCAGGCGGGCCTCAACCGGAGCGTCTCGCCGGGCGTGACGTTGCCACAGCTCCCGCACCGGTGCACCCGTAGGCGACAGACGCACGAGATAGAAATCCTCCGCATCCGCCACGTGGGAGACGATCTCGGCGATGCTGCGCTTGTCCGGCAGAGGCCTCCAATCTCGCATCTCGTCCGGCACGGCGTTCCACAGGGCTAGGAGCTGGCTCCGGGACCAAGCCAGGTAGTTGCGACCCCTCGCCCAAACAGCGTCGGCAAGGGGAGTACGCCACACGTCGAACATGGCTTCGGTATCCCCAGCCCGGCACGCCGCGTGGGGCGTCTCGACGCGCTCCACCACCGTCGTGCCGACCGGCGCCCTCTCGCCCAACGCAGCCGCCTCTTCTATCACGAAGTGTGCGACCAGCGCCTGCGCCAGGCGCTCGTCGGGCGCCTTCACCGTCGCGCCGGGATAGTCGAAGCAATGCGCCATCCAGCCGCCGTCGCCACCGCGCTCCATGCCGATCGCAAGGAGTGCCGTGTCGTCCGCCATACGCCCCACTCCCCGCGACCACGGATTCGCGGCCGTCCGCCGCCACCCCTCCCGCAGGCAATCCGCGTGCGGCTGCGGAGCGTCCCAGACGAACGGACGGGTGAAGACGCCCACCCTGCGACAGGCGCGAGGGTGGACCCGCGAACCACGCCGCCTGCCGGGCCGCCCGCCCCACCCTCGGCGGCGGCGAGCCATCCCCCCGCGTCGGGTGCAAAAACGGGAAAACGAAAAAGCGAGCCGAACGGTAAGCCGGGTCCTGTCGTGGGCGGTCATCTATCTAGGACGCGCGTTGCCGCGCGCCTCCAGCGACCACACCCGGGAGGTCGGCGGGCCGCGTCATGCCTCCCCTATTGGGTCTTGCTGCGGGTGGGGTTTGCCTGGCGGGCCGGTCGCCCGGCCCCCGGTGGTCTCTTACACCACCGTTGCACCCTTACCGACCATGCGGCGGTTTGTTTCTGTGGCACTTTCCTTGGGGTCGCCCCCACTGGGCGTTACCCAGCACCCTGCCCTGTGCAGCCCGGACTTTCCTCGGACGCGTGAGCGCCCGCAACCGCCTGTTCGACTCGCCGCTTGAGTCTATCAGCCGCGGCCGTGCGCGGCAACGCGCCCTATCCCATGCCTCCCACGATCTCGCGGAAGGACGCGGCGCGATCGATGGCCTCGTTCGCCGTCCGGTCGGCAGCGCGGTTCTGCTCCCTCGGCACGTGAACCAACCGGTGGCTGCGAAACCGCCGGAGCCGTTCTAGGGCCTGGAGGTAGAGCGCCTGCAGGGCCGGGTTGCGCACGCGGTACACGCCGGTCAGCTGCCGCACCATGAGCTCGCTGTCGGCGCGCACCTCCACGTCGGTGGCGCCGAGTTCGGCCGCCGCCTCCAGGCCGGCCAGCAGACCCTCGTATTCGGCCACGTTGTTCGTCGCACGCCCGAGGTAGCGGCCCACGCGTACGAGCGGCCGGCCGGCGTCGTCGTAGAGGACCGCCGCCCCCGCCGCTTGGCCGGGGTTGCCCCGTGCCGCCCCGTCGGTCTCGATGCGCACGCGCACGCTCAACCCCCCTGCCCCGGTATGACCAGGGCGGGGGCGACGGGGGAGAAGGCCACAGGGAGGCCGACTCCTTCCGCCTCCAGACGGCGGGCGAGCGCCTCGGTCAGGGCCCGCACCCCCGGCTCCTCGGTCTCGCGGTGACCCGCGTCCACCACGCCCAGCCCCAGCTCCTCCGCCGTCCTCGCGTCGTGGTGGCCGATGTCGGCCGTGACGATGGCGTCCGCCCCCAGGCGCGCGGCATCCGCCAAGAGGCTGCGTCCGGCGCCCGAGACGGTGGCCAGGCGCCGCACCCGCCGCCCGGGGTCGCCCACGACCCGCAGGGCGGGCGCACCCAAGGCGGCGCGCACCGCCGCCGCCAGTTCGCCCAGCGTCCCCGACCGCGGCCAGACGCCGATGCGCCCCAGGCCCCCGAGGGCACGTCCTCGCACCAGCCGGTCCACACCGTACGCCGGCTCCTCGTACGGATGGGCGGACAGGAGGGCGCGCTCGACGGCAGCCAGCCGCGGCCCCTCCACCACCATCTCCAGGCGCCGTTCGGCCCGAAGGCGGAACTCGCCCACCTCGCCGTAGGCGGGACGGGCCCCCTCCTTGGCTTCGAACGTGCTCTCCCCCTCCACGCTGAAGGAGGCGCGCCGGTATCGCTCGCTCTCCCCCGCCCCGGCCGCCGCCATGGCTTCGCGCACCGCGTCGAGGTGCTCCTCCGGCACCAGCACCGACAGCCGGTACAGGGCGCGCTCCTCGGGGCGGATGGGTGCGGCGTCGGCCATGCCCACCAGGGCGGCCAGGACGTCGTCGTTTCCGCCCGGCGCCTTGTCCCAGTTCGTGTGGCAGGCCACGAGCGCATGCCCACCGGACAGGAGCACCGCCAAGGCCCTCCCCACCGCGCCGTCCGTGCGAACCCCTTCGAGTGGCCGAAACAGCAGGGGATGGTGGGTAACCACCAGCGTGCCGCGCTCCCCGGCCAGCAGGGTGAGAAGGGCCGGCGTCACCTCCAGGGCGACGCGCACCCGTGCCACCTCCTGGTCCGGTCGACCCACCTGCAGGCCCACGTGGTCCCAGCCCTCGGCGAGCTCCGGCGGCGCCAGCTCGTCGAGCAGGCGAAGCACCCCCGCCACGTCCGCGTTCGGGCTCACAGCCATCCCTCCAGGTGATCGATCCACGTCTCGAGGACATCCGCCCGCTGAGCGCCAGTCCGCCCCAGCTCCCGCCGCAGAAGGGCGAGGCGCTCCTGCGCGTACGCCACGCGCACCGCCCTGTCGTCCTCGAGGCGGAAGAGGCCGTCGGCGTCGCGTTCGACGCCGACGGCCTGCCCGCCTCCCTCCCGCATGAGGCGGACGAGCAACCGCAGGTGGCGTCCCTCCGGTACCACGGCCCCCCGCTCGGGCGCGTAACCCGCGACGCAGGCGGCGGCGACGGCCGCCTCCGGCTGGCACGTCGGATTGATCACGAGGAACGGGGGAAGGACGGGGGGTCGCCGGACGGCCGCGCGCTGGACGATGCGGGCGATGGCCGTCCCTCCCAGGCCCGCCAAGACCGCTGCCTCCGCCTCTCCCGCCCGCACCGGGTCGAGGCCGTCGCCCCGGCGCACCTCGAGGCGTCCGTCCCCCCGAGCCCTCTCGACCGCGCGCCGCCAGGCGCCCTCCGCGCGCTCCACGGCCACGACCGACTCGGCCCGGCCGCGGGCGAGAAGAAGCCTCGCCAGCTCCAGGTCGCCGGCGCCGATGTCCGCCACCCGTCCCACCCGGGGCGTGAGGGCGGCGAGCGCCTCCAGGCGCCGCCGGTTCCGCCGCCCCATGGCCTAGAGGATGCGCCGCCCCAGCAGCGACCCGATGAGGCCGACGGCCATCGCCGCCGTGCGGTTCTCGCGGTCCAGGATGGGGTTGACCTCCACGAACTCGGCAGAGTCCACCAGGCCGCTCTCCCACGCCATCTCCATGGCGAGGTGGGCCTCGCGGTACGTGATGCCCCCCGGGTAGGGCGTCCCCACCCCCGGCGCCCACGTGGGGTCGATGGCGTCGAGGTCGAAGGAGATGTGCACGCGCGCGCCGCCCCCGCCCGCCACCTCGAGCGCCCGCTCCATCACCTCGCGCATGCCGTACTTGTCGATCTCCGTCATGGTGAGAACCGTCACCCCCGCCTCCCGCAGCAGGGCCTTCTCGCCCGGGTCGAGGGTGCGCGCCCCCACCAGGACGGCCCGGCGCGGGTCGACGGCGGGGGCGCCGATGCGCGCCGCGAGGAGGCGCGGATCGCCGATACCGCAGGAGACGGCGAACGGCATGCCGTGGATGTTGCCGCTCGGCGAGGTGTCGGCGGTGTTGAAGTCTCCGTGCGCATCGACCCAGATCACCCCCACACCGGGCCCGCCGGCGCTGGCGCCTGCGATCGTGCCGATGGCGATGGAGTGGTCTCCCCCGAGCACGAGGGGGAAGGCGCCCTCCGCCCGCGCCCCGGCCACCACCTGGGCGAGCTCCCGGCAGGCGGCGGCGATCTCCTCCACGTACTTGAGGTGTTCGGTGGGGCGAGGCCGGCTCTCCGGGATGGGCACCGCCAGGTTGCCCCGGTCCTCCACCACCCGCCCGGCGCGCTCGAGCTCGGCGTAGAGCCCAGCATAGCGGATGGCGCTCGGCCCCATGTCGACTCCCCGGCGGTCGGCGCCCAAATCCATGGGGACGCCGACCACGACCACCTTCCTGCCGCCGTCCCCCTCCGCCACGTCCCGTCCCCTTCCCGCCGCCGCTCGGCCGGCGCCGCGCCGCCCGCGGCCTCTCCCCCATCTTCCCCGTCCTGCCCGCGCCTCCTCCCGCCCGTGCAGACGGGCACCCAGCCTGCACCTCAGGCCTGGCCGAACACCCCACCCGATGCCCAGGCCAGGGCGGAACGCGCCGCCACCCACCACATGACGAGGGCCGAACCGCGGCGTACCGCCCGCTGGGCAGGCCGCCCAGCCACCCATGGGGCGACCGCCCGTCCCGTCAGGGCGAGGGCGAAGAACCACAGCCACGAGACCGCGGCCGCGCCCAGGGCGTAGGCCCACCGCCCATCGGCCGCCGCGTAGGCGGCAGAGCCTGCCCCGATCACCATCACCGTGTCGCTGACGGCGTGCGGGTTGAGAAGCGAGACGGAGAGAGTGTAGCGGATCCGGCGTGCCAGGGTCCAACCTTCGGACTCGGCCCCCGCTCCGACCCCATCCCCCGCCGTCCACATGCGGTAGCCCATGAACGCCAGGAAGGCGACCCCGGCGGCGCGCAGGACATCGCGCAGCACGGGGAGGGCCACGAGCACCAGGGAGACGCCGCCGACAGCGGCGGCGATGAGGAGTGTATCGCACAGAGCGGCGGCCGCCGCCACCGGCAGGGCGTCCCGCCAGCGCGAGGACGCTATCCCCTGTTGCAACACCCACGCGTTTTGCGGCCCGATCGGCAGGATGAGGGCGAGCGCCAAGAGGAAGCCGTGTACCAAGGCCACGGCCCGTCCGTCCCCCCTCTCGGCGCCACCGCTCCGACGCCGCGCTCGCACGGGGACGCGGGGTCGGGTGCAGGCCGCTCGCCCGGGCGGCGCAGGCGCGTCACGGGCAGCCTTCGGTGCCGCCGCGTGCGGTTCCTCCCGGCGCAGTCACGGCAGCCATGCGCTTGCATCGGCTACCGGTGGGCCTTCGCCGTGTGGGTCCACGACGCGCCCCAGGCGAAGCGACTCGCCTCCCATGCAGGGTTTTGGAGCGGCGCCCTGCCGTACGGCGTGCCGGCGGCGGTGCGAGGGTCCGGGGGCACGACGGGGAGCCGGCCGCACGCCGAGGGGTGCTCGCCCAAGCGGTGCGGCCAGCCCTCCGGCCGAGGCCCTCCCCGTCGGATGGCGAACGAAGCCCGCGCACGCGCGGCCGCCCCGTCTCCGGCAGCCGGCCGTACGCCGTCCTGTTTCGGTCAGCCGTAACCCAGGAGTCCGGATCCCCGCACGGCGCCCACAAGGCCGTAGACGGCCCAGGCGCAGGCCAGGAGGGCCAGCGCCCAGGCCCGAATCGCCGATCCCCGCGTCGTATGCGGCAGGAGGGGATAGGTGGCGAAGACGATGGCTTGGGAGGCGAACAGCGCCATCAGCGACGGAGGCAAGGTGAGGGAGTAGAAGCGTTGGGGTCCGGCCAGGCTGGCGACGGTACCGGCCAAGAAGAGGGCCGAGACGACGGCCGTCCCCTTCCCCTCCGGTAGGGCGAACATCGCCCGCCACAGGCGCACGAGGGCGGCGAACTCGGCCACGATGAGGCCGGCGACGGCGGCCAGGGCCGCGAAGGCCAGCGCGAGCGCCGCCGCCGCACCCCCGTACCGCCCCGCCAGGGAGGCGCCGGGAAGCGCGCTGTCCCCGCCCGGCGCGGCGCCGGCCGCCAGCACGAGCGCCCCCACGAACACCGAGCCGGCCAAGACGGCGAAGGCGAGGAGGAGAGACCGCCGCACCGCACCGGCGTCCCGCGCCTCCCCTCCCAGGAACGTCACCAGGCTGGAGCAGACGAGAAGCTGGCTCACCTGTGCCCCGCCGGCGGCGACCCGCGACCAGTCGGCGGCCGTCAGCGGCACAGCCACCACCGGCCCGCCGTGCGAACCCCCCAAGACGAGCGCCGCCCAGGCGGCGACGGTCACGACCTCCGCCCCGGCGAGCAGCGTCAACACGCGCGGCAGCCCGCCGCCGGCGAACGCCGCCGCCGCGCACAGGCCGGCGGCGAGCGCCACCTCCAGGCCGGCGGCGAGGGCGCCGCGCACGGGGAGGACCGACGGAAGGAGGTCGTCGACGATGTAGACGACGGTGTACGGGAGGTAGAGGACGTAGGCCACGCTCCAGATCCAACCCTGCCACCGCGCCGCCCTCTCGCCCGCCGCCTCCCTCACGTACGCGTACAGGCCGCCGCCGGAGGCGACGGTCCGCGCGTACCCGAGCCAGACCGCGAGGGGGACGCAGAACATGAGCAGGCCCAGGGCGGTGGTCGCCACCAGCAGGCGCGGCGGAACGGCGGCCACCCCCACGAGCGAGACGGCGACGACGGCCAGGGGGGCGCCGCCGGCGACGGCGAAACCCGTCAGCACCGTCGCCCCGAGGCGCCGCGCATCCGGGGCCTGCACGCCCTCCGCCCCTACGCGCCGGCCACGGCCCGCCCGCCCCGGGGGATGCCCCGGCCGGGCCGTGTCAGTGCGGGTCGCCGTGCCTGCACGCTAGCCACCCCACGTCGACTTCGAACCGGATCCGGAGCTCGACCCCGCGGCCGTGCCGCCCCAGCCCAGCGCGCTCCTTCCCGGAAGCCCGTAGACCAGGAAGTTCGTGCTGGCGAACCAGGCCTTCATCGCCCCGTTCGCCACCGGACCGACGAGGACGATGGGATCGGTGCACGCGGCGGGCACCTTCACCTGGGCGTCGATCTTGAACGCGCCCTGCTTGGTCAGCGTCACCGCGGGAGTGAGGACCGACGTCCCTTGCCCGCAGGTGAGCTCGGCCGCCACCTTGGGTATGCCCACCGTGGTGCCGACGAGCGCCTTGGGCACCGGCTTGCCGTCGGCCATGTCGCCGGGCGGCACCACGAGGTCGGTGCCTTGCACGATGAGCGCATCGCTCGTCACCTGGGCGCTGCCTTGGACGATCCAGGGTGCCGCTCCGGCCTTCACCCCCCGGACGGTCACGTTGGGAATGTTGCCGTATAGCCGGCTCGTGTACAGAACCTTGGCGTTGGCCGCCCCTACGGATCCCGCCACGGCGACGCCCACGGCGCCTGCGGCGAGGATGGCGAGCGACAGCCGGGCCCTCCATGTGCGCATGGACGACTCCCCCTTCGACCGGATGGACGGGCGGCGCATGGGCGCCGACCCATGTGGTGGTACGTCATCCCAGGCCCGCTTGGATCACGCGGTGGAGCAACGTCCTCGACCCGCCGCCCCGGCGCCGGCGGCGTCATCCGGTGAAGACCTCCGTGCAGAAAGAAGGGCAGGGCGCCGCATGCCGACGCCCTCACGTCCGGCCGGCGCGGCGCCAACCCCTCGGAAGGGGGGCCCGGCGCCCCCACATCGCCGCCGACCCCGAGGCGCCTCGGTTCCGAACCGGCGCACCGCTCCCGTCCGCCGCGTCCCAGGGGTGCCAGGACCTGCCATGAGGTTGGACGGGCCAGGCAGGGCACAGGGGCGCGGAACGGCAGGCACCCGCCGACCCCTCCTAGGAGGCGGCGGTCTTCGCCGTCGGGGCGGGGGCGGGAGGTGGGGCGTAGACGGCCAGGATGCCGCTCTTCTCGGCCTCGGCGTAGGCGGCCTCGACCGCGGCCTCGATCTCCTGCAGGGTCATCGCGATGCCGCGCCGGCGGAGCCATTCCAGCACGAGGGACACGGCCTTGGCGGCTTTCATGGCACCGCTCAGGGTTGGGAACTCGCGCTCGACGAATGGCACGGCGATGGCCGCCAACGCCCCCAGCAACGCGCGCTGGGCAGCGGTGGTGTTTGCGCGGAACCATGAAGCGGCGGCGCCGATCGCCGCGAGCGAGACCACATACACCAAATCGAGCAAGAGCTTGGCAACGTCGGCCCCGATGGTCCCCATCGTTCGCTCCCCCTTCGCTGCGCGCGGCGCCCTCGGGTCCTCGCGGTGCCGCGCTCTGGCAGCCACCGCCCCCCGCGCCGCACCCACCGCCCTCTCCCAGGCCGCCGCGCTTGGGTTCGGATTCCCGGCGGATCGCGCTGGTGGCGGCCGATACACGGTACGGCCGCGGCCGCGAAGGGGGACCGGGGACTCGGAGGGAGGTGCCTTAGGCCGCTGCGCCTTGCCACCGCCCTTTCGTCCGCCCCTTCGCCGCCGCTTCCCTTCAACGCCTCGGCCACGCCCACCCGGCCGACACGGCCAGCATCTACGCCCACGTGGTCCCGCCACGGCTGACCGAATGGGCGCCATCGAGTGGAACGCGTGTGGAACGCAAAGGCCCCGGTGCCTGAGCACCGGGGCCAGAAACCGCGTTCGGATGCCGAAATCCTGGTGGGCGGCGCAGGTTTCGAACCTGCGACCTCTTGAATGTGAATCAAGCGCTCTCCCACTGAGCTAGCCGCCCGAAGGCTCCACCTGTGGGCCCAGCACGATTCGAACGTGCGCCCTACCGGTTATGAGCCGGCTGCTCTACCGCTGAGCTATGGGCCCGCAACTGGCTCCTCGAGCAGGACTCGAACCTGCAACCGCTCGGTTAACAGCCGAGTGCTCTACCATTGAGCTATCGAGGAACAAAGGCGCCGACCGCGTCGGCAAGCGGTATGGTACTATGGCCAGTCACGCCCTGTCAACGCCGCCGGCCTAGTCCAGGTAGTCGCGAAGCTTCTTGCTCCGCGTCGGATGGCGCAGCTTGCGCAGCGCCTTGGCCTCGATCTGACGGATACGCTCCCGCGTCACCCCGAACGCCTGCCCCACCTCCTCCAGCGTGCGGGCCCGCCCGTCGTCGAGTCCGAAGCGCAGCCGAAGCACCTTCGCTTCCCGGGGGGACAGGCTGCCCAGCACCTCCTCCAGCTGCTCCTTGAGGAGCAGGTAGGAGGCCGCCTCCGCCGGCGCCGGCGCGTCCTCGTCCTCGATGAAATCGCCCAGGTGGCTGTCCTCTTCCTCCCCGATGGGCGTCTCGAGCGAGACGGGTTCCTGCGCCACCTTGTTGATCTCCCGCACGCGCTCCACCGGGATGTGCATCTCGGCCGCGATCTCCTCCGCCGTAGGCTCGCGGCCCAGGGTCTGCAGGAGCTGGCGCTGCACGCGGATGAGCTTGTTGATCGTCTCCACCATGTGCACCGGGATGCGGATCGTGCGCGCCTGATCGGCGATGGCGCGGGTGATGGCCTGGCGGATCCACCACGTCGCATAGGTGGAGAACTTGTAGCCCTTGCGGTAGTCGAACTTCTCCACCGCCTTGATGAGGCCCAGGTTCCCCTCCTGGATGAGGTCCAAGAACTGCATGCCCCGCCCCACGTATCGCTTGGCGATCGACACCACCAGGCGGAGGTTGGCCTCCGCCAGGCGGCGGCGGGCGTCCTCGTCCCCCGCCTCGATCGCCTTGGCGAGCATGACCTCTTCCTCCGCCGTGAGCAGCGGCACGCGGCCGATCTCCTTCAGGTACATGCGGACGGGGTCGTCGATCGACACGCCGTCCGGGACGGAGAGGTCCTCCGCCTCGGCCTTGACCGGTCCGGCCTCCTCCCCCCGGCCTTCCCCCACGACCTCGATGCCCATCTCGCCGAGGTTGTCGTAGAGCTCCTCGATCTGCTCCGGGTTGAGCTCCAGGTTGCCCACGGCCTGCTCCACGTCGGAGTAGGTGAGGCTTCCCTGCTGCTTCGCCCGCGCCGACAGCTCGTGCACCAGGGAGGGGACGGGGCTCAGGTCCGCCGCCCCGGCGTCCTCCTCCTCCGGCTCGGCGCCGTCGCCCTCCGGCTTCTCACTCACCGCGTCGCACCTCCCTTCGCACCGCTTCCAGGTAGGGGGCGGGCGGGTTCTCGCCCCTGCGCTCCATGTCCGCGATCCGTTCCCGCCACAACGCCCGCTGGGCGCGCTCGAAGTCCTCCTCCAGCCTCCGCCACAGGTCCCGCGCCACCGCCTCGGGATCGGCGTAGGTCTCCATCCGCTCCTCGCCCCGTAGGGCAAGGGCCGCCGCCCGCGGCCTAAGGTCCTCCGGGATGGCGTCGAGGCCTCCGCCCAGGGCGGCCGCCACCAGGCGCGCCACCGCCTCATCCCGGAAACGGCCGGGGTCCACCCCGATCGCCCGCCCCATCTCCGGGGCATTCAGGACGAGCGCGGCAAGTTCCTCCTCGCGCCCACCGTGGGCCAGCCTCCGCCTCGAAGGGATATCGTTACCATTTTTTTCTCGCCTATGCACCGGCGTGCGCGCGCTCGCGACCGCACGCGTGCCGCCGCGGCTCAGGCGCATGAGTTCGCGCGCCAGGCTCTCCTCGGGCACCTCGAGGCGAGCCGCGACCTCCCGCAGATAGGCCGCCCGCGCCACCTCCGACGGGTGCTCCGCCACCGCCGCCAGCACCTCGCGCGCCACCTCCGCCTTCCCCTCCGCGCTCTCCGTCCGACCCTCCCGCACCGCCGTCTCGAGCACGAAGGGGACGCGGGCGAGGGCGCCCTCCAGGGCACGCTCCAGGGCGGTGCGTCCTTCCGCCGCCAGGACCTCGGCCGGGTCCTTGCCCCCCTCCAGCCGAGCCGCGCGCGCGGGCACCTCGGCTCGGTCGCAGGCCGCCAGCGCCGCCTTCGCCGCCTGCACCCCGGCGGCGTCGGCGTCGTAGGCGAAGACCACCCGCGCTCCCTGGCGCCGCAGGATCGCAACGGCATCTGGCCCGAACGCCGTCCCCAGCGTCGCCACCGCGTGGTCGAAGCCGGCGGCGTGGCACGCGAGCACGTCGAAGTACCCCTCCACCACCAGCGCCTCCCCGCGCCGCCGGATCGCCGCCCGCGCCCGGTCCAACCCGTACAGCAGGCGCCGCTTGACGAACAGCGGCCCTTCGGGGGAGTTCAGGTACCGGGGTTCGCCCTCGCCGAGTACCCGTGCGCCGAACCCCACCGTGCGCCCGTGCTCGTCGCGGATCGGCAGGATGAGTCGCCCGCCCAGGCGGTCGCCTCCCTCTCCCCGGGGGAGAAGACCGGCTTCAGCCAACGCCCCTTCCGCGAAGCCCAGGGACGAGAGGTGGGCCAACAGCCTCTTTCCCGGCGGCGCGTAACCGAGTCCGAACGCCGCCGCCACCTCGCGGCCGACACGGCGCGAAGCCAGGTAGCGCCGGGCCGCCGTCCCCTCCGGGCCGGCCAGCTGTTGCCGGTACCAGCGTTCCGCCTCGGCCAGTGCAGCGTACAGCTGCTCGCGCTCGCGTCGGCGCCCTTCGGCGGCCGGATCCTCCGCCCCTCCCGGCAACTCCACCCCGGCCCGCGTGGCCAGCATCTCCAGCGCCTGCGGAAAGGTCAGGCCATCGCGCCGCATGACGAAGTCGAAGGCGTCGCCGCCGGCGCCGCACCCGAAGCAGTGGAACAGGCCCCTTTCGGGGGAGACCCCGAAGGACGGCGTGCGCTCCGCGTGGAACGGGCACAAGCCCACGTACCGGCGGCCCACCCGGCGCAGGCGCACCGTCTCGCCCACGAGGGCGACGAGATCCGTACGCTCGCGCACCCGACGGACCGTCTCATCGTCCCAGCGGGCCATGGTTCGTTCACCCCGTCACATGGTCCCGACGGAGGGTTCAACGCCCGCCAGGGAACTCCTGCCTCGCCTACTTACGCCCCCCGCGTTCGGCGAGCGCGGCCTGGGCCGCCGCCAGGCGGGCCACCGGCACGCGGTAGGGGCTCGCGCTCACGTAGTCCAGCCCCGCCGCATGGCAGAAGGCGATGGAAGCCGGATTGCCCCCGTGCTCGCCGCAGATGCCGGCCTTGAGGCCGGGACGGCGACCGCGGCCCCGCTCCAGGGCGATGCGCATGAGCCCCCCCACGCCCTTGGCGTCGAGGACCTCGAACGGGTTGTGGGCGTACACGCCGCGCTCCACGTAGAAGCCCAGGAACTTCCCCTCCGCGTCGTCGCGGGAGAGGCCGAACGTCGTCTGGGTGAGGTCGTTGGTCCCGAACGAGAAGAAGTCGGCCGCCTCGGCGATCTCGTCCGCCACCAGACAGGCGCGCGGAACCTCGATCATCGTCCCCAGGGGGAAGGCGAGGGAGCGACCCGCGCGCTCGCTCTCCTCGCGGTAGACGCGCTCCACCAGGTCGCGCATCCGCCTGAGCTCCTCCACATCGCCCACGAGGGGGATCATGACCTCCGGCCGGCAGTCCACCCCGTCCCGGGCGGCGGCGAACGCGGCACGGAAGATGGCGCGGGCCTGCATCTCGTAGATCTCGGGGTAGAGCATCCCCAGGCGGCAGCCGCGGAAGCCCAGCATGGGGTTCTTCTCCGCCAGGGCCCGCGCCTTGCGCAGGAGCTCGCGCCGCCGCTGCGCCTCCTCGCCTTCATCGCCGCGCTGCTCCGCTACCGCCACCGCCACGGCCAGGCTCTCCACGTCGGGCAGGAACTCGTGCAGGGGAGGGTCGAGCAGGCGGATGGTCACCGGCAGGCCGTCCATGGCGCGGAAGATGCCCTCGAAGTCGGACTGCTGCATGGGCAACAGCCGGTCGAGGGCGCGCCGCCGCTCTTCCTCCGATTCGGCCAGGATCATGGCCTGGACGACCGGCAGGCGATCCTGGGCCATGAACATGTGCTCGGTCCGGCACAGCCCCACTCCCTGGGCCCCGAAGGCGCGGGCGCGCCGCGCGTCCTCGGGCGTGTCGGCGTTGGCCCGCACCCCCAGACGCCGCACCTCGTCCGCCCAGGCCAGGAGGGTGTCCACGTCCCCGCCCAGCTCGGGCTCTACCAGCGGCACCTCGCCCAGGAAGACGCGGCCCGTGGCGCCGTCGATGGACACCACATCCCCCTCGGCCACCACGCTCCCGCCCACCTCCGCCCGCCGACCCTCGAGGTCGATGCGCAGGGCGTCGCAACCCACCACGCAGGGCTTGCCCATGCCGCGCGCGACGATGGCGGCATGGCACGTCATGCCGCCGCGCGCCGTCAGGACGCCCTGCGCCGCCACGATGCCGTGGATGTCCTCGGGCGTGGTCTCCGGGCGCAGAAGGAGAACGCGCTCGCCTCGGCGCGCCCATTCCGCCGCACGGTCGGCGTCGAACACGGCGCGCCCCGTGGCCGCGCCCGGCGACGCGGGCAGGCCGCGCGCCAGCTCCGGCACCCGGGCCGTCGGGTCCACCCCCCGGTGCAGAAGGCGCTCAAGGTCGGCGGGATCCACCCGCTTCAAGGCCTCCTCCTTGTCGATAAGCCCCTCCCGCGCCATCTCCACCGCGATGCGCACGGCGGCGCGGGCGCTGCGCTTGGCGGCGCGCGTCTGGAGGAGGTAGAGCGTCCCCCCCTCGACCGTGAACTCGATGTCCTGCACGTCCCGGAAGTGGGACTCGAGGCGGCGCGCCACCTCCTCGATGCGCGCGTACAGCTCGGGTGCCTCCCGGCGCAGGGAGGCCACCGGCGAGGGCGTGCGGATACCCGCCACCACGTCCTCGCCCTGGGCGTTCGCCAGGTATTCGCCCGTGAGCACCGCCTCACCCGTGTTCGGGTCGCGCGTAAACAAAACGCCGGTACCCGAGTCGGCGCCGCGGTTGCCGAACACCATCGCCTGCACGTTGACGGCCGTGCCCATGTCGTCCGGGATGCCGTTCAACCGGCGGTACACCTGGGCGCGGGGGTTGTTCCACGAATCGAACACCGCCCGCACCGCCAGCTCCAGCTGTTCCCACGGCGTCTCCGGGAAGGGGCGGCCGCTCTCCCGCTGCACCACCACCCGGTAGCGCTCGCACAGGGCGCGCAGGCGATCGGCGTCGATGGCGTCGTCGGCTGCGGCCCCGGCTTCTTGCCGCACCGCCGCCAACTCGGACTCGAACCGCTCGAGAGGGATGCCCAGGACGACGTTCCCGAACATCTGGATGAGGCGCCGGTACGAGTCATACGCGAAGCGTGCGTCCCCCGTGCGCCGGGCCAGCCCCTCGACGGAGCGGGCGCTCAGCCCGAGGTTGAGGATGGTGTCCATCATGCCCGGCATGGAGACGGGGGCGCCCGACCGCACCGACACCAGTAGGGGGTCGTCGGCGTCGCCGAGGCGCCTGTGCATGCGCTCCTCGAGCCGGGCCAAGGCAGCGCGCACCTCCTGCCACAGCCCCTCCGGAACCTGTCCCGTGGCCATGTACGCCCGGCACGCCTCGGTGGTGACGGTGAACCCGGGCGGCACCGGCAGGCCGATGCGCGTCATCTCCGCTAGTCCGGCCCCCTTGCCGCCGAGCAGGTCGCGGCCCAGGTGCGCGGCGTCGGCAAAGTCGTACACCAGGGTCGTGGATCGCATCGCCATCCCCTTCCGCCCTCCTTCGCAGCGCGGCTGCCCCGCGCTACCGCTGCAGCTCAAGCCCCCCGGGCAACTCCTGTAGGACCCGGGCCGCGGTCTCCTCCACCGCCCGGTGCGTCACGTCCACCACCCGGCACCCCAGGCGGCGAAACACCCCGTCGGCATACGCCAGCTCCTCCTCGATGCGGCCCAGCTCGGCATACGAGGCCCCTTCCGGCAGGCCGATGGCCCTGAGCCGCGCCTGCCGGATGAGGCGCAGGGACCGGGGGTCGATGGTCAGGCCCACCAGCCGCTCGCGCGGCACCTGGAACAGCTCGCGGGGCAGCTCCACCTCGGGCATGAGCGGCACGTTCGCCACCTTGAGGCGCCGGTGGGCGAGGTACATCGACAGCGGCGTCTTCGAGGTGCGCGACACCCCGAGGAGGACCACGTCCGCCAACAATAGACCGCGCGGATCTTTCCCGTCGTCGTATTTGACGGCGAACTCCACCGCCTCCACGCGTCGGAAGTAGCCCTCGTCCAGGCGGTGCACGAGCCCCGGGCTGTGCGTGGCCGGCCGGCCCAAGATGGCCTCCATGGCGTCGAGCGCCGGTCCCATGACGTCGACGCTCGCCACCCCCAGGCGCGCCATCTCGAGCCGAAGCCGCTCCCTCAGGTCGGGGATGACCACCGTGTACACCACCAAGGCAGGGCCCGCCTCGGCGACCGAGCGCATGAGGCGCTCCACCGCCTCGGGGCCGTCCACGTGGGGGAAGCGGCGCATGCGCACCGGCACGTCGAACTGGCTGGCCGCGGCGCGCGCCACCCCTTCGGCCGTCTCCCCCAGGGAGTCCGAGACGACGAACAGCGTCAGCTCCTCCACGCCTGCCCCCCCGTCGCGCCCGTCCGTCGCCTGCCCTGCCTTCGTTACGCGCCCACCGGTTCCTCCCGCCGCCGTCCCACCAGCGACAGGTCGGCGCCGCGCGACGCCAGGCGCACGACCCGAACCAGGAGCGCCAGGCGCCGCCGGCGCACCTGGGGGTCGGGGTCGAGCACCATGACGTCGCGGAAGAAGGCGTCCAGGCTCGGCGCCAGGGAGGCCACGAGGCGGAAGTAGCGCGCCGGGTCGCGGTCGGCCAGGTCGTCTCCCGCCGCCTCCTCCGCCGCAGAGACGGCCGCGGCCAGCGCCGCCTCCGCCCCCGGTGCGGCCTGCGCTACCTCCTCCCCGGCGGCAGCCTCCGCACCGGCCTGGCGCACGAGGCGTGCCGCGCGCCGGTAGGCCGTCAGCAGGGCGTCACCTCCCTCCTCCTCCAGCGCCGCCTCCAGGGCGCGCGCCCGCGCCAGCACGCCGTCGGGCCCGTCCACCCCGGCGGCGCACACCGCCTGGGCCACCGCCGGTGGCACGCCCGCCTCCACGACGAGACCCGCCACCCGGTCGCGCACGAAGGCGAGGACCCCGTTCCGCGCGGCCGCCCGCTCATCCGCCCCGAACCGGGAGGCGAACGCCTCGGCCGCCGTCGCCACGAGCCGCTCCAACCCCCCCGGCACGCCGCCTGCCATACCGATGCGGGACAGGGCCAAGGCGGCGCGCCGAAGGCCGAAGGGATCCTCCGACCCGGTGGGGGCGCGCCCAGCCAGCCAGCCGGCCACCAGCTCCTCCGCCCGCGCCGCCAGCGCCAGCAGGCGGCCCGGACCGCGCGCGGGCAGGCGGTCGTCGGCGTCGCGGGGTCGGACCGCCTCCGACAGGGCCCGCGCCACCCCGGGATCCTCCCCCGCGGCGGCCGCGTACGCCTCCCCCATGACGCCTCCCAGCTCGGGGAACTCGCCCACGAACAGGCTCGCCCGATCCGCAAACACGAGGTGCGCCGCCCGCTCGAGCCCCTGTCGCTCCCCCTCGTCGGCCCATCGGCCGAGCGCCGCGGCGATCGCCTCCACCCGGTCCGCCCGGTCCAGCATGCTCCCCAGCCCGCCCCCGAGCTCCATGGTCGCGAGCCGCCGGCGCATCTCCTCCAGGGGCGTGGCGCGGTCGCGTTCGAAGAAGAACCAGGCGTCGGCCAAGCGCGCCGCCAGCACGCGCTCGTTTCCCGCCCGCACGAGGTCGAGGCGCCGGGTGTCGCCGTTGCGCACGCCCACGAAGGCGTTGGCGCGGGCGCCGTCCTCCCGCCGTCGGGTGGGGAACTGGCGCTGGTGGTGGATCATGGGGGTGGTGAGGGCGGCGTCCGGCAAGGCCAGATACCGCTCCGAGAACCGGCCCACGAAGGCGGTAGGCAGTTCGACCAGGTCGGTTACCTCGTCGAGCAGACCCTCGTCCACCTCCGCCTCAAGCCCCTCCGCCGCCGCCGCCGCCTCCACCGCCCGGCGGACGGCGGCTCGCCGTCCCGCCCGGTCGGCGAGCACGAACGCGTCGCGCAGGCGGTCCTCGTAGTCTTCCGCCGCACCCAGCGGCACGGGCCCAGGTGCCAGGAAACGGTGGCCGCGCGACTCCCGCCCGGCTGCCACGCCGGCGAAGGTCACCGGCACCACCTCGCGCCCCAACAGGCAGACCAGCCACACCACGGGGCGGCCGAAGCGAACCGTCCCCTCCCCCCACCGCATGGTGCGGGCGAAGGGCAGATCGGCCAGGACAGCCGCCACCCGTTCGGGCAGGAGGTCGCGCGCCGGCCTCCCACCCTGGCGCACTCGCGCCATGACGTAGGCCCCGCCCGGGGTCTCGACCACGCGTACTCGCTCGGGCTCCACCCCCTGGCTGCGGCAGAAGCCCAACAGGGCGGGGGTGGGCCGTCCCTCCCCGTCGTAGGCGTGGGCCGCGCTCGGCCCGCGCACCTCCCGCTCCTCCACCGCCTGGCGCTCCGCCACATCGGCCACGTAGGCGGCGAGACGGCGGGGGGTGCCGTAGGCGCGCGCCTCCCCTCCGCCCAGCCCGAGCTCCCGCACGGCCGCCGCCAAGGCCTCGGCCAGGGCGGCGCTGGCTCGAGCCACATCCCGGCTGGGCAGCTCCTCCACGCCCACCTCGACGAGAAGGCCGCTCACGCCTCCGTCCCTCCTCGGCCCCATGCCCGCCCGAGGAGGGGATAGCCCATGGCCTCCCGCGCCCGCTCGTACGCCTCGCCGCAATGGCGTGCCAGGGTGCGGATCTCCGCCACGCGGGCCGTGCGCTGGGCGACCGAGAGGATACCGCGGGCGTCCATGACATTGAACAAGTGGGAGGCATGGAGCACCTGGTCATAGGCGGGCACGTACAGGTCGCGGTGGAGTAGGGCGCGGGCCTCGGCCACGGCGTCCGAATAGGCGCGCCCGAGCCGTTCCGGGTCGGCGTGCTCGAACACGTACGCCGACTGCTGGGCCTCTTGGTCGCCGAACATCTCGCGGTACGTCAGCCCCGCGCCGTATTCGACGTCGAACACGCTGTCCTTGCCCTGCAGGTAGGCGGCGATGCGCTCCAGGCCGTAGGTCATCTCCACGCTCACCGGCCGGCATTCACGCCCGGCCATGCCCTGAAAATAGGTGAACTGGCTGATCTCGAGGCCGTCGAGCCACACCTCCCACCCCAGGCCCCACGCCCCCTGCGTCGGCGCCTCCCAGTTGTCCTCGACGAAACGGATATCGTGGTCGCGCGCCTCGATGCCGACGGCCCGAAGGCTGTCCAGGTAGAGCTCCGGGGACTGCGGCGGCGACGGTTTGAGGATCACCTGGTACTGATGGAAGCGGTAGAGGCGGTTGGGGTTGTCGCCGTAGCGGGCGTCGGCGGGACGGCGTGAGGGTTCCACGGACGCCACCCGCCACGGCTCCGGGCCCTGCGTGCGGAAGAAGGTGAACGGGCTCAGGGTCCCCGCGCCCTTCTCCGTGTCGTAGGCCTCCACGAGCAGGCAACCCTGCCGCGTCCAGAAGCGGTCGAGGGTCTGGACGAGATCCTGGAACGTCAACGCAAGGCCCCCCTCGGCATGCGGCGGCCGCGGTCGCCCCGGCGGGCGCCGGGGCCAGTCGCCGCCTACGTTACCATCGGCGCTGCCGGGGGATCAACCGCGCCGTCGCCATCCGATGCGCCAAGGCGCCGCCGTCCTCACCGTCCGCGGGCGTGCCCGCAGTCCACCGCCGCACCCGTGTAGAGAGAAAGCTCGTACCGCCGGTCGTAGCGGGGATCGGGGTTGTCCTCGTGCACCTCGATGATGCTGCCCCGCCGTCCCACCAGCTCGACCCTGCCGCCACGTCGGGTGAGGCAGGCCGAGAGGCCGTCGACGAGGCGGAGGAGTCGGTACATCGGCATCAGGGCGGGCGGGAACGAGTCGGGCAGATCCTCCTCCGCCGTGTGGTGGTAACGGATCAACAGTTCCGCCTCGGGGCGCACGCGGTACTCGCTTGCTGCCCAGTCCGCGCTGCGGGCGGCGTGCAGGCGGCCGGGTTCGAACGTGTCCGCCGGCACGAACTCCTGCCCGACTTCGAGGCGCGGTTGTTCCTTGCCCACGTCGTGAAAGATGAACGCCTGCACAAGGGTATCCTTGTCGATCCCGACGAGTTGGAAGACATCCAGCGCCTTCAGGTCGGCCATGATGCGAAGGCCGTTGATCACGTGCCGGTAGGTCCCGTCGGGGATGACGGCCGTGACGATGGCCCGCCCGGTCCTCGGATCGTAGACATCCTGGTACTCGGGCGACGTCCGAAGCTTCGACTCCACCTTGCTGTTGGGCAGGGTGAGGCCAAACGCGCGCTCTGCCTCGCTCGCCTCCTCCGCGCTGTGCGCCTGGGCCGCCTTGAGTTCGCTCACGTCGAGAAAGGTGACCACCACTCCCCCGCGGCCGCCGCCAGCGCGGTCCAGCGCGCCAAACCGGAAGAGGAGCTCCCGCCCATTCGCGACCCGGACCTGCCGCTCCCCCTCCCTCGCGCCCACCCCCATGGCCGCAGGTACGGCGCTCATCCTCAGGTAGTCCACCATATGGGGGAAGATGTGCTCGGCCAGCTCCTCATACGGCCTGCCCACGGTTCGCTCAGAGTCGACACCCAACAGCTGGGCGCCGCACCGGTTGAGGAGGCGCACCACCCCACGGTCGTCGACGACGAGGATCCCCGACTGCATGGCGTCGAGGAGCTGTGGGTAGAGGTCGGCGGGGATCGCCTCCCACCCCGTGCCGGGCCATGGAGTAGCCCGTTCCGCCAACGCGCCGCGGTGCACCACGGCGCACATGACACCGTCCTCGACGACGGCGACGGACTGCCACGACGGGTGGGCGGTGAAGACCGCCTGCACCTCCGCCACGTCGGCATCCGGGTAGGTCGTCATCGCCGCTTGCGGCGCCGTCAGGACGTCGGCCAGCGTCTGCCCATCCTTCCATCCCTCGGCGTCCTCCCGCCGCACCACCCCGAGGAACCGCCCCCCGGAGTCGACGACGTACACCTCCGCGCGCGAACCCGTGCGCAGAAGCCAGCGCGCCACCCCCACCGGCTCGTCGGGCCGGATCGACGGAAATTGTCGATCCATGACGAATCGCACACGCACCGCATCCACCCCCGCACGCAAGGGAATGTTTGCCTGCGCGCGTGCCGTTCTCTTCCGTCCATCCGATTTCCTCCGCGCCGGGCGCCCTGCGCGCGGCAGGGACGGGTCCTGGTGGAGGCGAAACCGTATGCCTGAGCCGGCGTACGGTGTCTCAACCATCGGACCTACGGGTCAATGCGCACCGTGGACGCCGGCCGCGTCGCGCCCGCCACCGCCTCGTACACCGGCGCGCTGCGCAGGGGTCGCCCCGCCGCCTGCCCCACCAGCGCCCATACGGCGCGCCGCACCTCGTCGCGCACGCCCGGCGCCAGGTGGAGGCGGCGCACGGCCGCCGGCCTCCCCTCCGCCAACAGGGCGAGGGCACCCAGGGCCGGCGGCGACAGCGGCGCCCCGCCCTGGGCGCAAGGCCCCGCCACGACCCCCCCCAGGGCGGCGCTCAGGCCGTAGGGGCCCCCCTCCACCGGCCGGCCGCACGCGGCGCAGGTGCGCCAGGTGGGCGCATAGCCCAGAAGGGCGAGCAGCTTCGTGAGGACGAAGGCCAGGGCCAGGTCGGCGTCCGCCTCGGAGGCGAGGAACTCGAGCCCCCCCACCGCCAGAGCGTACAGCCCGTCGGTCACGTCCCCCACGGGCACCAGGGCGTCGAGCGCCTCGGCGAACACGTTGGCGGCCAGGAACCGCCCCAGGTCGGAGCGGAGGGCGCGAAAAGGCTGGGCGTGGGCGGCGCCGGTCACGGTCGTGCGCCGGCCGCCGCGGAAGAGCATGACGTCGACCGTGGCGAGGGGCTCCAGCGACCCCGCCAGGCGGCTGGTGACGCGCCGCGCACCGCGCACCTGGGCCACCACCTTGCCGTGGGCGCGGGTGAGGAGGACGACCTCGCGGTCGGCCTCGCCCGCATCGCGGCTGGCCAGCACCACCGCCTCGCTCCGCTCCAGCCGTGCCACGCCGCCGCCTCCCCCGCCGCGCATCCCCCGCGCCTCCTGCTAACACCCGGCCCGCGCGGACAGGCTAGGCCGGGGGTGAAGGTGTGCAAGAGCGCAAGGTTCTCCTCGCCGCAATCCTCGCCGCCGCCCTGACGCCCGCCCTCGGGGCGGGGTGCGGCCCCGCACCCGGGGCGGCCGGGGGGCGGCCGAACGCGTCCGCCACCTCCGGGACGGGCGCAAGGGCGCCGAGCGCCCGCGGGACGCCGGCCGCCCGCCCCGCAGGCACCACCAGCGCCCCGGCCATCCCACCCGCCCTCGCCGCCCAGGGGGCAAGGCTGTACACCGCCCACGCCTGCGGGAGCTGCCATGGCCCCCAGGGTGCGGGCACCAGCGCCGCGCCCGCCCTCAACGGCACCGGGCAGGTGCCGGTGCTCACCACCTACCCGACGCCCCAGGCCCTGGCAACGTTCATCCACCACAACATGCCCCTCACGCGCCCCGGCTCGCTCACCGCGAGCGAAGCCGACGCCCTGGCGGCCTACATCTATTACACCCTCAACCGCGCCGCCGTCCCCGCCGGCTCCGGGAGGAAGCCGCAGGCGACGGCGACGAGGCCGCGGGCGGCAAGGCCAGCGAGGCGGTGACGCCGGGCCCCGGACGCGCCGCCTCGGGCGACCGCCCGCGCCGTCGCCGCCCCGCAGAGGCGTCGCGCGGCCCCGCCCGTCGCCGCCCGAGCGCGAACGCCGCCGCCGCGGCGAGGGCGGCAACCCCTACGGCCGCCGCCCAGGCCGCACCTCCCAGGCGGACGACGGCGTACAGGATCTCGCCTCCCACGCCCACTGCCGCCACCGTACCGGCCGCGGCAGCGGCAGCGGCCAGAAGGCGGCGGCGGCGTTCCCCCGCCGCCAACAACGCTCGCCGGCGGCGCGCGACGCGTCCGTCTGCCATCTGCGACTCTTCGCCCCGCGTCGCCATCCCCCCGCCCTCTGGTTCGACACCCTCACCGCGGCCCCTGTGCCGGCGGCGCCTCGGGGGCCTCCGGCCAGAGCGCCGCGACGGCGAGTACGACCAGGCCTGCCAGCCACGCCCCCCGGGCGAGATCGGAGGCGCGGCGCCAAGCGGCGAGGCAGGCGGCCAGATGGGGCACGAGAACCCACACGGCCGCCGCCGCCGCCCCGGCGGCCGTGAGCAGGACGGCGCCGGCCGCGCCGTCCTTCGCCGCCCGAGCCAAGGGGTCGCGGCCAAGGCCGCTGCGGTCCACCGCCCGCTCCAGGGCGGTGTTCATGCCTTCGGCGGCCAATACGGTGGCGGACGCCACCAGCACCAGGCCCACCCGCCCTGCGCCCCCCTCCGCCAGGGCGGCGCTCAAGGCCAGGTAGCCCAGCAGGGCCTCGATGCGGGCGTTGGCGCTGGCGCGCGCCAAGTCGATCACGCCCCGGGCCGCGTCCCGCATGCGCCGCCCCAGGCGCCAAGCCGGGGAGCGCCTCCAGGCCGGGGTCACCTCACGCCTCCCGCACCAGCCCCAGCCGCCCCAGGACGGCCTCCGCCTTGCCCATCATCGTCGCCTCGTCCTGGGCCGTCTCATGGTCGTATCCCAGGAGATGGAGCGTGCCGTGCACGGCGAGGAAGGCCGCCTCCCGTTCCAGGCCGTGGCCGAAGGCGCGCGCCTGGCGGGCGGCCACCGGAAGTGCCACCACCACGTCGCCCAGGAGCGCAGGCATCCCGGGCGGAGCCTCGGGTCCACCGCCCTCGCGCTGGGAGAAGGACAACACGTCCGTGGCCCGGTCCAGGCCGCGGTACGCGCGGTTTAAGGCGCGGATGCGCTGGCCGGAGACAAAGGTCAGGGTCATCTCCCACCCCGCCATGCCCTCCGACTCCAGCACCGCCTGGCACGCCTCGGCGGCGCGCTCCGTCACCCGGGACACGACGCCCTCGCCACCCAACCGGCGCACGGCAGCGGGCGAAAGCTCCACCGACCACTCGACCATGTTCAGCCCTCCCCTCGTGCCGCCGGCCCGCCTCCGGCCTTCGGCGGCGGCGTACCTGAGGCGGCCGCCTCTTCCTCCCCGCTGTCCGGTACGCCGCGCTCGTTGTCCGGGTAGGGGACGCGGGAGTGGAAGACGCCTGCCAGGACCTGGGTGAAGGTGGCGGCGATGCGGTCGAGGTCGCGCAGGGTGAGATCGGCCTCGTCCAGCTGGCCGTCGGCCAGGCGGTCCCGGATGAGGGCCCGCACCCGGGCCTCGATACGTGCCGGGGTGGGGCGCGGCAGGGCGCGCGCCGCGGCCTCCGACGTGTCGGCCAGCATGAGGATGGCCGCCTCGCGCGACGCGGGCTTGGGGCCCGGGTAGCGAAAGGCCTCCTCCTGCGGCTGCGGGCCCTCGCCCCCTCCGGCCTCCGCCTCGTCCCGCGCCTTGCGCCAGAAGAACTCCACACGGGTGGTGCCGTGGTGCTGGGAGATGAGGTCCAGCACCGGCGGCGGCAGCCCGGCCTCGGCCGCGATGGCCACCCCGTCCTTCACGTGCGCCATGATGATCGCCGCCGACACGGAAGGAGCGAGGCGGTCGTGCGGGTTGGGGGCCCCGAACTGGTTGTCCACGAAGAAGAACGGCCGCCGCAGCTTGCCCACGTCGTGGTAGAAGGCGCCCACCCTGGCCAACAGACCGTTGGCCCCCACCGCCTCGGCCGCCGCCTCGGCCAGGTTGGCTACCACCACCGAGTGGTGGTAGGTGCCCGGCGCCTCCATGAGGAGGCGGCGCAGGAGGGGCTGGTTGGGATTCGCCAGCTCGATGAGCCGCACCGGGGTGAGCACGCCCAAGAACTGCTCGAACAGCGGCAGCGACCCGAAGGAGAGGATCACCCCCAGGAGGCTGCCCGCCGCCGACCATCCCAGGGCCACCCACGGCGCCAGCCCCACGCCGCTTTCCACGTCGCCCAGGAGGACGAACCCCAGCCCCGCCCCCAGGCCGCCGACGGCGGCGTAGAGGAGGGCGCGCGGAGCCGCCAGGCGGTCGCGGATGTCCGCGACCGCCACCACCGCCGCCAAGCCGGCCACGGTGTCCACCGCCGTCGCCGACACGTCCAGGCCGAGCGCCACCGTCGTCATGAGGCCCAGGACCACCGTGAACAGGGTGGCGACGCGGGCGTCCACGAGGATGGCGGCGAGGATCGAAGCGGCCGAGACGGGCACCAGGTAGCCGGACACCGGCGCCACCAGGCGGCCGATGAGCAGGACGCCGAGGGCAGGCATGCCCAGGCTCCAGACGGTGCTCCCCTGACGCAGCCGGTCGGGTTCGAACCGCCACAGGTAGGCCACCACCAGCCCCAGGAGGAGGAGCGTCACCACCGCCGCCCCCAGGTAGGCGGCGCCGTTGCCCCGCCCCTGCACGAGCCCGAGCTCCCGCAGGACGGTCATCTGCGCGGCCGTCACGCGCGTGCCGGCCACGACCACCACGTCCCCCGGCACGACGTACGCGGGGGCCACGGCGGCCATCGCCGCCCGGCGCGCCTTCATGGTGTCGGCGGCAGAGTACACGAGGGAGGGCCGAAAGGCGCGCTCCGCCGCCGCCAGCACGAGCTGGGAGGCGGCACCGGCGCCCAGGCCCAGGTTGCCCACCATCACCGCCAAGGCGCTGTGGGCGGCGGCCACGGAGGCGGGGGTGGAACGGTAGCCGGTGGCCATCACCGACCCGACCACGAGGCGGGCGTCGGCCTCGAGGGCCGCCAGGCGGCGCGGCGTCATGGCCTCGATCGCCGCCACCGCCGCCGCCGTCAGCCTGAGGCCGGTGGCGACGCGAAAGGCGCGCGCCGACGCATGCGCCGCGCGCTCACGGACGACGGCGCGGAAGATTCGGCCGACAGCCACCTGCGCGGCCCCCGGCGCCGACCTGTCGGCCACGTACACCGGCGCCACCCGCGCCGCCGCCTGCCGCCGCAACAGGTCGGTGAGGGGCCGGTTGAGCACCTCGCGCGTGGCGTACACGTTCTGGGGCGCCACCTCGCCGACCCGCAGGTTGACGCGTACGACCAGGAAGTGGGAGGCGACGAGCACCGTGGCCACGGCCGCCACCACCAGCGTCAGAGCGGCGCGACCGGCTCCCCCCAGGGCGGGGGAGGAGGGCCAACGCCCGCCGCCCCCGCCCGCTCCCCCTGCCATGGCCTCACCCCTGTCGCGCCCGCTCGTACGCCTCATACGCCTGGATGATGCGGGCTACGAGCTCGTGCCGCACCACGTCGGCGTCCGTCAGGTGGCAGAAGGCGATGCCCTCGACCGAGCGCAGGATCTCCATGACCTCCCGAAGGCCGGAGAACTGGCCCCGCGGCAGGTCGATCTGGGTCACGTCTCCCGTGACTACAGCCCGGGACCCGAATCCGAGGCGGGTGAGGAGCATCTTCATCTGTTCGGGCGTGGTGTTCTGGGCCTCGTCAAGGATGATGAAGGCGTCGTCCAGCGTGCGCCCGCGCATGTAGGCGAGCGGAGCCACCTCCACGATGCCCCGCTCGCGGTACCGCTCGAACTGCTCCACCCCGAGCATGTCGAACAGGGCGTCGTACAGCGGCCGAAGATAGGGGTCCACCTTCTCCTGCAAGTCGCCGGGGAGGAAGCCCAGCTTCTCCCCCGCCTCCACCGCCGGGCGACACAACACGATGCGGGCCACCTCCCGGCGCCTGAGCGCCGCCACGGCCATGGCCATGGCGAGGTAGGTCTTGCCCGTACCCGCCGGCCCGATGCCGAACACGATGGCGTGCGCCGCCATCGCCTCCACGTACGCCCGTTGCCCCGGCGTCTTGGGGTAGATCGCCTTGCCGCGGGCGGTCACGAGGATGCTGTCGCCCCCTGGTTCGCCCGGGCCCTCGCCCCGGCGCACCTCCCGGATGGCCATGCTCACCTCGCGCTCGTCCACGCGCTCACCCCGTTCCGCCAATGCCCGCAGGCGTTCCAGGACGGCCATCGCCGCCTCCCGCTCCTGCGGCGGGCCGCTCACCTGCAGGCGGCCGTCGCGCGCGGCGATGCGTACGGAGAACGCCGCCTCGATGCGGCGCAGGTTCTCGTCCAGGGCGCCGAACAGGCGCCGCTCCACGCCGTAGGCGTCGTCGGAGCCCGCATCGGCGGCCGGTCGGGCGCCGGCGCTGGGCCGCTCCCGCCCCCGCGACCGTACGCCCGAACGCGTGGTCAACGCCCGCCATCCCTCCCTCCTAGCGCTGCCCGGCCGGAGGCGCCTCGCCCGCCGCCCGCGCCACGTCCGCCTCCACCTCGACCCGAAGCTCGGCCTGGGCCCGATCGTCCCGCACCTGCACCGACACCTGCCGCCGGAGGATGCGCGCGCCGCTTCCCACCGCTCGCGCCAGCCTCCGCTCCGCCGCCGCCACCGCTGCCGCCCTCGCGGCGCCCGGCGACAACCGGTGCACCCACGAGCGCCGCACGGCGACGCGTTCCACCCGGAGAGCGATGCATTCGATCCCCCCGACGCGAATCCTCCACCTCTGCAGCAGCCGCCGAGCCGCCACCTCCCCGGCCGGGGCCGGGCGCGCGCTTAGGGTGCGCCCCAGGACGGACACCATCCAGGCGAGCTGCCAGCGCACGGGGCCGTGACCCCGGCGCACGAGCGGCACCTCGGCGCGGGCGCGCTCGCTCCAGCGCGCCACCACCACCGCCCGCGGCGCCACCCAGCGCGCCGGGCCCGGCGAGCCGTCCGCCAAAGGCGCCCCCTCCGCCAGGTAGCCGGTCACCAGCGCCTGACCGGCGCGCACCTCCTGGCCCACGGCCACCTCGGGCCGGCCCTGGCGCACGTGGAGGGCCACGACGCGCCCGGCGTGCCACGCCACGAGGCGGCGCGGCGCCTCCTCGCGCGCCACGGGGCGGAGCGCGGGCACGACCCGTACCACGACCAAACCGCCGTCGCTGTGCACGGCCGCCCAGGTCACGCCGGGAACGCCCGCCACGAGCGCCGCCGCCAACCGCTGCGGCCGCACCCCGGCCCGCCACGCGCCCGGCGCCACCCCATAGCGCAGGGCTACCCTTAGCACCCGCTCCCCTAGGGCGCGCGGCGCACCCTCCACCCGCACCGCCCACACCATGGAGGCGAGGGCGCCCAAGGCGAGGGCGAAGGCCGCTGCCCCCACCCACAGGCCGGGCCGCCGCACCAGGGCGTAGAGGGCGTACGGCGCGCCCAGGCGGCGCCGGACGCGCACGCGCGCCAGGGGAGCCACCGCGCGGCGAAGCGGCGCCAGCATCTCCGGCGCCACCACCACCTCGAGGCGACCGCGCGCGAGGGACCGCACCGCCCGCACGACCACGCCGTGGGACAAGGCGCGGTAGAGGGCGCGCTCTGGGTGGCGCCCCTCGAGCCAGGCCACGACCCGGGGCTCCAGGGAGCGCGGCCAGGGGGGAGGCGCCCTCACGCCCCCACCCGCACGGTGCGCACGTGCCCGACGACCTCGACGCTGTCGGCCCCCACCCGCCGGACGGCGAGATCCCGCCCCTCCACCCGCACCGGCCCCAGCGAGGAGGCGATCACCACCCGCGACGGGCTGTAGAGGACCAGACCCCGGTGGTTGGCCACCGCCACCTGCAGGTGTCCGACCCACACGATGTGCGGCACGTCGAGCACCACGTCGGCCGGCAGGCCCAACCAGCCGACGGCGATGCGCTGCCACACGGCCACCCCTCCGGGGCATGCTATGGCCCCGACGGCGGCGTGAGACCGGGCGTCCTACCCGCTGCGCAGGCGCGCCTCCACGGCCCGGCGCACCTCGGCCCCTTCCGCCCGCCCCGCCAGGCGGGCGAGGGCGCCTTTCATGACCGCGCCCATGTCTCGCGGTCCGGTGGCCCCGACCTCGACCGCCACCTCATCCACGACGCGGCGGATCTCCTCCTCCGACGCGGCCGCCGGCAGGTACTCGCGCAGGATGGCCAGCTCGGCGCGGATGCGCTCGACGTCGTCCATCCGCCCCGCCCGCTCGTAGTCGGGGAGAACCTCCTCCCGCTGCTTGATCTCCCGCCGCACCACCGCCGCCACGCCGGCGTCGTCCAGCTCCACCTTCCCCCGCTCGATCTCGGCGTTGCGCACGCCGGCGCGCACCAGGCGGACAACGGAAAGGCGCAGGCGGCCGGCCTCCCGCGCCTTGAGCGCTTCCTTCATGTCGGCTTCCAGCCGTTCCCTCAGCGTCATCCGCGCCTCCGCTTGCGCGCCGCCTCAGACTTCTTCTTCCGCCGCACGGAGGGCTTCTCGTAGTGCTCGTGCCGGCGGGCGTCGCGCAGGACGCCGTTCTTCTGCACCTGCCGCTTGAACCGCCGGAGGGCGCTATCCAAGGACTCGCTCTTGCCGATGTGGACCTCGGACACCAGGTCAACCTCCCTCCGGGGGATCTTACGAAGCCTATCTAGGCTATCCCTGCGCCCAATCCCTGTCAAGGGCGCGCCGCGCCCGAACCGATCGGCGCCACACGGAAGGAGGAGGCGCAGGGCGCGGTCGCCAACGGTCGCGTCGGCGCCCGCCCAGGCGCGGCGCGGAAGGAGGGACGGCCGACGATCGCCTACGTCTTCTGGCATGTGCCGGCACGGGGGGTCGACCCCGCCCGCTACGAGTCCCGGCTGGCGGCGTTCCACCTGGCCCTGGCCCGAGCGGGGGTGCCGGGTCTCATCGCCTCGCGGGCGGAGCGGGTGCGCGGCGCCCCGTGGCTGGGCGACGCCGGATACGCCGATTGGTACCTGGTGCGCGACATGGCCGCCCTCGGCGATCTCAACCGGCTGGCCGTCGCAGGGGAGGCGGGCGAGGCACACGCCGCCGTCGCCGCCCTGAGCGGCCCGGGCGCGGGGAGCGTCTTCGCCCTCGTCCGGGGGGACGGCGCCGGCCGCACCGCCTGGTGGTGGCTCGCCAAGGCGCGGGGCATCGCTTACGACACCTTCTACGCCTCCCTCCCCGCGACGGTTACCCTGTGGCGGCGGCAGATGGTGCTCGGGCCCACGCCCGAGTTCGCCTTGGGGGGCGAGGCGGCGCCCCCCTCGGGCGTCGAGGCGGTGCGTACGGAGCACGCTCCCGTCGCCGTCCCGTGAGGCGGTGTCGGCCTTCTAAGCCAATCCTAATCGCCTTGCAAGGGCTTCCTAACCACGCGGGCGGCGCGGAGTGACAACATCTTCCGCGGAAGGTCCCAAGGCATTCCCGACGCCGTGCGGCAAGGAGGCATGACGATGCAATCGCGCTGGCACATCGCCATCGTGGCTCCCGTCGCGGCCGCGGCCATGGGGTTCGGGTACGCCCTCGGAAGCCGCGTCCCCGCCGCCCACACCGCGGCGCCGCCGCCTCAGGTCGCCCCGGCCGTGCGCCTGGCGGCCGCGCGCGGTTCCGCGGCGCCCGCCACCGGTCAAGGCCAAGTGCTCACCGCCAACACCATCCCCAACCTCGTGGCACGGGCGGAACCGGCCGTGGTCACGATCTACGCCACCATCCCCGGCCAGGTGGTGCAGACGCCCTTCGGCCAGCAGCTGACCCCGCCCTCGTCGGGCATCGGCTCGGGCTTCATCGTCAGCTCGGACGGCCTCATCCTCACGAACGACCACGTCGTGGCCGGGGCCTCGTCCGTCCAGGTACGCGTCAACGGCTTCTCCAACCGCTTCAAGGCCACGGTCGTGGGCACCGACTACGGCCTCGACCTCGCCCTGCTCAAGATCCAGGCGCCGCGCGCCCTGCCGACGCTGAGCCTGGCCAGCAGCAACGCCGCGGCCCCGGTCGGCTCCTGGTCGATCGCCATCGGCGCCCCCGAGGGGCTCTACAACACCGTCACCGTGGGCGTCATCTCGGCCAAGGGGCGCTCGTTCACCATCGCCAACCGGCACTACGACAACCTCCTGCAGACGGACACCCCGATCAACCCCGGTAACTCCGGCGGTCCCCTCCTCAACCTGAACGGTCAGGTCGTGGGCATCAACACCGCGGTAAACGCCTCCGGCCAGGGTCTGGGCTTCGCCATCCCGATCGGCGTGGCGGAGAAGGCCATGGCCTCCATGACCAAGCAGCACCTCGTGGGCAAGGGCTGGCTGGGCGTGATCGTGAGCTCGGTCACGCCATCGCTGGCGCAGCAGGACGGCCTGTCGGTCAGCAGCGGCGCCCTCGTGGTGGCCGTCGAGCCCCAGTCCCCCGCCTCCTCGGCGGGCTTCCAACCCGGGGACGTGATCGTGGCCGCGGCCGGGAAGCCCGTGGCGTCGGCGAGCGCGCTCACGCCCATCATCGAGGCGGGGCACCCGGGCGACCCCATGACGTTCGAGGTCGTGCGCGGCACGCGCCACCTCTCGCTCACGGCCGTACTGGAGACCCGGCCCACGCCGGCGGCCTGAACGCCGCACCGCGGCCGCGGGCCGTCCGCCGCATCGGCGGACGGCCCGCGCGCGCTCCGGCCCGGCCCGGCGCCCTCTCCACGCGCGGCTGCCCGCGCAGGTGGGCTAGCGCGCCGCCTCCGGCCGCGCCGACGTACCTCCCTCGCCCGCGTCCGCCTCCCGCCGGGGCCTGGGGCCGCGCGCCGCCGCCGCCTGCACGAGGGCGAGGGCGAGTTCTGCGGGCGACATCCCCGATGCCTGCCACAGCAAGGGGTACATGCTGTAGGGCGTAAACCCGGGCAGGGTGTTGATCTCGTTCACCAGCAGGCGGCCGTCGTCGGTGAGGAAGAAGTCGACTCGCGCCAGGTCGCGCGCGGCGCACGCCTCGAACGCCGCGACCGCCAGCGCGCGCACCTGCGCCGCCACACCCTCCTCCACGCGGGCGGGGATGTCCAGGCGGGTGCCGGCGCCCGCGTCGTACTTGGCCGTGTAGTCGTAGAACTCGCGCCGGTGGCGGATCTCGCCCACGGCCGACGCCCTGGGTGGCCGGCCCCCCAGGATGGCGCACTCCAGTTCGCGCGCCCGCACGCCCTCCTCCACCAACACCCGCTCGTCGTAGCGGGCCGCGGACGCCAACGCGGCCAAAAGCTCGGCGTCCGAACGCACCTTGCTCACCGCCACGGAGGAGCCCAGGCGCGCCGGCTTGACGAAGCGCGGGTAGTCGCCCAAGGCCTCACACCGCTCCAGCACCTCGCGCCCATCGGCCAGCTCATGGCGGTGGACCAGGCACCACCGCACCGCCGGCAGGCCGGCGGCGCTCAGCACGGTCTTCATCACCGCCTTGTCGATGGCTACGGCGCTGCCCACCACGTCGCTCCCCACGTAGGGCACGCCGCACCACTCGAGCAGCCCTTGAAGGCTGCCGTCCTCGCCGAACGGGCCGTGGATGAGGGGGAAGACCACGTCCACCCCGGGCCGGCCGGCGCCGAACGGGTCGAGGTACTCGCCCCCGCTGCGCCAGCGGCCGTCGCGGTCCACCTCGGCGTACACCACGTCGCAGCCGGCCTGTGCCAGGCTGGCACCCACGCCCTGGGCCGACATGCGGGAGACCTCATGCTCGCTCGAGGGGCCGCCGAACACCACCAAGACGCGCAGCGCCAACCCGCCCCCTCGCCGTCTACCCCTTGAACGCGCCTCGCACCCGCCCCAACAGGCTATGCCCGCCCTCGTCGTCCACGCGCTCCCCCATGGCACGGGCGTAGTCCAGGAGCGCCTGGCGCGCCTGCGGACTCAGGCGCTGCGGCACCTCGAGCTCGACCACGAGCCTGAGGTCGCCGCGCCCGTGGCCTCGCAGGCCAGGCAGGCCGTGCCCCTTGAGGGCGATCACCTGCCCGGGCTGGCTTCCCGCCGGCACGTGCACCTCCTCCTCGCCCTCCAGCGTGCGCACCCGCTTGCGCGTGCCGAGCGCCGCCTCCGCCAGCCCGACGCGCAGGCGCGACTCGAGGTCGCGCCCTCGGCGCACGAAATCGGGGTGCGGCGCCTCGCGTATGCGCACGTAGAGGTCGCCGGGGGGACCGCCCTCCTGCCCGACGTCCCCCTCGCCGGCCACCCGCAGGCGCTGCCCCTCCTCCACCCCGGGCGGGACGCGCACCACGCGCTCCACCTGGCGGCGCACCACACCCGCACCCCGACAGCGCGGGCAGGGGTCGCGCACCTCGCGGCCGCGCCCCATGCAGGTCTCGCACACCCGGCTGGTGACAAACTGCCCGAACGCCGTGCGCCGCACCGTCTGGACCTGGCCGCGGCCGCCGCAGGTGCGGCACACCGCGGGTCCGCTGCCCGGCCGCGCCCCCGTACCGCCGCACGTGTCGCAACGCTCCACGCGGGGGTAGCGCAGGGTGCGTTCGGCCCCGGCGAGCACCTCCCGCAGGTCGACGGCGATCTCCACCTCCACATCGCTGCCGCGCTGCGGTCCCCGCGCCCGAGCGCCCATCGCCCCGCCCATGAACATGTCGAACAGGTCGCCCAGACCGAACGGATCGCTGCCGGCGTCAAAGCCGCCGCCGAAGCCGCCGCCCGCCCCGAAGCCCGCCGCGGGGTCGGCGGTGCCGAACCGGTCGTATGCCGCGCGCTTGTCCGGATCGCTCAGGACGGAGTACGCCTCGTTGATCTCCTTGAAGCGCTCCTCCGCCCCGGGGTCGCCCGGGTTCGCGTCGGGGTGATGCTTGCGCGCCAGGGTGCGGAAGGCGCGCTTGATCTCCTCCTGGGAGGCGTCCCGCGGGACGCCGAGCACCTCGTAGTAGTCGCGCGCCACCTAGCCCTCCCCCTCCCGCGCCGCCCCCTCCTCTGCGGCCGCCTGCGGCGCTGGCGCTGCGGCCACGCGCACCAGAGCGGGGCGAAGCACGCGCCCGCCCAGACGATAGCCGGGGAGAAGCACGGCGCTCACGCTGCCGGGGACGAAGTCGTCGCGCACCTCCTCCCCCAGGGCCTCGCACGTCGCGGGGTCGAAGGGGTCGCCCACCCGTACGCTCTCCGTCACCCCGACGGAGGCGAGCGCCTCGTCCAACGAGCGCACCACCATGTCGAGGCCCGCCGCCAGAGCCGTCCCCGCCTCGCCCGCCGCCGCCCCCGCCGCCTCCCGCGCCCGGCGTAGGTTGTCGAACACGGGGAGGAGGCGCAGGAGCAACTCCCCCTGCGCCGCCTCCTCCCACCCTGCGCGGTCGCGCTCCACGCGGCGGCGGTAGTTGGCGAAGTCGGCCGCCAGCCGACGGTGCGCCTCCTCCAGGGCGGCGAGGTCGGCCTGGGCGCGGGCGAGATCGGCCTCGGCCGTCCCTTCCTCCGCTTCCCCCGCAGGCGGTGCCTCGGCCGCGGACTGCGCGGGTACGGTCTCGTCCTGCTCCAGCGCCATGGCCGCTCCTCCTTCCCCCAACGGCACGGCGAACGGGCCGCGGCCGCCGCCGTCGGCCCGCCCCTCCGGCCGCCTAGCCCGCGAAGCCGACGCCGATCCGGTTCAGCGCCTCCATGATGCCCAGAACGCGCCCGTACGGCATGCGGGTCGGGCCCAGAACGGCGAGGTAGCCGACCACCCGCTCGCCCTGCCGCACCGGTGCGGTGACCAGGGACATCTCCTGCATGGCGGCGGTCTGGTTCTCCTGCCCGATGCGCACCCTGAGCCCCTGCGGTGTCGCCGCCTCGTTCAGGAGCGATTCCACCGCCTCCGGACGGTCGAGGAAGTCGAGAAGGGTACGGATGCGCTCGGCGTCTTGGAACTCGGGTTGCCCCACGAGGTGGGAGGCGCCCCCGAGGAAGACCCGCTCCTCCCCGGCCAAGGGGTCGGTGTCCAGAAGCGACAGGATCGCGTCCGCCAGGGCGCGGAAGGGTGCCGTGAGGTCGTACACCTCCTGCCACACCGTGCGCCCGGCGCGCCCCAGCCCCTGCCCGGTGAGGCGTTGGCTGGCGGCCGCCACCAGCGCCTCCAGCTCCGCTTGGCCAAGGCCCTCGGGAAGGTCCACGGAGCGGTGGACCACCGTGTCCTGGTCGGTCACGAGTACGAGCAGCGCGCGCTGCGGCTCGGTGGCCACGGTGGTGATGTGGCGCACATGCACCGGCCCGGTGTGCGCCCCCACGGCCACGGCGGCGCAGCGCGTGGCGTCGGCCAGAAGGTGGCCGAGCTCGCGCAACAGCCACTGCGCCTCCGCCCCCCGGCGCCCGAGGATCGCGGCCATCTGCGCCCGCTCTCCCGGGGTCGGGGGTTGGAAGGCGATGAGCTCGTCCACGTAATAGCGGTATCCCTTGTCGGAGGGGATGCGGCCGGCGCTCGTGTGACGCTGGAGCAGGTATCCGTCCGCCTCCAGATCGGCCATCTCGCCCCGGATCGTGGCCGACGACACGCCGAACGGATAGCGCTGCGCCAGCGTCTTCGAGGCCACCGGCTCGGCCGTGGCGACGTAGTCGTCCACCACGGCGCGCAGCACCTCGCGCTTGCGCCCGTTCACGCGCTCGCCCCCTTGATCCCCGTTTTCCGCATACCTATGCGAATGTAGGCTACGGAGGAGAGCCGATCATGTCAAGGCGGGCGCGCGCCGCCCTCAGGGCAACAGCGCCGACGCCACTCGATTGTACAGCCAGCGCCCCCGCCCGCTCAGGGCGATCCGTTCCCCGTCCACCGTGACCAACCCCGCCTCCTGCAGCCGCTCCCAGGCCGGGGCGAAGGCGGCGGCCGGGTCGACCCCGAAGGCGCGGGCGAAGGCGGCGCGTTCGATGCCCCGGTCGCGGCGCAGGGCGAGCATCGCCGCCTCCGCCCGTGCCGCCTCGCCCGCCAGGCGCTCGCGTCCGGCCACGGGGCTCGCGCCTCCCACCACGGCCGCGATGTAGCGGCGGGGGGAACGGGTGTTCCAACGCCGCTCCCCTCCCACGTACGAGTGCGCCCCGGCGCCGAAGCCGCGGTAGGCCCGTCCCGTCCAGTACCCCTCGTTGTGCAGGCACCGTCCGCCCGGGCGGGCGTAGGACGCGAGCTCGTAGCGCTCGAATCCTGCGGCGGCGAGCACCGCCTCCGCCTCGTCGCCCATCTCGACCACGAGTTCGTCCGGCGGCAAGGAGAGCAGACCGGCGCGCTGGCGGCGGCCGAAGGCGGTCCCCTCCTCCACCTGCAGGGCGTAGACGCTCACGTGGTCGACCGGCCAGGACGCGACCTCCGCCACCGTCTCCCGCCAGGCGGCGCGCGACACCTGCGGCAGCCCCAGGATGAGGTCGACGCTCACGTGCGCGAACCCCTCCTCCCGCGCCCAACCCACGGCCGCCCGCGCCCGGGCAGCGTCGTGCAGCCGGCCCAGCCGGCGCAAAACCCGGTCGTCCAGGGTCTGTACCCCGAACGACAGGCGGTTGAACCCCGCCCGGCGCAGGGCCCACAGCGTCTCCTGCCCCACCGTCCCGGGATCGGCCTCCACGCTTGCCTCCGCCTCGTCGGGCAGGGCGAACTGGTTGCGCAAGAGCCAAAGCACACCCGCCAGCCCCTCCGGCTGCACGGAGGTGGGCGTGCCTCCGCCGAAGTAGGCGGTCACCGCCGGCCGGCCGCGCAGGTCGGGTTCCTCCTCCGCCGCGCGCACGATCTCCCGCCTGAGGGCCGTGAGGTAGGCGAGCGGCTCCTCCGGCCCGCGCGGCCGACCCGCCGAAAGGTCGCAGAAGGCGCAGCGGCGCGCGCAGTACGGGATGTGCACGTACAGCGACAGGGCGTCCGGCGCCTCGCCCCCCTCCACCTCCCCCCACGGCCGTGGCGCCGCCGGTCCCGTCCCGTACACTCGCTCCCCCGGCGGGCGCCGGTGCGCACCCTGCGGCATCACCTCGACCCCTCCCGCTCCGCGTCCAGGACGGCCATGAACGCCGCCTGCGGCACCTCCACCCGTCCGATCTCCCGCATCCGCCGCTTCCCCGCCTTCTGCTTCTCCAAGAGCTTTCGCTTGCGCGTCACGTCGCCCCCGTAACACTTGGCGAGCACGTCCTTGCGCAGCGCCCGCACCGTCTCGCGCGCGATGACGCGGCGGCCGATGGCGGCCTGCAGGGCGACGTCGAACAGCTGGCGGGGGATGACCTCGCGCAGCCGGGCGAGCACGGCGCGGGCGCGCGCCTCGGCGCGGCTGCGATGAGCGACGAACGAGAGGGCGTCTACCGCCTCGCCCGCCAGCAGGACCTGCACCTTCACCAGATCCGACGCCTCGTACCCCGCCGGCCGGTAGTCGAGGGAGGCGTAGCCGCGCGTGCGGGACTTGAGGCGGTCGTAGAAGTCGAACACGATCTCGGCCAGGGGCATGCGGTAGGTGATGGCCGCCCGCTCCGCCGACCGGTAGTCCAGGGCCACCATGCTGCCGCGCCGCTCCTGGCAGAGCTCCATGACGGCGCCCACGTAGTCGGCAGGGACGAGGATCTCCGCCTCCACGAACGGCTCCTCCACCGTCTGCGCGTCGTCGGGCATGTCCGCGGGGCTCTGGATCTCGTACGGCGGCCGGCCGGGCCGCGTCACCCGGTACACCACCGAAGGCGCGGTCACCACCAGGTCGAGGCCGTACTCCCGTTCCAGCCGCTCCTCCACCACGTCCAAATGGAGAAGGCCGAGAAACCCCACCCGGAAGCCCATCCCCAGGGCCTCCGACCGCTCGGGCTCGTACACGATGGCGGCGTCGTTGAGCTGGAGGCGCTCGAGCGCCTCCCGCAGGTCGTCGTAGGCGCCCGGGTCGGAGGGGTAGAGGCCCGCGTACACCACCGGTAGAGCGGGGCGGAAGCCCGGCAGGGGCGCGTCCGCCGGGCGGTCGTCATGCGTCAGGGTGTCGCCCACCCGCGCCTCCCGCACGCTCTTGATGCCGGCGGTCAGGTACCCCACCTCGCCCGCCGCCAACCGCTCCACCGCCTCCCCCTCGGGGCGGAAGACGCCCACCTCCGTCACCTCGAAGGACCGCCCCGTCGCCATGAAGCGCACGCGCTCGCCCGCCGCCACCGAACCGTCCACGATGCGCACGTAGCAGACGACCCCCATGTACGGGTCGTAGCGGGAGTCGAACACCAGGGCTCGCAGGGAGGCGTCGGGGTCGCCGCCGGGCGGCGGCACCCGCTCCAGCACGGCCGCCACCACCTCCGGCACCCCCTCGCCGGTCTTCGCGCTCACAGGGATGGCCTCCCGGCCGTCGACACCCAGGTCCTCGAGTTCCGCCCGCACCCGCTCCGGGTCCGCCCCCGGCAGGTCGATCTTGTTGAGCACCGGCACGATGGCCAAGCCGTGTTCGGCCGCCAGGTAGAGGTTGGCCACCGTCTGGGCCTGGACGCCCTGGGCGGCGTCCACCACCAGGATGACGCCCTCGCACGCCGCCAGGGCGCGCGACACCTCGTAGCTGAAGTCCACGTGGCCCGGCGTGTCGATGAGGTTGAGGGCGTACGCCTCGCCATCCGGGCCGCGCACGCCGAGGCGCACCGCCTGGGCCTTGATCGTGATGCCGCGCTCCCGCTCCAGGTCCATGCGGTCGAGGAACTGCTCGGTCATCTCGCGCGCCGGCACCGCCCCAGCGTATTCGAGCAGGCGGTCGGCGAGGGTAGACTTGCCGTGGTCGATGTGGGCGATGATGGCGAAGTTGCGGATGCGGGCGGGCGGTACGGCGCCGACGTCCGCCCCCTGCCTCGCCCGCTCCCCGGTCGCGGCCGCCGGCCGGGCCCCGTCCGCCACGCCCTCACCCCCGGGTAGAGGCCGCCCGGGCCGAGCCCGGGCATGCTGGCCCCATGGTAGCGGGGGGGCCGGGAGGCGTCAACGCGGCCTCAGCCGCCGCCTGCGCCGGGATAGAGCCCCCCCTCGACCACGGCGGCCAGGACGCGGGCGAGGCGGCGGGCAGCGGCGTCGGCGCTCGCCAGGGTGGTGTTCGGCCCGCCCACCTCGACGAGGAGGGCACCGGGGCTGAGCTCCTGGTTGTACTGGTTGGGACTCACCACCACGGCAACCGGCCAGCCCGGGTAGAGGCGGCCGGCGGCGGCCGCCAGCACGCGGGCGAAGGCCAGGTTCTGCCGCCAGTGCGGCTGGGGCAGGCGGTCATCCGTGCCGACCACGAGCACCACGCCCGCTGCGCCGTCGCTCCCCGCCCCGGCGGGCGGGGCGGGGGCCTGGGCCTCGCCCGCGCCGCCGCGGTGCAGGTCCAGCAGGATGCGCACGCTGGGGTAGGCGGCGAGGAGCGCCTGGGCCGTGCGCTGGCTGTTCTCGTACGCCCCGATGACCCCGTCCGGATCGTTCACCGCCCGGCTGTGCACCGCCGCCACCCCCAGCCGCCACAGCGCCTGGGCGAGGACGGCACCCACCTGCACCACCCCCACCGCCTGGTCGCGCGAGAAGGGCGCCGTCGCCGGCAGGCCCGCCTCCCGCATGGCCGGCAGGTAGGCCTCCGTCGAGTCGGTGTGGTAGATGGCCACCAGCGGCCGCGTGCCGTACACGTCGGGCGGCGGAGGGGCCGGATCGGGCGGCCGGGCGTTGGGCGGATGGGCGGCGGAGGGCGCGTACGGCGGCGCCGGCGGCGGGGCCGGCGGCGCGACGGCGCCGCCGCCCGCCAACCATTCGGCCAGGCGCTGCCATGGTGACCCCTCCCCTGCCGCGCCCGCCCACGCGGGAAGCGCCGCCGCCAGGAGGGCGAGGGCGCGCCCGTCCGGAGCGGGCGCCGGGCCGAGGGCGGAAGCCGGCGCCACACGCGGGGCGGACGGAAGGGAGAGGACCGCCGCGACGGCGGCCAGGGCGACGCCGGCGGGGAGGAGGGCGTGGGCAGGGCGCGCACGGCGCGGCGCGCCCCAGGCCGCCCGGGGTCCGCGCCGGCCCACCCGCACCCACCACGCTCGCAACCGACTGCCTCCCCCCGCCGGCACGGTATGTCCCCGCCGTCGCCCCCATGCCGCCGTCCATGCCCGGCCGTGCCCTGTGGTACCCTGGGGACGACGCCGGCGCGGCGGGTACGCGGGGTGCGGGGAGCGAACGCGACTGGAACGCGAGGAGAGGCCGGAGGCGTTCGGCCGGACGGGCACGGTGGCGCGCGCGGCCACGCTCATCGGGGTGGCCATGGCCCTGTCGCGCGTCCTGGGCTTCGTGCGCAACTCCGTGATCTCGGCCGCGTTCGGGCAGAACCGCTCCGTCGACATCCTCAACGCCTCGTACTTCGCGCCCGACACGATCTACCTGATCCTCGTCGGGGGCGGCATGTCCACCGCCTTCATCCCCATCCTCAGCCGCTACCTGGCCGAGAGGCGCGAGGACCAGGTGTGGTACGTGACCTCCGTGGCCTACAACCTCGTCCTCCTCCTGCTCTTCGTCGTCCTCGCGGCAGCCGTCGCCTTCGCCCCCCTCCTGGTCCGCGTCGTGGCCCCCGGCTTCGGCCCCGCCGCCCTGGCGGACGCGGCCGCCCTCACCCGCATCATGTTCCTGGCCATCCTCTTCCACGCCCTCAACGCCGTGCTCATGGGGGTGGAGTACGCCTACCAGTCGTTCTGGGGCACGGCCTTGGGACCGCTCGTGTACAACGCGGCCATCATCGTACTCGGCCTCCTCTGGATGCGGGTCCTTCCCCACGGGCCGGGGCCCATCGACATGCGGGTCGAGGCCTTCGCCCTGGCCACCGCCGTGGCGTCGCTGCTCAACTTCCTCATCCAGCTCTGGGGCGTGGCCCGACTGCGCCCGCGCTACGCCCCCTCCCTCGACTGGCGGCACGAGGGGGTGGCGCGCCTGGCCCGCCTCTCCCTGCCGGTCATGATCGGCCTTTCCTTCGTGCAGCTGAACTTCCTCGTCAACCAGACCTTCCTGGCCTCGTTCCTGCCTGCCGGCTCGATCAACGCCCTCACCCTGGCCAGCCGCGTCGTGCTCGTGCCCATCATGCTCGCCATCTCCATCGGCATCGCCGCCCTCCCCGCCTTGAGCCGGGTGGCGGCGGTGCGCGACTGGGCCTCCTACCGCCGCCTCTTCTCCGGCGCCCTGGGGAGCGTGGTCTTCCTCAGCCTGCCGGCCTCGGTGGGCCTCATGCTCTTGGCCGGACCGGTGGTGGCCGTCCTCTTCCAGCACGGCGCCTTCACCGCCGCCGACACCGCCGTCACCGCCCGCGCCGTCGTCGGTTACAGCGTGGGCGTGGTGGCCTACGCCACGTACGAGATCGTCAGCCGCGGCTTCTACGCCGTGGAGGACACCCGGACGCCCCTCGCGGCCAGCGCCGTCAACCTCCTCGTGTCGGTGGGGCTCAACTACCTGGGGGCGCGTTACCTCCACTTGCTCGGACTCGCCCTCGCGTACAGCGCAAGCGGCTTTCTCAACGTAGGGCTCCTCACCATCCTCCTGCGCCGGCGCCTACGGCGGCGGCTGGGCCTCATGGCCACCGCCTCGTCCTTCCTGCGCACCCTGGTCGCCAGCGCCGGCATGGCGGCGGTCGTGGCGGTCGTGCGCCTCGCCCTGGCCGGCGCGCCGACGGTGGTAAGCCTCCTCGCCGCCCTCGCCGCCGGCGTGGCGGGCTTCTCCCTGTTCGCCGTCCTCCTGCGCATCCCCGAGATGGCCCAGACCCTCGTCTACCTGCGCCGCCGCCTGGGGCCGTGGGCCCATGCCGCCGGCCGTGCGGGCTGAGCGCCGGCGTGGGAGGTGACCCGTCCTGTTTCGCCTCGCCATCCCCTGGTGGGCCCTCGCCGTCCGATCGGCCGTCGTCTACGTCGCCCTTCTCCTCGGCCTAAGGCTGTTCGGCAAACGCGAGGTGGGTCAGTTCACGCTGTTCGACCTGGCCCTCGTGCTCCTGGCGGCCAACGCCGTCCAGCCCGCCATCACCGGGCCCGACTCCTCGCTCGCCGGCGGCCTGGTGATCCTCGCCGCCCTCTTCCTCCTGAACGCCGCCGTGGCCCGCCTCAACCTCCGCCTGCCTCGCCTGCGCCACCTGCTCGAGGGAGAGGCGACGGTGATCGCCCGCGACGGGGCGTGGCTCGACGGCGTGGTGGCGCGCGAGGGCCTCGACCCCGAGGATTGCCGCATGGCCCTAAGGGAACACGGTCTTGAGGACGTATCCGAGGTGGCCCTGGCCGTCTTGGAGACCGACGGCACCATCTCCGTCGTGCCCGCCGCCTCCGACGTGCGGCGCGGCCGGCGGCGGGTGCGCACGCGCCGGATCTAGACCGGTTCCGCTCGAGGGACGCGCGCTGCCGCCAGGGCGGCGCGCGCTGCGGCCACCGGGTCGGGGGCGCGGGTGATGGCCCCGCCAAGACCTACCGCCACCGCCCCCGCGGCCCGCCAGGCGCCCACCTCACCGAGGCCGATGCCGCCCGACGGCACCACCCCCAGGCCTGGGAACGGCTCGAGCAGGGTGCGCATGCCGGCGACCCCGTACAGTCCGGCGGGAAAGAGTTTGAACATGTCGAGGCCGGCTTCGATCACCCGCCACACCTCGGTGGCCGTGAACGCCCCCGGGATGTACGGGCAGCCGAGGTCGCGGGCGGCACGCGCCACCTCGGGGTGAAACGCCGGGCTCAGGAGGAAGCGCGCACCCGCCCCCGCCGCGCGCGCCGCCTCCTCCGGGCGCAGGACCGTCCCCGCTCCCACCACGACGCCAGGGTGCTCCTCCGCCAGGCGCTCGATCACCGCCGGCGCGTCGGGGGTGTTGAACGACACCTCCAGCACGCCCACCCCGGCCCCCGCCAGGGCACCTCCCAGCGCGAGCGCACGCTCCGCGTCGGCCACGCGCAAAATGGGCACCACGCCCGCCTCCGACAGGCGGGCCCGCACCCCTTCGCCGTCCGCCACCATGCCGCCACCTCCCCCAGCCTGTCCCGCCCGTGCGCCTCGACCTCGGGTACAGGCGCTGCCGGCGGCCGCCTACCGTGACGGTCCCGCACCCGCCAGCAGCGCCTCCAGCTCGTGCCGATAGGGGGCGCCGGCGAAGTCGCCGCGCAACCTGACCACCATGGCCCCGGCCCATTGGCCCGCGCGCACCGCCTCCTCCCAGGGGGCGTCGGCCAGCCGCCAAGCCGTCACCGCGGCGGCGAAGGCGTCGCCGGCCCCCACGGGGTCCACCGGCACCGCCTCGGGGACGGGGGGGACGCGCCGCTCCCGACCGTCGGCCGTCGCCACCAGGGCGCCATGGTCGGCGCTGCGCACGACGGCCGCGACGCCCCGTCGCCGGCAGCGCCCGACCAACTCTTCCGGCCCGAGGCCGATGGCCGCCAGGTCGGAGGCGGAGGCGAAGAGAACGCGCCCCGGGGCGAGCATCGCCTCCAGCGCCGCCCGCCATGCCTCGGCAGGGGCGAGGCGCAGCCGGACGTTGAGGTCGAAGCTGCGCCACGGCGCCCCCGCGCCCTCCTCGAACAAGGTGCGGACGGCCTCGGCCATCCCCTCGCCCAACATGAGGGAGATGCCGGTGGCGTGCACGCCTCGCGCCGCCCGCGCCGCCTGGGCGAGCGCCGCCGGCGGAACGTAGGCGCTGGCGGCGCTGTGCCGCCGGCGGTAGACCACCTCGCGTTCGCCACCGGGAAGCGACCTGCCCTTGAACAACAGCCCGGTGGGACGGGATTGATCGACGCTGACGTCGGACGCATCGAGGCCCTCCGCCCGCAGCGTCCGCACCACGCGACGGCCGAACGGGTCGTCCCCCACGGCGCCGAAGTACCGAACGGCCACGCCCAGGCGCGCGAGGTCCACGGCGTAGTTGAGCTCGGCGCCCGCGACGCCCGCCTCGTAGCGGTCGACCTCCTCGAGGCGCCCCTCGCCGGCGTCGAGCACCCCGAGCGCCTCGCCCACGGTCACCACGGCTCCGCCTGTCACCGCCAACCGACCGCCGCCCCCCGGCCCAGGCCGGCTCTCGCCTGGATCTGTCTCCCACCCGGCCGGTGCACCTTCTCGCCTTGCCGGCGAACTCCTCCCCGCCCCCGCGGCACAGCCCTTCGGTTGCGCTGGGGGGGCGCACGTGCTAGACTCGGGCCGTCTTCGCCCGGCGGGCCGGGAGCCGGGCGGCGCTGTGCATACCGCGGCGCGCGGGCCCGACGGTGGCCCGGGCCGCAAGGCGACATTCGGCGTACGGAGGGATTCGGTGGCCAACACGAAGTCGGCGCAGAAGCGCATCCGCGTCACGTTGCGCCGGACGATGGAGAACCGGCGGCGGCGCACGTTCGTGCGCACCGCCATCCGGCGCTTCGAGCGCCTCCTCAAGGCGGGCGACCGGGAGGGAGCGGCGGCCGCTCTGCGCAACGTCTACCGCGCCCTCGACCGGGCCGCCCAGAAGGGCGCCATCCACCGCAACCGCGCCAACCGCAAGAAGGCGCGCCTGGCGCGCCGGCTCGAAGCGGCCGGCTGACCCATCCCCCCGCCCCCCTCCCGCGCCGGTGTCACCGGGCGGGAGTTTTCGCGGGCGGGGCACACGGGAGGTGGGGCGGGCGTGTGCGGCATCGCGGGCTTCTGGGGCGCCCGCGCGGACGACCTCCTGCGGGCCATGACCGACACCCTGCGCCACCGCGGCCCCGACGACGAGGGGTACGCCGTGGACGAGCGGGTGTCGCTCGGCTTCCGCCGCCTGAGCATCATCGACCCCGCGGGCGGCCACCAGCCCATGCACGGCGACGACGGCGCCGTCACCCTCGTGTACAACGGCGAGGTGTACAACTACCGCGAGCTGCGGGCGGAGCTCATGGCGCTGGGGAGCCGCTTCCGCACCGACGCCGACTCGGAGGTCGTGCTGCGGGCCTACGAGGCCTGGGGCACCGACGCCTTCGCCCGCTTCAACGGCATGTGGGCGCTGGCCATCTACGACCGCCCGCGCCGGCGCCTGGTGCTGTGCCGGGACCACTTCGGCATCAAGCCCCTCTACTACGCCCGCGCCGGGGACCGGCTCCTGTTCGCGTCGGAGATCAAGGCCCTGTTGCGCGCGCCCCAGCTCAAGCCGGCGGTGGACGAGCAGGTGCTGTACGAGTACCTGGCGTACGGCCTGCACGACCATCGGCCCGAGACCTTCTTCGCCGGCGTCCGCCGCCTGCCGGCGGCCCACTACGCGGTGGTGGACGCCGACGGCGTCCGCCTGGAGGCGTACTGGCGCCCCTCCCTGCGCCGCGACGGCGACGCCGAGGCCGCCCCTTTCGCGGACGCCTTCCGCCGCTCCGTCGCCCGCCGCCTGGTGGCCGACGTACCGGTGGGCGCCTGCCTGAGCGGCGGCCTCGACTCCTCCACCATCGTCTGCCTCATGGCCGACCTCCTGCGGCAGGAGCTGCCCGACGCTGCCAGCCTGCGCGGGCGCGTGAAGACCTTCTCCGCCGTCTACGACGGCGACCCCATCGACGAGCGCGCCTACATCGAGGTGGCCGTGGCGGCGGCAGGCGCCGACACCGACTACGTCCGCCCCGACTCGACCACGTTCGTCGCCGAGCTTGCCCAGCTCGTATGGCATCAGGACGAGCCGTTCGTCAGCACCGGTCCTTACGCCCAGTGGTGCGTCATGCGCGAGGCGCGCCGCCACGTCACGGTGGTCCTCGACGGTCAGGGCGGGGACGAGCTCATGGCGGGATACGTCCCCTACCATCTCGTCTACCTCCGGCAGCTGTGGCGCCAGCGCCGCCTGGGCAGGCTCGTGCGCGAGGCGTGGGCGGCACGCGACGTCCTCGCGCCCCTGTTGGCGCGCGAGCGCCGGGATCGGCGGCGTCCCTTCCCGGGCCGGCGCCTGCTCGACCCGGCGTGGACCGCGCGCATGGCGCCGGCGCGCGATACGCGGCCGGCGGACGACCTCAAGCGCCGGCTGCTCGAGGACGTCACCACGTACAGCCTGCCGGCCCTGCTCCGGTACGAGGACCGCAACTCCATGGCCCACTCCCTCGAATCGCGCGTGCCGTGGCTGGACCAGGAACTCGTGGAGCGCATCCTCGCCCTCCCCGAGGAGGCGATCATCCGCGACGGCTGGGCGCGCTACCTGCTGCGGCAGGGCATGCGCGGCGTCCTGCCGGAGCGCATCCGCCGCCGGCGCTGGAAGGTCGGGTTCACCACCCCGGAGACGCGCTGGCTGTTCGCCCGCCGCGCCGTCTTCCAGAGCCTCTTCCAATCCCCTCTCTTCCAGAGCCGGCCGTTCTGGGACGGCGAGGCGGTGGCTCGGGCCTTCCGCGCCGCCGCCCGGGGGGAAATCGCCTCCTCCCTGTTCCTGTGGCGGGTGATCAACGCCGAGCTGTGGCTGCGCGTGTTCTTCTCCCGCCCCCTGGCCGGCGGCGCCTCCCCGCCCGCCGACGTGGCGGCCGTCGGCGACGCCTGGGTGGCCGAGCGCCTGGGCGGAGCTGCGGCCGAGGCGCTCGGCCGCTACCGGCCCAACTTCGGCCGCCATCTCTTCCAGGCGTTGGACGGAGAGGTTTGGCTCAGGGCCCCCCGCCGCACCCCCCTGGTGGAAGCAGGCGACGATCTCGCCCAGGTGGTGGGGCAGGCGGTGGGCGACGACCTCCGCCCAGGGGATGTGGTGGCCGTGAGCGAGAAGATCGTGGCCATCAGCCAAGGGCGCTCCTTCCCCGTGGGCGAGGTGCGGCCGCGGCCCCTGGCCCGGTTCCTCAGCCGCTTCGTGCGCCGCACGCCGGCGGGCATCGGCCTCGGCATCCCCGAGACGATGGAGCTCGCCCTTCGGGAGGTGGGGGCGGGACGCATCGTCGCCGCCGCCGCCGTCGCCGCCGCCGCCCGCGCCCTGGGCAGGCGCGGGGTCTTCTACCGTCTCCTCCCCCCCGCCGTGGCCGCCATCGACGGCCCCACCCGCGGCACCATCCCGCCCTACAACGGCCACGCGAAGATGGCGCCCGCCGATCCCGCCGGGGTGGCGGCCTCTCTGGCCCGCGCCCTGGGCGCGGGTGTGGCCGTCGTGGACGCCAACGACATCGACGCGGTCGTCCTGGGCCACAGCGACGGCGTCGACCCGGAGCGCGTGCGCCGCCTCTTCCTGGACAACCCCTTGGGCCAAGGGCACGAGCAGACGCCTGTCGCCCTCCTGCGCCTGGTGGGCGCCATGCCGCCGCGGGCGGACGGCGGCGTCTGACGGCCGCCGCCCCCCATTCGAGAGAGGGCGAAAGCGCGAAGGGGGTGATCGCGGTGGAGCGACTGGGCCGTCGGGAACGCCGCATCCCCGCCGCCATGACGGCCGCGCTCACCGCCCTCCTCCTGTCGGGGTGCGCCACCGCTGCCCCCCGCGCTCCGGCCGCCGCCGGCGGCGGGGCCCATGCCGCCGCCGGCTGCGGCGTGCCCCACCTCGAGAATCAGGCCCACACCCCCCGGCCCACGTCCGACGCTTGGCTCGCCCACGGCGTGCGCGGCACCGTCCTCGAGGCGGCCGGCGCCACGGCCGCCGTGCTCGCGCCCGGCGGTACCGTCGCCACCGTCTACGCCCCGGGCAAGGAGCTCCTGCCGGGGCAGGTGGTGGACGTGGCGGGCACCTTGCGGCAAGGGCTCATCTGGGCGCACAGCGTGCGGGTGGTGGGCGGTCGCCCCTGGCCCGCGCCCACGACACCCCCTCAGCCGGAGGGGGTCATCCGCCACGTCCTCTTCATCGTCCAGGAGAACCACTCGTTCGACAACTACTTCGGCACCTACCCGGGCGTCGACGGCCTTCACCCCGGCATCCGCCTCCCGGCGGTGCGCGGCGGGCCGCCCGTCGTCGCCCCCTACCACCTCACCCGGCCCCTCACCCACGACCTCGGGCACGACTGGATCCCCGCCCATCGCGCCTACGACCGCGGGCGCATGGACGGGTTCGTGTACGCCGACACGTACCGCCAGGTCATGGGCTACTACACCGGCGCGGACATCCCCAACTACTGGTACTACGCCGCCCACTTCACCCTGGCCGACATGTTCTTCGCCTCCCTGCAGGGGCCGTCGCTGCCCAACCACCTGTACACGGTGGCGGGTACGAGCGGGGGGTGGATCTGGAACATGTGGGCCCCGCCCACGCCGTGCGGCTTCACCTTCCCGACGTTCGCCCAACAGCTGGCGGCGGCAGGCGTGTCGTGGAAGGACTACAGCGGCTATCCGCCCGACCAGTTCTGGCTGTGGAACCCCCTGCCCGGCTTCCCGGCGGTGCAGGACGACCCTCGCCTACGCCGCGACCTCGTGCCGCTCGCCCAGTACTTCCTCGACCTCCGCCGCGGCACCCTGCCCGCCTTCGCCTGGATCACCCCCACCATGTTGGACAGCGAGCACCCGCCCACCGACATCGAC
>JAILZS010000060.1 GCA_023512375.1 Bacillota bacterium | reverse complement strand
GGGGCGCCCCCGCCCGCACGCCGGCCGCCGCGCCCGCGCCGTCCGCGGCCGGCGAAGAACGGCTCCCCGAGGCCCTTGCGCAGCTCGGCGACCTGGTCCCGCAGCACGGCCGCCTTCTCGAACTGCAGCTCCGCCGCCGCGGTGCGCATCGCGCGCTCCAGCGCCGCGATCGTCTGCTCGAGCTCGGCGGGCGAGAGCATGAGCAGCCGCGCCACGTCCCAGGGCACCTTCGCGCGCTGGGTCTCGGCCAGCGCGATGAGCTCCTCGGCGGTCAGGAGCTCGGTCGAGGGCCGATAGGTCGCCATCTCCTCCGCGACGCCCTGCAGGTCGATCATGTCGCGGATCGGCTTGACGATGGACTCCGGGATGATGCCGTGCGCCTCGTTGTACCGGAGCTGGATCGCGCGCCGGCGGTTCGTCTCGTCGATCGCGCGGCGCATCGAGTCGGTCACCGCGTCGGCATAGAGGATGACCCGCCCGGAGCGGTGACGCGCCGCGCGTCCCATCGTCTGGATCAGCGCGGTGTCCGAACGCAGGTAGCCCTCGCGGTCGGCGTCGAGGATGGCGACGAGCGAGACCTCGGGCAGGTCCAGCCCCTCGCGGAGCAGGTTGATGCCGACGACGACGTCGTAGGTGCCCAGGCGGAGATCCTTGAGAATCTGCACGCGCTGGAGCGTGTCGATCTCGGCGTGCAGGTAGTGGACTCGGACGTCCAGCTCCTGAAGGTAGGCGCTCAGGTCCTCGGCCATCCGCTTGGTGAGCGTGGTGACCAGCGTGCGATGGCCGGCGCGCCCCCAGCGGGTGGGCGGGCACCGGGCCGGTTTCCGCTCCGCGCCCGGCGGCAAGGTGGGCGGCCGGCCTTCCGGCGGGCCGCGGCGATCCCTTCAGCATCCTGGCGGTTGACGCAAGAGGTTTGGATCGATCTCCAGGTCCCGAAGGATCTTTCTCAGCGTACCGGTATCTATGGTGCCGCCGTGCTTGGGCACGGTGGTATACAAACGTTTCGCCGGGTGCCACCAGATCTCGTGGGATCCCTTGGCCTCCCGGCGGAACTCGCAACCTTGTTGTCTCAGGATCTGAATCAGCTCTCGGTAGGTCAGCCTGGGAAGCTTGCTCATCCGGCGCTCACCGCGAGAACTCCTTCAACCACGGCCTCATCCGGCTTCAAGTCGTTGTCGTCCCCGGGCAGGGGCAGGCCGTCCTCGCGGCGCAGGGACAAAAGGACCCGTGCAACGTCCTGCACGTTGTCCAGGGCCTCGCCCGGCGACGCGCCTTCCGCATGGCAGCCTTGCAAGGAGGGACAGACGGCCAGAAAGCCGTGCCCGTCCTCCTTGGGCAGGATGACCACCTTCAGCCGGATGTGCGTAAGCACCCCTCCTCGCGCCCAGTCTACCGCATTCGCATTCCCGAAGGACTCCGCGGAGCGCTTGCTTGTCCAGGCCTGCGGTGCCGGAGGCGCCGCCGCGGCAAAGCCGCCCGGCCTGGACAAGCGAGCGCGCCCGCGGCAGCCGGCCACCCAACCACCCTCCCCCCACCGTACCGGAACGCAACTTTTCGCATTCCCGAAGGACGCCGATGCCTCCGCCGCTTCCGACCTCAGTCAGCCCTTCACCACCCCATCCCTTCGACGCTAAGGCACACCCTCCGATGCCCTGCCAACCCCCACGCCTTGAGACTCAAAGAGTGAACCCACCAACGAACAGTCCAGCCACCCACACCCCCGCTGAACTCGCTCATGCTCCCCCTCCACACCACCAGCACGCCACCCGCCAGTCACAACCCCACCACGCCAGCCAAATGCCATGACCTTCCATAACGCCCCGCCAGACCCGACAACACTTCCCCCCGACCGGTTGGTCGGTCGAGGAAGTGGATGGTACGGATTGATTTTGGCCGCTCGTTCGATCCACAAACCCGCGCGGCTCTAGGGCTGGAAGGGTGTCGCGGGGCATCGTCTGAAAATTTGAGGATTACCCCCATAGACGTTTCCCCACTTTGGGGCCTCCGTTTCCCCCCAAGTAGACGATTCCCCACATGACGATTCCCCCCCCCCCTCGCCTCACTGCCTGAGCAGTTGCGCAGGTCGAGAAGCAAGCAGCGGCACCACCTCTCCCAGCGACCGACGCACGTGGGCGGGTCCGACCTCCACGAACCCGAGGTCTCCCCTGCGCCACTCCTCTTCGGCCATGAGGTACAGGTTCCTCGACACCGCCCACAGCTTGGGCGCCAGATGCTCGACGACGGAAAGGGCGTGCTGGAAGGGGCTGGACGAATACCGCTGCCGGTCGGCACGCGTGCTCAACGAGATGACGACGCGGGGCTCCCGAGCAAGCGGATACCGCGTCTTCCAGTCCTTGCGCTCGAAGTAGGCAACGTAGGCCCCGATGCGCTCGGCGAACCTGTCCGGTCGGAACGACTCCTCGTACTCCACGAGGATGACCTCCATCCCGCCCTCGACCAGGACCAGCACAGCGGCGTCGGGGTGGACGTGGCTCCGCTCCACCAGCTGGTGCAGCGGGCCGCGCCCGGTGCGCTGCACGAGGGATCGGGAGCCCACCCAGAACGTGAGCGATCCCGCGGGAAAGGCCGCCGTGATCGCCTCGCACAGGTCGGCAACGGCGAGCTCGTGGTCGAGGTTGATCTTGTCGCTGTTGCGCCGAAACGGCGGAGACCAGCGGCCGACGATCCGCTCGGCGGCCCCCCGACCATCCAGGAGAAGACAGTCAAGCCCGCGCTCGGTAAGGCAGTAGGCGTACTCCCACGCAGTCGGGCTGTCCCCGTTCCAGGCGGGGACCTTCGCCCTGGCGACCAGCCCCTCGGCAACAAGCCGGCTCATGCGCTCCGACGCCTTGCGCCGGTCCGGGAAACCGTCCGTGTCACCTCCCCGTACGAGGTGCCGCGTGGCGAGGTAGTTGCGGTCCAGGAGACTTTCGAGAATGTTGAGGTCCCTGACGGTCAGCCGAAGGCCCGCCGGCCCGGTCCCTGACACCAGCTCCTCCGGCGTATGAGACCCTGCCTGCTCCTCCCACACCGGCACCACCCATCGACGCTTGGCTGCCATGGTCATCCCCCTACCGTCCGATCCCGCAACCGCCCTATCGTCGGAGCGAGGCAAAGCGCGATGTCGTGCATGACGTGTGCGCGGTCGTGCGAGCCACCCCGAGGGAGGCAGCTGGCGGTGTTCGTCCCTGACGATCGCGCCGCTTCCGGGACGGCTCCGCACGGCAAACTGTCCGTTCCGGCCCATCATGCTCGCCACCCAACTGGTTGAACGTGCCGGCGACTACCGGCAATCTCAACGGACGACAGCCTCAAACCAGCATCGCTCAGGGAAGTGCGCCTACCGGCACACAGCCGGGCCGTGGTGTCGGTCACCCGACTGGTACTCCATGTCATGCCCTTCAACGACGAAGCCCGACGCGCTGCCGACCTCTGCACGGTCGTCCGGACGAGACAGCCAGGCACGGCTTCAGTAGATCGCTCCATATCACTGTGCAGCGTTCGGGGCACATCGAATTTCGGCAATCGCGTCCTTGTGGGTACCACACGGCACGCCCGCCGTGTTCCACAGGCTGATCGAGCCACCCGCCGTACCGGCAATTTCCCCGGCGCAAGCCTCTGAACCCCGCACCGGTCAAGACTTCGGCCTACCGGCAGGGCGCCGGTGGGCCACGACCGTTCAGGGCCTCTGCCCTGCCTTGGGTGTCAACCCGGCGTAGCAGCCGGCGAACCCACGCGCGGGACACGCGGAGCCGGATTTCGGCCATCCCTACACAACCGCGTTGGCTGACGCGGGCCGACGCAGGTCAGGGCCTGCGACTCGCTGCCATACGCTGCGCCGTCCTCCGGCCAAGAGCGGAGGTCATAACTGGGATGGAAGGCGTCTCAACGTCTCGCCGCGTCCGGCAGCCCTCTGGATCGGACCCGGACCGCGAACCAGGTCCCTGACCCACGCTCCCGCGTCGGGGTGGAACTGGCGCCCGGCCTCGGCCGCCACCACCTCCGCCGCCCGCTCCAGAGAGACGGGCGGCGCCCAGGGACGGCCCCGGGTCATGGCCGCCACCGCGTCCGCCACCGCCACCACATGCGCGAGGCGGTCCGCCTCCGGCCCGGCGAGGCCGAACGGATATCCTCGCCCGTCCCACCGCTCGTGGTGCTGCTGCACCACCCTCAGAAGCCTGGGCATGGCGGCGAACGCGGGCATGCCCTCCAGCGTCCTCACCCCCACGGTCACGTGCCCGTAGAGGAGGGCGCGGTCGTCGACCCGCCGCTCGAACAGCCAGTCCGGCCAGAACACCTTGCCCACGTCGCGCGCCAGGAAGGCGAGGCGGGCGAGCGCCTCGTCCTCGCCCGCCCGCCTCGCGATCTCCCTCGCGATCACCGCGCCGTCCACGGCCTCCCGCCACAGCTGGTCGCCCCGGGGAAAGCCGAGGAACCACTGCCTCAGCTCCGACTCCTCGTACTCGAACACCGCCCCCCAGCACCTCCCGCCGTCACGACCGCGCCGCCGCGCGCCGGCGCGCGGCCGCCGCCTCGGCCACGAGGTCGCCGAGCGACGCCGCCTTCGAGTCCTCGAACACGGCGAGGACGTCGTCCACGTCCACCTGCCGGCTGCGAAGGAGGTTGCGCACGGCCGTCACCGTCGACCTGTACCTCGCCGCCACCTGGGCAAGTCGCCGGTCCTCCACCTTCATGCGAAGCACCGTCGTGAACAGCCGGAGGGGGTTGGAACGCTCGTCGAGGTCCTTTCGCAGCGCCCACTCCGCCGTCTGGAGCACCTCCCGGTCGGTGGCCCCGAGGCTGGCGGCGGCCTGGACAACGCGCGCAGGGGAGATCTTGTGACGCTCGCAGAACACCCGGCGGGGATCGGTCTCCCCCCAGGCGTCGGGGAGCGTGAGCGCCCCCGCCTGTCCTCCCGCGACGCGCGGCATGGAGCCCCCGGAGGGCCGGCCCTCGGCGCGGCGGGACCTCTTCTCCTCGTACATGGCCCGGTCTGCCCTCCGGGCGGTCTCCGCCAGCGCCTCGCCCTCGGCCTGCACGGCGACGCCCACGCTCGCCCTCACCTCGTGCCGCGCGAGCGCGTCCCGAAGGCGCGCCGCCCAGGCCAGGGCCGTCGCCTCGTCCGCGTCCCGCAGGAGCACCGTGAACTCGTCCCCGCCCCAGCGGCAGGCGAGGTCCGTGCGACGCGTGACCGACCGGATCGCCTCGCCCGCCCGCCGCAGAAGGGCGTTCCCCGCCTCGTGGCCCTGGCTGTCGTTCACGGCCTTGAGGCCGTCGAGGTCGATGAACGCCACGGCGCAGCCGCGCTCGTCGGACTCCAGCACCCGGCCCCACACCTTCGAGGTCCAAAGGCCGGTCAGGTCGTCCCGCGCCGTGCCCAGAAGCCTCTCGGCCACGTCCCGGCCAAGCACCAGGTCGAGGATGTCCGCCGGCACCCCTCCCTCGGCTGAAGGCGCCTCGGCGCCCTTCGCCGCCTGGGCCGTGGCCTCCACGGCCGCCGTCGGCAAGGGCAGCTCCGGCAAGGCCGCGTCCTCCGGCATGGAGGGCTCCAGGTCGACCACGATCACGTCGTCTTCCCCGCTCACGACGTCACCCCCGAAGGTGCGCGCAAGGCTCGGCTGGCGCCCCTCGTGCAGCGCCCGCCACTCGTCGCGGTAGTGCTCCTCCCAGTTGATCGTCCGGGCGAAGAAGGCCGGCTGCACCGTCCCCCGCGCCATCCAGCGGCAGACCGAGGTGAACTCCGGCAGCCGGATGAGGTCGTCCACCCCGAGGTTGAGCGCGTCCTGGCTTTCCGCGTTCACCTGCACCATCGAGGCGTAGGTCCGCATGAACTGCTCCATGAAGTCCTTGGCCTCTCTCACGTCCTGGAACTGGTGGAGGATCACGTTCCTGAGGAGCATGCGCATGCCCTGGATGATGCGCTCGTCGCGGATCTCCCCGAGGAAGCGGATGGCGAGCGTCACCTGCAGGCCGTAGGCGCGGCCCTCCGCCAGCATGTCGAGGAAGCCGCCGGACACGTAGTTCTGCGCCTCGTCCAGGATGAGGCTCACCGGCACGCGGTCCTTCTCCTCGATCTCGTTCTGCCCCTGGAGCGCGTACCAGAGCATCATCACCACGAACACGCCGAGAAGCCTCGTGCCGGCCTCGCCGAGCTTGGCCTTGTCGAGGTTGACGACGAGCACCGCCCGCTCCTCCAGAAGGCGCCGGAAGTCGAGGAACCGCCGCCCGCCCTGGGCAGACAGCGTGGCCCGGATGAGGGGGTTGCGGAGGATCTCATCGAGCTTGTTGCGCGGGGCGGCGAGGCCCTCCTCGAGGAAGCGCGGGTTCGCCGCCATCGCCTGGACGAACGTCCTGTGCCAGTAGTCCTGAAGGTGCGGGTCGGACACCCGGCTGATCACCTGGTCGCGGAAGTCCTCGTCCGTGAGGAGCCGGTAGGCGGACACGAAGTCTCCAGCCGGACCCAGCACCTCGCGCACCGCCCCGAAGGCGTTGGCGAGGAACTCGCGCGAGCGCCACTGGATCGCCTCGTTGCCGAACACGTCGGTCATGGTCGCGAGCACGTTGTCCGCCATGACCGCGAGCGTCGGCGCGGCGTGGATGGGGTGGATGGTCCACGGGCAGTCGGGGTCGCCGGGGGCGTAGTAGACCACGGTCCTGTCCGGCGGCACCATCCCGAGTGCCCGCCGCTCGGTGTCCTTGCCGATGCCGATGAGCACCACCGGCTTGGGACGGCCCTGGGCGTCGCGGTGGCGGACGTCGGCGCGGAAGATGCTCAGGGCGTCGGTCGTCTTGCCCGAGCCCTGCACGCCCACGATGAGCGTCCCGGCGCGCCGGTCCTGCTCCTCGATGGCGAGCGGAGCCCCGCTCTCGTGGTCGAGGACCATCGCCAGGCCGGGGTCCGGCGCCCGGCGGATGGCAAGGGGCGCAGGCGCCCGGCGGACGTAGTAGCGGTTGAGCGTCCCGACCCTCAGGCGGTTGGTCGGGAGGTGAATCACCGTCGCGAGCGGGAACGAGAACATGATCGAGGACGCGAACAGGACCGGGCTCGCGAGCCGCTCGTAGAACCAGCGGTCCCACAGCCTGCCGAAGGCCCACACCGTCGCCGCCTGGAAGGTGTTCTCCCCGTCCGCCTCGCGCAGGGCGCCCACGACGCGCTGCACGGTCGCCCAGTCCTGCGCCCCGAGCCGGACCTCCGTGCGGAACGCCTTCTTGCCGTAGAGCTGCAGCGAGTCCTTCACGTACTGCGAGTCGGCGTAGCCCACGCCCGGCGCTGCCGGGTCGACGAGACGGGCTGCGTTCGCCGACCGCTCCATGCCGCGCACCTGGCTGCGCAGGACCTCGTGCAGGGGCTCGGACGGGACGGGAGTGAGATGCCACTGGAGATGGCACGGCCCCTCCGCCTGGTCGAGCGCCTGGACGATCGTCTCGACGACGGAGTTCTGGTAGTCCTTCACGGTCTCGGTGGCGTGCCGCCAGTGCTTGCCCAGGTGGACCTGCTGGCGGAAGCGCCACCGCTGGCGCTCGTCCTTCCAGGGGGCGAAGCGGATGTTCGTGTACTTGGCCTGGAGGGTGCTCTCCACCACCTTGAGCCAGTCGTACTGCTCGCAGGCCGCCGCGACCAGGAAGTGGATCACCCCGTCCTCCGTCCGCACGATCTCGAACGTGAACGGGTCCTGGCCGACGAACTTTGACATGTAGCGCGTGGAGAGCTGGCCGTGGATGGCGTCGAGTGCGGACATGACCTCGTAGGGCTCCGCCGTGTCGTTGGGGCCGAGGATGATCTCGTCCACCCGCATGCCGCGCGCCCTGCGCCGCCGCCACGTGTAGCGGTAGAGGAGGATCGACCCCTCCACCATGGCCAGGACCATGAGCGCCGTGAGCCCCAGGGCGAGCGCCACCCGCTCCCAGAAGCCCGGGGGGAGCGACGCGGCTGGGGACGCGGCGTGCCCCGCGCCGGCCGCGCGCGGAACGAGGCGCTGAAGGTACCTGTACGCCCCCACCACCGCCGCCACGGCCAGGAGGAGCCACGTGGACCCGAGCGACTGCCCGCCCCCGTGGTCCGGCTGCTGGCTTGCCACGCGCAGTCACCTCCCGCGTGAACGCGTCATCAATGTCGGCGGAGCCAATAGCCGACAGCAACGAGCAGCCCGCCTGTGCAGGCGGGCCGCGACACTGGCATGCGAGCTGGGCAACGGCTCAAACGTCATGGGCCTGACGCTCGCCTAAGGTGGACGACCGCATCCGGCTGCCGGAGTTCACGGCGCAGAGCCAGGACGCGCTCAACCTCAGATTGGTAGTAGCCTCATGCCCGCGCAAAGTCCGGGCGCCTGTCGACGCCGGGTGATGACTGGGGTTGCTTGACCGCTGCCTTGACGATCTGATGCACGCGCTGGCGACTGATGCCGAGCTCGCGGGCAATCGCGGAAAGCCCAAGCCCCTGCGCGGCCAGAACGGCGATGCGGGCCTGACGCTCGCCTAGGCTGCTGGGGTCCACGGCGGCGAGCCGCCGGAGGGCAGCCGACCGATCGGCCTGAGCCGGGAGCACCGGCCCCGACCCCTCGGCGGCCAGAAGCGCCTGCCGCCATGAGCCGAAGCGGCTGAGGAGCGTCTCGACCGAGCAGGGACGCGCCGCGTACCTCTTCCAGTCCCTCCATGTGGGCCTGCGGCCCTTCTCCTGCCAGAGCCTCCGCAAGGACTCCACGATCGCCTGGTCGACGTCCTCGGGCGCGACGCCCGCCGCTTCGAGAGCGGCGCGCCAGGATCCGAACCGCGACACGACCGTGCTCGCGGACGGGCCGCCATGGGCCGCGCGCCACCGAGCGTAGGCCGATACGGTCAGGCGTGGCCCATGGCCTTCCCGTGCGGCAAGGGCCAAGGCCCGAAGGATCGCCTCCTCCGGAGTCGGACCGCGTCCCGACCGGTACGCCTCGAACCCCGCGTGCGCCCACGCCGCGGACCACGTGCCGAAGGCGTGCACCACCTCGGCGACCGTGGGCTTCCGGCGGGCCTCGCGCCATTCACGCACGGTCCAGCGCCGGCCGCGCTCCGCCGCGGCCTGCCGGAGACTCTCCAGCACCTCGGCCTGCCGGGCCGCGCGGTCTCCTCTGGCTACCGCCTTCGTGTCCATGTCTCCCACATTCCACCAGACGTTTCGTCGCCTGGCAACCGCTCGGCAAACGCCCGCCCCCGCCGTCAGCCCAGGTCGACCTCGATCTCCTCGCCGTGCCTGATGAGGTCTCCCGCCGGGGCCAGCGGGACGCCCAGCCCGGGACGACGGGCATAACGTCCCGTCGCGTCGTCCTCCGCCGAGACCGGGTCGGCCGCGAAGCCGTCCTCGACCACGATCTCCTCGTCGATGCCGAATCCGCCGTCGGACGGCGAAGGGAGAGCCGACTCGCTCTCCGTCGCCGCGTCGGGCTTGGGGCTGTGCGCCCCGACGCGGATGCCCGTGTCCGCGAGCGCCTCGACGATCTCCCGCACCCTGCGCTCGAGACCGGCGAGCCGGTCCTCGAACCCGGACGTCGTCGCGTCGGTCAGGAGGCGTCGCACGAGCTCGTCCCGCGTGACCCCCCTCCTGGCCGACTCTTCCCCCAGCCGCGCCAGAAGGTCCTCGGGAAGCCGCAGGGTCACCGCACGGATCCTAGCCAACCCCACCCTCCTCCTCTTCGAGCGCCAGGATCCCGGCCGCCACCGCCCGCAGCACGTCGCGGTCGGCCGCCTCCGGAGCCCGCGTCGCGCCACCGCCCGCCGCCAGGCGCGCCTCGATCCGGTCCAGCCGGTCCAGGATCTCCTGCTGGCGCTCCAGCGCCGCGATGCCGGCCCTGAGCGCCCTCGCCTTGCCCCCGAACCGGCGGGCCAGGCGGTCGAGCGCCTCAGCCTCCTCACCCCGGAGGCGCACCTCCACCCGGACCTGCCGACCGGCCATGTCAGCGCACCGCCTCGGCCTGTGCCAGCAGGACCGAGTACCCGGCGGCGTTGGCCGTCACCGGCTCGGGCACGAGCCTCGCCACGGGCGTGAGCTCCGCGAGCCTGGGGTAGAGCGCGACCCCTCCCCCGCCGCAGACGAGAAGCGCCGCCATGTCCGGGAGCGCGTCCTCCCACACGCGCCTGAGGTGCTCGGCCACCTCCTGGCCGAGGCGGTCGTACTCCCTCTGGAGCGCGGCGGCGAGGTCCACGGTCTCCCCCCACAGCCTCAGGGGCGTGCGCGTGAGGACCGCGCGCTCCACGGCGGCAGACGAGAGCATGGTCGCCCGCTCTCGGCCCACGGCCTTGGCCACCGCCTCGAACGCCTCGCCCACCCCGACCTGGACGCTCCCCAGGCGCGAGCGGTCCGGGATCGCCCCCTCGCCGCGCGGCACCATAACCAGGTAGTCCGTCGTCCGGTAGCCGACGTCCACCACGCCGACCGTGCCCCGCACAAGCGCTGGCTCACCCGCCACGGCGGCGGAGTAGGCGGCGGCGCCCTGGGGGAAGACGCGCACCCTGTCCACCCGGATGACGGCCTCCGGGGCGTCGTCCACCGAGACGAACCCCTCCAGGCCCGTAAGGCGCGCCTTGAGGGCCTCGCGCTCCTCGCGGCTCAGGTAGAGCTCGAGCGGCAGCCCCACGCCCAGGTCCACGCCTCCGGCCGCGCCCGCAAGGCGCATGGCCGTGAGCGCCAAAATCGCGTAGTCGGGCCGGCTCGCCGCGCGCGTCTCCCAGCTCCGGCGCCCGCCCATGACGAGGGCGAGCTCGCCCACCTCGTACAGGTCCGCCTCCCCGTCCCTGCGGACGGACACCATGTAGCCGCGCGGCCTCGCCCCCACGCCGATGTCGGCCGTCTGCGCGGGCCGCACCACGCTCGGAAACGAAACGGCCCGACCGGAGGCCAGGCCCTTCGTGTACCCGTACCCGACATCCACGCTCACCCGCACATGCCCCACCCCCGACGCGCTACTCGTCCTCTCCGACCCGCGCGAACGCCCAGCGCACGCGCCCGGGCCCCCGCACGTCGAACCACGCCAGCAAGGGAACCGACCGCTCCCTGCTCCGCGTCGGATGCGTGCGCGCGCGCACCGCAAGCCTCCCGCGGAACAGCGGATGCCTCAGGCTGTACGCCAGGGCCTCCTCCTCGGGGTCGCGCCAACCCACGTCGATCTCCGCCTCGACACACACCGCGTCGTCCCGTGCCGCCACGGCCAACTCACCCACCCCCCACCGGAACCCCTCCGACACACGAAGAGGCCGCCCCATGGCGGCTTGCGCCACCAAGGGGCGGCCCTCCCCAGTCCGGCACGTCGTAGGCGACGTGCCCGGGCGTCGTCTCCGCGCCGCGAGGCTAGGACTCGCCGCGCGGGCCCCGGTTCACCACGACGAACAGCCTCCTCGGCCTTCCGTCCAGGCGCACGCGAACGGTGTAGGCGGGGCGACGGTCGGGCGGGTAGAGCCACGCGTCGGCCACCCCGATCACCGCGATGGCGCCGAAGAGGGGCCATTCGGCGTCATGAAACCTGTACAGCAGGACAGAGGAGATGGCGAAACAGAGGGACGCGAGAGGCCCCCACCACATCGAGGCGGTGTTCCTTCTCGGCTCGTCCACCTCGATGCTTTCGCCGGCGTCCGACGTGAGCACCATCGCCTTCTCGGACCTCTGGACGCGGTACCAGAAGACCGGACCGAAGTGCAGACGGGCCGTGCCCGCCACGATGACGAGGACGCCGACCGCCGCAGACAGGGGGGAGAGAACGGGCGCTCGGGACGGCCAAGCCATCCCGACGACGATCACCCCGAGAAGGAACGAGGATCCGACCACGGCCGTCACCCACGGCCACCACCCGTTGCCCGTGCGGAAGCGATAGGCGCGCAACGTGGAATCCACGGGGCCACCTCCGACCATGGCCGCGCTTTCCCTGTTCTCGCGAGCCTGCGTTCGCCTCGCCATTTCGACCCGACGGCGCCCGATCCTCGTTTTCACCGCGCCGGCAGTCCGGCCATCGTCTGGGCGTACGCCGCGTCCATCCGCGCCTGGGTCATCCCGGCCAAGGGGGCTTCCTGTCCCTTCGTCGCCCACGGGTCCTCCCACAGGAGGGCCGGGAGGCTTGGCGCCCACGGCTGCCACGACCCCTGAAGCATATACACCGGGACACCGCCGAGCTTGCGCGACACGGTGGCCGCGCGCGCCTCGGCCGCGGCGAGCGAGGACGTGGGGAACGCCGCGGCCACGAGGTACATCTTGCGGCCATGCGCAAGAGCCAGGGCCTTCCTCGCTTCCGCGACGTGACCGACCGCGAACAGCGCGACAGGCGCCTGCGTCGCGTCCAGGTACTGCGGATGGCCGGAGTCCGTCCACACAGGAATGAGCCGGTCGTTAGGCCATGTCGGCAACGGCGCCCATGTCGTCGCGGCGACATGGCGTTCGAGCAGGCCCACCCCCCGTGCCCTTCCCACGAGCGACGCTTGGTACATGTCGTATGCAAGACCGAACAAGGCGAGAGCGGCACCGAACATGACAATGCGGCTCACGGCTGCGCTGCTCATGACGCCAGGCCCCCTCGAACGATGGTCTTCCTCTGGACAAACACCCACGCCGACTGGACGACGAACGACACCGCGCCCGTCACCACGAGGGCGACCGCCTTTCCCGCCAGAGTCGGCCCGTGTCCAAGCGAAAACCGTCCGGTGAGCGCGCCGTTCAGCGCGCCGAGGGCGACCATCCACAGGGCCCTACGCCAGGCGTGCGCCAGCCTGCCGGGGAACGTCCACGTCCGCCCCAGCACCCACCCGAATCCGCCTCCGGCCAGGTAGGTGAGCCATGCCGTGATCCCGACCTGGACCGCCCCGAGGCTCGTCCTCGGCAGCGCGAGCGCGAACCGCCAGAGGTCGAACAGCGTGTTCGCTCCTCCGGCGAGGGCGAAGCGGAGAACCCTTTGGACGACGTCCGTCCCGTCCCCATACACCGCGGCCACCCAGGTTGTCCCGGGAAGCCTCTTGGGGGCGTATCATTGGGTCTATGGAACGCTCTGCCCGGAGGATGCGCGATGACGCTCAAAGAAGCCGTTGACCGCGACCTTGAGGATATCCTGGCCTGGAAGCTGGAGATTGAACAGCGTGATCGTCCGCCCTCGTCCAGAGACGTCACGCTTGGGAGCAACGCAGCCACGTTTCCGGCCACCGTGTTCTATACAGACGTTCGGCAATCCAGTGCCCTTACCGATAACCACCGTCGCGAGACGGTGACGAAGGCACTCAACGCCTTTGTCAACGCCGCGGTCCGCATCGTCCGGCACCACGGTGGAGAGGTACGCAGCTTCAACGGGGACGGACTTTTGGCATTCTTCTTTGGTGACGCTTCGGAGAACAGGGCCGTCGTCTCTGGTCTGAAGCTGGCCAAGGTTACACGGCTACTGTCGGCTCGCGTTCAACAAAAGTGGAACATGCACTTTGACGCGGGAATCGGGCTCGCGCGTGGTACGGTCATGGCCGCTAAGGTGGGCATCCGGGGAACGAACAACAACGCCATGATATGGCCCTCCGAGGCAACCAATTTTGCAGCAAAGCTCGGGCAACAGGCTAAGGCGCCGAAGCGTCTAGCCGTATCGGCCGAAGTGTTCGGAGCCATCAGCCAAGACTTGAAGACGGCACCGCTCTTTTGGACCTTCCGGTCCTCGTTCTGGGAGTCGTTTGAGTTGCCCTTTGCCGGAGGTCGCCGCAAGGCATATCGCACGGCGCACCACATGAATCTCTAACCAACCGAGTGAGGGGGCCTGACGCATGCAACCGGACCGGGAGCGGCTGGTCTGGCATCTAGCTCGCGTGGACGCCTGGATTCAAAATGCTGACACCAAGGCCACAATCTTGCTGGCGCTTGCTGGTGCGATTATCGCGGCGGTGGTCGCGGTCAATGCGAACAAGCCTGAACCCCAGGTTTGGTACGTTGTGGCGGGCGGTATGGTGGTCAATGTACTCGCGTGCGCCTCGGTCTTATCAAGCTTGCTGGCAGTCCTTCCTACGTTGCGGTCTCCACCGGACGACACATCCCTCTACCATTTCAGTGACGTAGCAAAGTGGCGCTTGGAGGAGTTCAGAAGCAGGTACCGTGACATGTCGCCGGATGATGACTTGGCCAACTTGTCGCAACAGGTACATACTAACTCGAAGATTGCGCACCGGAAGTTCGTATGGCTAAGGAGAAGTACCATGTTGGCCTGGGGTTCCGCTGCTCTACTGCTCCTCTGGATTGCGGCAGTTGTTTGGACGGGCCATCACATTCAGGTACCGGCGGCTCACCATTCGGGAGGGACTAAACGTGCCTAGTCTCCACTTACATGCGGCCTTGGCTGCCCGTTACGGAAACGCGCAACGGTATGTAACAGATAGTTTCATGGCTAAGTCGTTCGGGCTGCGGGAAGAGGGCAGACCGTTGGTCGACGATCACATATTAAACGCGTTCGAGAACAACGTTGAGTGTGAGGTTGCCCTTGTGTTCTTCGACATCGCCGGCTTTGAAAAGATCACGATGACGATGCGCGGCAGCAAGGAGATTGCCGCCTTCATTCAGGAATATTACGACGTCGTGATCCCTTCGATATATGAAGAAGGTGGCGTCGTGGAAAAGCTAATCGGCGACGGGATCATTGCGATGTTCGGTGAGCCGTTTCTACGTATCCCCCTAGTCGCGCCGACGAAGCCATACGAGATGCCCGAATTGTTGGCCAGAGCTGAGGCGGCGGCGATGGTGGCTATCGAAAAGATGCACGGGAAGGGATACCAACTTCGTTGTGCCTTGCATACGGGTGCGGTCTTCTTTGCCCGCGCTGGCGCTGACAAGTACGAGGAGTATACCATGATAGGGAAGCCGCTTACAGACCTTTGGCGTCTGGAGGCTGCTGCGACGGGCAAGGGTGGCATTTGGTTCTACAGCGGCACTACGTATGACGCTGTCGTAGAGGCACAGGTCGAGCGACGAAAGGCACTCATCAGGTGTGGCGAACCGGTACCACCTTCACGGTGGCAGTTGGCGAAGCCTGAGTTTGTCGAAGTGCCGGGCCTTGGGCGTCGTGAGATTCGCCAGCTTAAGTACGTGGCACAACGCTAGGCGCCGGAATACTCCTCTTCGCACTCACCAGGGCGTGACGGCGGGGGCGGGCGTCACGTTTCGGGATAGCGTTATGGTAATAAGTGGGAAAACCAGGACTTGGGGCCCCGAATGGAAAAGCTCCTCTGTCGGCCTGGCATCCACAGTTGCAATGCCTTGCCAGGCTGAGGAGAGGAGCGGGTTTGACCATA
>JAILZS010000059.1 GCA_023512375.1 Bacillota bacterium | reverse complement strand
GCTATTGGAAGCAGGGCGAGGCCAACCACCCAGACCACGATTTGGGGGAGGAAATTTGAGGGCGGTAGGGTAGCCCCTGACCCACACAACAGTGATGGGGCAGGGCAGTAGGAGGTCTCCCGTGGCCGCCGTACTTGCGCTCCCGCTTGCGCGAACGTCCCGATGCGCCAGCCAGCCTGGTTGGCTGGACGCCGCCGAACTGGCACGGCCGGGCAACGTGGCGCTGTGCCACCTGCTTGCCCGCCACGCCGCCTGGACTGGCAGCATGGTGTGGCAGGCAGCGGATTTGCGCTGGTTCCATGCGTATGCGGCCTCGGTGGTTGCACCGGCACTGACCGGCTATGTGCTTCGCCGTCGGGTGCCAGACCTGGGGCTGGAGAACGTGCGGCTGCGCTTCGATGGGCGCGGGTTGCCTGTGGCTGTGGCCCTGTTGCGGTCACGGGCGGCCGAACGTGGCCGTCATCGGTCACACGCGGCCCTATGGTTGCCCGATGACGCCCGTCTGCTGGCGTGGCTGCGCCGCCGCCTCTTCGATCACCACCTGGCGTTGGTCGCGGAAGCGCTTACTGCCGTTCGTGGCCTTGGTGCCGGGTTGTTGTGGACGAGTGTTGCGGCGGCGTGTGCGGGTGTCCTCATGCGATTGGGACGGCCGGAGTATGCGCACGAAGCGCTGGCCGCTGTCGCCAAGGATCTCTTTGGCCCCGGCTCGCTCATCCACGGCCGGGGATATTGGGACGAGGCAGCATCCCCGTGCGTCCGGCGCGCGATCTGCCGGCACCAGTACCGGCTGCTCGGCTGGGCCGCCTGTGTTGCCTGTGGTGCGCTATCCGGCGGCCCTGCTGCAAACCAGTTCCAATCTCGACGGTATGAGGAAGGACGCGATGGACGTGTTGAGCGTCTCCAGGGTGCTGCGCTGTGAATGCACCCACCATGCCTGGGTTATCCTTCACGATCCCACCGGTGAGCGGGTGGTGAATGTGCTCGTTGGTGCGGAGATCGGGCGGGCCATCGCCGCCGAACTGGGGCCGGGCGCCGTGGTCGGCTATCTGGGGACGGCCCGCGGCCTGGAGGCGCGCCTTGTGCCCGAGGCGGGCCTGCCCTTCTACCCCGTGCCGGCCACGGGCGCCCTGGGCAAGGGGGCCGGGGCGTTGCCCGGGGCGGCGCTGCGCGCTCTTAGGGGTTGGGCCCACGCCCTGCGCCTGATTCGCCGGCTGCGCCCCGACGTGGTGGTGGGGACGGGAGGCTACGTGACCGGACCGGTGGGCCTGGCGGCGGTCACCGCCGGCATTCCCCTGTTCATCCTGGAGGAGAACGCGCGCCCCGGGCTCACGAACCGCATGCTCGCCCGCTTCGCCCGACACGTTGCCGTGCCCTGGGCGGAGGCTGCCGCGGGTTTCCCGCCGCGCGTGCGCACGAAGGTGGTGGTGACGGGCAACCCCGTGCGGCGGGAGGTGGTGGAGGCGGACCGGGCGGCGGCGCGCGCCGCCCTGGGACTCGACCCCCAAGCGCCGGTCGTGGTGGTGGTGGGGGGGAGCCAAGGGGCGCAGGCGATCAACGAACAGGTGCTGGCCCTGGTGCGCGAAAGGGAACTCTGGCCGGCGCCGGCCCAGCTCGTGTGGGCCACCGGCCCGCGCTACCACGCCTCCCTCCTGGCCCGCCTGGGGGAGGTGCCGGCGTGGGCGCACGTCGTGCCGTACATCGACGACATGCCCGCCGCCTATGCCGCCGCCGACGTGGTGGTGGCGCGGGCGGGGGCGATGACCGTGGCCGAGATCACCGCCCGGGGCGTGCCGGCCGTGCTCGTGCCGTCGCCCAACGTGACGGCCGACCACCAGACCGCCAACGCCCGCGTCCTGGCCGATCGCGGGGCGGCGCTCCTTCTGCCGGAGGGGGCGCTGCCCGCGCTCGGCCCCACCTTGCGCGAACTGCTGGCGGACCCCGGGCGCCGGGCGGAGATGGCCCGTGCCAGCCGCTCGCTCGGGCGGCCGGACGCGGCGGCGGTGCTGGCGGCGCTCGTGGTGCGCGATGCGGGTCGTGCCGCGCGGGCGGGGGCGCGGCCGTGAGCGCCCGGCGTTGGGATCCGGCACCGCTCCTCGCCGCCCTACATAGCGTGGATGTGGGCGAGGTCCGGGTGGGCGAGCCGATGTCCCGGCACACGACGCTGCACGTGGGCGGCCCCGCGGACCTCCTGGTCCTGCCGTCGCGCCTCGACCAGGTCGAGCGCCTGCTCGACCTGTGCCGCGCCCACGACGCCCCCCTCACGCCCCTGGGCCGGGGTTCCAACCTCCTGGTGCGCGACGGCGGGCTGGAGGGCGTGGTCCTGGCCACCGAGCGCCTGACCGGCTTCGCTCTGGGGGAGGGGGGCGTGACGGCGTGGGCTGGCCTCACCCTTGGGGGACTCGTCAACCGCGCGCTGCGCGCCGGCCGCACGGGGCTGGAGTGGAGCGCCGGCATCCCCGGCAGCGTGGGGGGAGGCGTGTTCATGAACGCCGGCGCGCACGGCGGCCAGATGGCGGACCACGTGCGCCGCGTTGCCTTCCTGCCCTTGGCCGCGCCCGCGCCCTCCCCTGGCGGCGAGCCCGAGGTCCTCAGCGCGGCGGAGTGCGCCTTCGCCTACCGCACGAGCCGCTTCCAGCGCCGACCCGGCGTCGTGCTGTGGGCGGAGCTGGCGGCGCCCGCGGGAGACCTGGTGGCGGCGCGTTCCCGCCTGGCCGCCTTTCGCGACCACCGGAGGCGCACGCAGCCCCAGGCTTGGCCCAACTGCGGCAGCGTGTTCCGCAACCCCCCCGGCCTGAGCGCCGGGCGGCTGGTGGAGGCGGCGGGAGGCAAGGGGCGCCAGGTGGGAGGGGCGCGCATCTCCGACGTGCACGGCAATTTCATCGTCAACGTGGGCGGGGCGCGGGCGGACGACGTGTTGGCCCTCATCGAGTGGGCGCGTGAGGCGGTCCTGCGGCAGAGCGGTGTGGAGTTGGAACTCGAGGTGCGCGTGCTCCCCTAGGCTCGGGGGCGAGGCGGCGAGGCGAGGTGGCGGCGGTGGCGATCCTGCGGGTGGATGGTGGGACGGCGTTGCGGGGGGTGCTCCCCACCCTGGGGGCTAAGAATGCGGCGTTGCCGCTTCTGGCCGCCTCCCTCCTTACGGCGGAGGGCGAGACGGAACTCCTCGCCGTGCCGCGTCTGACGGACGTAGACGTGATGGTGGAGATCCTGCGCACCCTGGGGGCGCAGGTGGCGGTGGAACCGTGGGTGAACGGCCAGCAACGCCTGTGCGTCCGTGCCGCCGAGCCCCTGGACACGACCGTGCCGCCCCACCTCATGGCCCGCATGCGCTCCAGCGTCTTCCTCCTCGGGCCGCTCCTCGCCCGCGTGGGCCGGGCGCGCATCGCCTACCCCGGGGGATGCGACATCGGCAGCCGTCCCATCGACCTCCACCTGCGCGGCCTGGCCCGCATGGGGGCGCGCATCGAGGAGCGCGACGGGGAGATCGAGGCCTCCGCCCCCGGCGGCCTCGCCGGCGCCTACATCCGCCTCGACCTGCCGAGTGTTGGGGCGACGGAGAACCTCATGATGGCGGCGGCCCTCGCCCGGGGGGAGACGGTGATCGAAGGGGCGGCGCGGGAACCGGAGGTCGTCGACCTGGCGCGCATGCTCAACGCCGCCGGGGCCGTGGTCACAGGGGCCGGGGAACGGGTGGTGCGGGTGCGGGGCGTCAACGCCCTGGGAGGCGTACGCCACCGCGTCATCCCCGACCGCATCGAGGCGGGGACCATCCTCCTGGCAGGCGCGGCCACGGGGGGGGAGGTGCGGGTCGAGGGCCCCGTGGCCCCCAGCCTGGAGGCTTTCATCGCGGTGCTGCGGGAGAGCGGCGCCGAGGTGGAGGCGGACGCCGACGGGGTGGAGGTGCGCGGGCCGGCGGAGGGTCGGGCACATCCGGTGGACGTGCGCACCGCCCCCCACCCCGGCTTCCCCACCGACCTCCAGCCGGTGCTCATGGCCTACCTGGCGCGCGCCCACGGCACCTCGGTGGTGCAGGAGACGATCTTCGAGAACCGCTTCGGCCACGCCAGCGCCCTGGTCCGCATGGGGGCGAGGGTGCGCGTGGTGGGGCGGACGGCAGTGGTGGATGGCGTGGAACGCCTGCGCGGCGTCCCCGTGGCGGCGGGAGACCTGAGGGCGGCGGGGGCGCTCGTGGTCGCCGCCCTGGGCGCCGAGGGCAGCACGGACGTGGCCGGGCTCGGGCACCTGGAGCGGGGCTACCAGGACTTGGACGCGCGCCTCACCGCCCTGGGCGCCAAGGTGCGGCGCGTCGAGGGGGAGGCGGCGCGGCCGCCCACGGCCGTGCCGGAACCGGCGGTGCAGGCCTCGTGAGACGCGCCTTCGTGGCCGCGGCCCTCGCCCTTCTCCTGGTGGCCGGCATGGCGGCGGTGGCGCGGTCGGGCGCCTTCGCCCTGCGACGCCTGACGGTGAGCGGTCCGGGAAGCGCCTTCGTCACCGCCCGCGCCCTCGGCGTGGGCGCTCGGACAAGCCTCCTCCTCCTGTCCACGCCTGCCGTCGCCGCCCGTGCGGTGGCCGCCGATCCGTGGGCGCGCGCCGCCCGGGTGCGCGTGGTCCTCCCCCACACCCTGGAGATCGCCCTCGTGCCGCGGGTACCCGTGGCCTTGGTGGCGGGCGGGGGGGTGGTGTGGGCGGTGACCGCCGCCGGCATGGTGCTGCCGGCCACGGCGGCCGAACGCCTCTCCCTCCCCTACGTCACCGGCGTGGCCGCTCCCCTGCGCGCCATGGTGGAGGACCGAGAGCCGACCCTGCTCGCTGCCCTCGCGGTGGCGCGGGCGCTTCCGCCCTCGGCCCGCCCCGAGGTGTCGGAGGTGCACGCCCTGCGGGGGGGACAGGCGTTCGAGCTCGTGCTCATGGATGGGCGTCCCGTCCTCCTCGGGCCGGCGACCGACCTGGGAGCCAAGCTCGGCCTCCTGCCCGCGCTGCTCGCCCGCTACCCGTGGCCGGAGTATGCGGGGACGGGATTCGACCTGCGCGACCCCCAGCGCCCTGCTCTGTACAGCATCGGCCGCTGACCGCGTGCGGACGTGTCAGACGCCGGCGGAGGGAGACGGTGCCAGGTGCGCGCGCCGCAGGAGGGAATGGACGCCCCTGGGCGAATCAGAGGCCAGAGTCGGGCGTTCCCGTGCGCGTGCCGGGGGGAACGCCGACCGGCGCTCAGAGCCCGAGGCGGGCTGGAGGAGGGGTCCGGTTGGTGTCGGGCGAGGACGCGTTCGCGCTGATCAAGGTCATCGGGGTCGGGGGCGGCGGCAACAACGCCGTCAACCGCATGGTCGCGTCCGGCCTGCGCGGGGTGGAGTTCCTGGCGGTGAACACCGACGCCCAGGCCCTGGCCCAGTCGACGGCGACGACGAAGATCCAGATCGGGGAGAAGCTCACCAAGGGGCTGGGGGCGGGCGCCAACCCCGAGGTGGGCCTGAAGGCGGCGGAGGAGAACCGCGACGCCATCCAGGCGGGCCTGAGGGGCGCGGACATGGTGTTCATCACCGCCGGCATGGGGGGTGGCACGGGCACGGGGGCGGCGCCCGTGGTGGCCGAGGTGGCGAAGGAGTGCGGCGCTCTCACGGTAGGCGTGGTGACGCGCCCGTTCACCTTCGAGGGGCGGCGGCGCCAGACCTACGCGGAGCGCGGCATCCAGACGCTGCGGGAGAAGGTCGACACGCTCATCACCATCCCCAACGACCGGCTCCTGCAGGTGGTGGAGAAGAAGACCTCCATCGTCGACGCCTTCCGCATGGCGGACGACGTCCTGCGCCAGGGGGTGCAGGGCATCTCCGACCTCATCGCCGTTCCCGGCCTCATCAACCTCGACTTCGCCGACGTGCGCACGATCATGCTCGAGACCGGCAGCGCCCTCATGGGGATCGGCGTCGGCAGCGGCGAGGGGAGGGCGATCGAGGCGGCGCGCGCCGCCATCTCCAGCCCTCTCCTGGAGACCTCGATCGAGGGTGCGCACGGGGTGTTGCTCAACATCACGGGTGGTCCCGACCTCGGCCTGTACGAGGTGAACGAGGCGGCGGAGATCATCGCCGAGGCCGCCGACCCGGACGCCAACTTCATCTTCGGCGCCGTGATCGACGAGGCGCTCAAGGACGAGGTGCGGGTGACGGTGATCGCCACCGGCTTCACCGGCGCACCGCGCCGGGAGCTGGGAAACGGGGAGCGCGACGCCCTGCAGGTCAGGCCCTACGGCGTGGGCGGCGACGACCTGGACATCCCGGCCTTCCTGCGCCGCAAGTAGGGCCCGCGTCCGCCGCATAGGCCCCGCCGCCTCGCCCCACGCTAGGCGGGGGGTGGGGCGGTGCGTTCGCCTGGGCGTCGGCTGGCGGCAGCGCTGGCGGGGGCCACGGTCGCGCTGTGCGCCGCGGGGTGCACGATCTCCTCCGGGTCGGGGGCGATGCCCCCGCCGGGCACGGCTACGGGTGTGATCGGCGGCAGCCCCGGCCAGCCCACGTCAGGGGGGGGTGGCGGCACTTCCTCGTCCCCTTCGGCGGGGGGCGGTGGCGGCGCCTCGTCGGGGACGCCATCCGGCGGCGCCTCGGGCGCGTCGGGGAGCTCGGCCGCGTCGGGTACGTCGGCGGCGTCGCTCCCGCCCGAGGTGGCCCAGGCCATGTCGTCGCCCGAGGTGCTCAAGGCCCTCGAGCGTTCCGTCACGGACGTCCTCTCCTCGCCCACGGTCGCCAGCGCCATGAACCAGGCGGTGCGAAACGCCCTGATGAAGATCGCCGCCGGGGGTGGCGGCGGCGGTGGCGGGGGAGGCGGAGGGGGCGCGTCCTCCTCCTCGCCGGGCGGCGGCGGGGGCGGTCAGAGCGGCGGCGGCGGCGCGAGCGGCAGTTAGCGCCGGCGGCGGGCCATGGCCGAGTTGTGGACGGCGAGCCGCGTGATGTAGGGTGGTGAGGACCGGGCGCCCCGCACGGCGGCTGCCCGAGGCGAGGGATGGGAGGCCTCGGCGCCTGTGGACCTCAGCGACCTGAGCCCCGCGCAGCGGGAGGCGGTGACGCACGGCGAGGGTCCGCTCCTCATGCTGGCCGGGGCGGGGAGCGGCAAGACGCGCGCCCTCACGCACCGCGTGGCCTACCTCATCGACTCCGGCCGCGCCCGCCCGGGGGAGATCCTGGCCATCACGTTCACGAACAAGGCGGCGCGGGAGATGGCGACCCGCGTCGACCGCCTCCTGGGAGGGGCGAGCGGCGTGTGGGTGCACACCTTCCACGCCGCCTGCCTGCGCGTGCTCCGGCGGGAGGCGGAGGGGGTGGGCTACCCCAGCACCTTCGCCGTGTACGATAGCGCCGACCAGGAGCGCCTCATGCGCCAGGTGGTGCAGGAGTCGGGGCGGAGCGAGCGGGAGTGGCCTGCGGCGGCCGTCCTCGCCCGCATCTCCCGCGCCAAGGCGGAGCTGGTGGGGCCGGAGGCCTTCCGGCGCCGCTACGGCGGGGAATTCCGCGCCGACGGCGTCGCCGACCTGTACGCCCGCTACCAGCGCGCCCTGGAGGCGAGCGCGGCCATGGACTTCGACGACCTCCTGCGGCTGGCGGTCCTCCTCTTCCAGACCCGGCCCGAGGTGCTCGCCGCCTACCAGGAGCGCTTCCGCTATATCCTCGTGGACGAGTACCAGGACACGAACACCGCCCAGTACGCCTGGGTGCGCCTTCTCGCCGGGGAGCGGCGCAACGTGTCGGTGGTGGGCGACCCCGACCAGTCGATCTACGGCTGGCGCGGCGCCGACTTCCGCAACATCCTGCGCTTCCGCGAGGACTACCCGGGGGCGCGCGTGGTGCGCTTGGTGGACAACTACCGCTCCACCGGCCGCATCCTCGCCGCTGCCAACGCCGTGGTCCGCCATAACGCCGAGCGCCTGGAGAAGGACCTGGTGGCCACGCGCGGCGAGGGCGTGCCCATCGGCTACGCCGAAGGGTCGGACGAGGCGGAGGAGGCCGCCCTGGTGGTGGGCGAGATCGCCCGCCTGATCGGGGAGGAGGGCCTCGCACCGTCCGACATCGCCGTCCTGTACCGTACGAACGCCCAGTCCCGTCCCCTGGAGGAGGCGCTCCTGCGCCTCGCCCTGCCGTACCGGCTGGTGGGGGCCGCCCGCTTCTACGACCGGGCGGAGGTGAAGGACGCCTTGGCCTATCTGCGCCTGGTGGTGCAGCCGCGCGACCGCGTGGCCTTCGTCCGCGCCGCCCAGTCCCCGCGGCGCGGCCTGGGGGAGGCGGCCCTGGCGCGCCTGGTGGCCTACGCCCAGGAGCGCGGGGGCGACCTCGTGCAGGCGTTGGCCGAGGCGGACGCCGTGCCCGGCCTGACGGCGCCAGCGCGCCGGGGCGCGGCGGCGCTGGCGGAGGTGCTGGCGCAGGCGGCGCGCATGGAGGCCGAGGGCCGGGGGCCGGTGGCCGTTCTGTCGTTCCTCATCCACGAGTCGGGGTTGGCCGCCCACCTGGAGGGGCAGCGGGGGGTCGACCCCCTGGCGGAGGGGCGGCTGGAGAACCTCGACTCGCTCGTGGGCAAGGCGCGCGAGGCGGAGGGGCAGGGGATCTCCCTCAGCGCCGACTTCCTTGCCCAGGTGGCGCTCGCCTCCAGCCTGGAGGAGGCGGCGGAGGGGGAGGGGGCCGTCACCCTCATGACCCTGCACACCGCCAAGGGGCTGGAGTTCCCCGTCGTCTTCCTCACCGGTCTGGAGGACGGCCTCTTCCCCCACGTCCGCAGCCTGGCCGAGCCGGCGCAGGTGGAGGAGGAGCGCCGCCTCATGTACGTGGGCGTGACGCGGGCGCGCGACCGCCTGTACCTGACACGGGCGCGCGCCCGCGCCGGCCACGGCCAGAGCGGCACGGCCGTCGCCTCCCGCCCGAGCCGCTTCCTGGCCGAGATCCCCCAGGACCTCCTGGCGCCGTTCGGCGCCGCCGCACCCGTGCTCTTGGCGCCATCCCGGCCCTGGGGCGGCGCCGTGGCGCGACCGCCAACTGCAGCTCCGGCATGGACGGCGAGACCGGTGTGGGAAGGCACCGAAGGGGGGGCCTTCGCCCCCGGCGAGGAGGTCGTCCACCCCCACTTCGGCCCTGGCACGGTGGTGGCGGTGCGGGGGAGCGGGCCGGAGGCGGTGGTGTCGGTGGCCTTCCCCGGTGGCGGCGTGCGCCACCTCCTGGTGGCCTACGCCGGCCTGAGGCGGGTCGGGGCGTGAGCGGTCCGGCGGGCGGCGCGGGGGAGGAGGCCCGCGCCCAGGCGGAGCGGGAGCGCATCCTCGCCCTGAGGCGGGAGATCCGGGAGCACGACCGCCGCTACTACGTCTTGGACGCCCCCACGATCTCCGACGCCGCGTACGACCGGCTGGTGCGCGAACTCAGGGAGCTGGAGGCGCGCCACCCGGAGATGGCGGACCCCGACTCGCCCACGCGCCGGGTGGGGGGCGAGGCCTTGCCCACCTTCTCGCCCTTCCCCCACATCGCCCCCATGCTCTCGCTTCAAAACGCCATGGGGGAGGAGGAGCTCAGGGCGTTCGACCGCCGGGTGCGAAGCCTGGCGGGGGAGCTCCCGGTGTGGTACGTGGTGGAGCCCAAGATCGACGGCCTGTCGGTGGCCCTGCGCTACCACGACGGCGCCTTCGTGCAGGGGGGGACGCGGGGGGACGGCGCCGTGGGGGAGGACGTGACGGAGAACCTGCGGCGCGTGGTCGGCCTTCCCCTGCGCCTTCGCCGCCCGGTCGCGCACCTCGAGGTCCGGGGCGAGGTGTACATGCCCTACGAGGCGTTCGGCCGGCTGAACGAAGCCCAGGTGGCGGCCGGGCGGGCGCCGTTCGCCAACCCGCGCAACGCGGCTGCGGGGTCCTTGCGCCAACTCGACCCGGAGGTGACGGAGGGGCGTGGCCTGGGCGTCTGGGTGTACGAAGTGCGAGCCCTGGAGGGGGAGCAGGCGCCCGCCGACCAGGCGGAGGCGCTCTCTTTCCTGGAGGCGCTGGGCTTTCCCGTCGTGCCCGGGTGGTCGCGGGCAGACGACGTGGAGGGGGCGCTGGCCGCGGTGCGCCGCCTGGGCGCGGAGCGCGACCGACTTCCCTTCGCCATCGACGGGGCGGTGGTGAAGACGGCCCCCTTCGCCACCCAGCGCGCCCTGGGCGCCACGGCGAAGGCGCCGCGCCACGCCATCGCCTTCAAGTACGAGTCGGAGGAGGCGGTGACGCGGGTGGTGGACATCGTCGTGCAGGTGGGCCGTACGGGGGCGGTCACGCCCACCGCCGTCCTGGAGCCGGTCCTCCTGGCCGGAACCCGGGTGGCACGGGCCACGCTGCACAACGAGGACGTCATCCGCGACCTCGACGTGCGCATCGGCGACCGGGTGGTGGTGCGCAAGGCGGGCGAGGTGATCCCCGAGGTGGTGCGGGTCCTGGCCGAGGGCAGGACCGGGGAGGAGCGGCCCTTCCGCTTCCCCACCACCTGTCCGGTGTGCGGCGCCCCCGTGGAACGACCGCCCGGCCAGGCCGCCCATCGGTGCACGAACGAGCGCTGCCCGGGCCGTCTGCGCGAGGGGCTCCTCCATTTCGTGGCCCGCGCCGCCATGGACGTGGAGGGCCTGGGCCCGAAGATCCTGGACGCCCTCCTGGCGAGCGGGCGCGTGCGCACCGCCGCGGACCTGTACACGCTCACGCCCGACGAGTTGGCACGCCTGCCCCGGATGGGGGCCAAGAGCGCCGCCAACCTGGCGGCGGCGTTGGACGCCAGCCGCTCCCGCCCCCTGTCGCGCCTCCTCTTCGCCCTCGGCATGCGCCACGTGGGAGAGCGGGCGAGCGCGGCCCTGGCCGACCGCTTCGGCAGCGTAGGCGCCCTGGCGGCGGCCGGGGAGGAAGAGCTGGCGGCCGTTCCCGACGTCGGGCCGGCGACGGCGGCGAGCGTGCGGGCGTGGTTCGCCGACCCGGACAACCTCGCCCTCCTGGACGCCCTTGCCGCCGGCGGCGTGGCGGCGGCCGACCGCCGGGCCGCGCCCCCCGCCGCCGCCGTCGCCGCGGGGGGGCCGCTGGCCGGGCAGGAGGTGGTGTTCACCGGCCGGCTGAGTGTGCCCCGCGCCCAGGCGGAAGCGGCGGCACGGCGGGCGGGGGCGGCCGTGGCCGACCGCGTCACCCGCCGGACCACCCTTGTGGTCGCGGGCGAGGAGGCGGGCTCCAAGCTCGCGCGGGCGCGTGAGCTTGGCGTCGCCGTGTGGGACGAGCCCGCCTTTTGGGCCGCCGTCGGGGCGGACCGGCAGGAATCGTCCGACCCGCCGTCGAACCCGCCCCCGTCGTAAGCCCCGCCGCGTCGGGGCCGACGTAGCGTTATGGCGTTGGGCCGGCATAAGGGGGCGAGGATCCTGGCCGAGCACTTGCTCGAAGTGCGCAACCTGCACACCATCTTCGAGACCGAGGATGGCATCGTCCCCGCCGTCGACGGCGTGGACCTCCACGTGGACAGCGGCGAGACCCTCGGCATCGTGGGCGAGTCGGGATGCGGCAAGAGCGTCACGTCGCTCTCCATCATGCGCCTGGTGGGCCGGCCCGGGCGCATCTCCGAGGGCGAGGTCCTGTTCGAGGGCGTCGACCTGCTCAAGAAGCCGGAGTCGGAGATGCGGCAGATCCGGGGCAACCGGATCTCGATGATCTTCCAGGAACCCATGACCTCCCTCAACCCCGTGTACACGGTGGGCGACCAGATCGCCGAGGCGATCGTCTTGCACCAGCGCAAGACGCGCGCCCAGGCGTTCGAGCAGGCGATCGAGATGCTGCGCAAGGTGGGCATCCCGTCGCCGGAGCGGCGGGCACGCGAGTATCCGCACCAGATGTCGGGCGGCATGCGCCAGCGCGTGATGATCGCCATGGCCCTATCGTGCAATCCCAAGCTGCTCATCGCGGACGAGCCCACGACGGCCCTGGACGTGACCATCCAGGCGCAGATCCTGGAGCTCATCCGAGACATGCAGAAGGACTTCGGCACGGCGGTCATCATCATCACCCACGACCTGGGCGTGGTGGCCGAGACGGCGTCGCGCGTCGACGTCATGTACGCGGGCAAGGTCGTGGAGGAGGCGGACGTGCGCACCCTGTTCTCCGTCCCCCACCATCCCTACACGGAGGGCCTGCTGCGCTCCATCCCCCGCCTGGACACCCCCAAGGGCCGGCTGCACGTCATCGAGGGCGTGGTACCCAACCCCCTGGCGCTGCCCAAGGGCTGCCGGTTCGCGCCGCGTTGCCCCTACGTGCGCGACATCTGCCGCGAGAAGGAGCCTCCCCTCATGGAAGTGGAGCCGGGTGTGAAGGCGGCGTGCTGGGTTCCCCTGGCGGAGCGTGCGCCCCAGCAGGAGGCGGTGTCCTGATGGCCGACGGCGGCGAGGTCCTGCTCGAGGTCCGCGACCTCAAGAAGTGGTTCCCCATTACGGGCGGCATCCTGTCGCGCGTGGTGGCGAACGTGCAGGCCGTGGACGGGGTGAGCTTCGACATCTACAAGGGCGAGACGATGGGTCTCGTGGGCGAGTCGGGATGCGGCAAGACCACCACTGGACGCCTCATCCTCCGCCTCATCGAGCCCACGGCCGGGAGCATCCGGTTCGAGGGCGTCGACATCCTCCAGCTGCGGGGCGAGGCCATGCGCCGCATGCGGCGCCAGATGCAGATCATCTTCCAGGACCCGTACGCCTCCCTCAACCCGCGCATGACCGTGGGCGACATCATCGGCGAGCCGCTGGAGATCCACGGTGTGGCCCGGGGCAAGGAGAAGGAGAAGCGGGTGGCGGAGCTGCTCGAGCGCGTGGGGCTGAGGCCGGCGCACGCCCGCCGCTTCCCGCACGAGTTCTCCGGCGGCCAGCGCCAGCGCATCGGCATCGCCCGCGCCCTCGCCCTGCACCCCAAGCTCATCATCTGCGACGAGCCCGTCAGCGCGCTCGACGTGTCGATCCAGTCCCAGGTGCTCAACCTGCTCAAGGAGCTGCAGCAGGACTTCGGTCTCACCTACCTGTTCATCGCCCACGGGCTGCACGTGGTGAAGCACGTGTCCGACCGCGTCGGCGTCATGTATCTGGGAAAGCTGGTGGAGGTGGCGACGAGCGACGAGCTGTTCTCCTCGCCGCAGCATCCGTACACCGAGGCGCTGCTGTCCGCCATCCCCATCCCCGACCCCACCGCCAAGCGGGAGCGCATCGTCCTGCAGGGGGACGTGCCAAGCCCTGTCAACCCCCCGAAGGGGTGCCGGTTCAACACCCGTTGCCCGTACGTGATGGACATCTGCCGCCAGGTGGAACCGACCTTGGCCGATGTAGGCGACGGGCACCTGGTGGCCTGCCACCTGCGGGTGCCGGTGGCGCAGGCCAGCTAGGTACAGCCGGCGGCGCCGAGGGCGGGGGCGGTCGCCCCCGCCCTCGGCGTATGGGGGTGGCCCCTTCGCACTGCCACGAGCGGGGCGGGAGGCGGCTGTCGCCGCTTGCCATCTTTCTGCCAAAGTTCGATGATATGCTCGGTCGCGAAACCCCGCATGCCGTCACGCGGCAATCATGATGGCGTACTTCGGCAGCCGGGTTGCATCGACGAGGAGGTAGGAATGGCATGCGAGCATGGAAACCCCTCGCCCTCGCCCTGGCCCTGACTGCGGCCGTGGGCGTGGGGAGTGCCGGTGCGGCGCTCGCCGACCACCACGGCGGGGGCGTGGAGATCCGGGGCGTGGTCACCCAGTTCAGCCTCACGGCCCCGACCGGCGGTGCGACGGGCGGCTCCGGCTCGGGCAGCGGCAGCGGGTCGGGATCCGGCACGGGTTCGGGTTCGGGATCGGGCGCGGCCGGCGGTTCGACCCCCAGCGGCGCGGTGGCGCACCGTGCCCCGCGCCATCGCGGGGACGAGGGCGGCCCAATCGCCGCCGGCACGCCGGTCGGGAGTATGACCGTGCTTTCGCCCACGCTCGGCCGGGTGTCCGTCGAGATCCTCACCACCACGCGGTTCGAGGTGACCGGCTTGGCGCTGGCCGAGGGCATGGTGGGGGCGCAGGTGCAGGTGACGGCCCTTGCCCTGCCGGCGGCGGGAGGCGGCACGCCGGGATACGACGCCCTCAAGGTCCAGACCGAAAACGGCGACCGGGGTGAGAGCCAGACCGTGCGCGGCACGGTGGCGGCGGTCGATACGTCGACGACGCCGGCCACCATCACCATCCAGACGGAGGGCCAGAACACCGTCACCGCCCAGCTCGATCCGAACGTCGTCGTCACCGTGGGCGACAACCAGCCCGGCACCCTGGCCGACGTCACGGTGGGGGCGAGGGTCGTCGCCACGTGGCAGGTGGTCAACGGGCAGATGGACATCACGGCCATCCGCGTCCAGGGCGCCGGTGAGGGCGGCGCGCCCGGCACGCGCCACGCCTCCGGCACGGTGGTGAGCGTGGACACCTCTGCCACGCCCGCGACGATCACCTTCCAGACGGAGAACGGCCTCGTGGTGACGGCGAGCATCGACCCGAACGCGACGGTCACCGTAGGGGACAACCAGCCCGGCACCCTGGCCGACGTGACTGCGGGGGCCCGGGTCGAGGTGACCTGGCAGGTGTCGGGTGGCCAGATGGACGTCGTCACCATCCGCGTCCTCTCCCCCGCCCCCGGCGGCTCCGGGGCCGGGAGCGGCAGCGGTTCGGGCACCGGCTCGGGATCGGGGAGCGGCAGCGGCGGCTAGGGCCGTCCTGCTGTACGGCACGCCGGCCTCTCGGGGCCGGCGCGCCGCGTTCCGCCCCACCGCACCGGGCGACGGCGTGCGAAACACCCTCGTCGAAGGCCATGCGGTGAGCGGCAACGGCCCCGATCCGACGGCGGACGGCGGGCGCGGGCCGAGGGTTCCCACCGGGGTGGTCGTGGTGGCGGAGCCACGGCCGCGCGGTCTTCCGGCAAGCCTGCCCGACGCCGTGCTGGGCGGCACGCGGGTGGTGGGCAACACGATCGGCGACGAGGGGGTGGCGGTCTTCGTCGCGGGCGCCTCTGGCACGAGCCAGAGCGGCAACGTGTCGCGGTAGGAGCAGCCATCGCAGCGGGGACGGAGAGAGGCGGGCGCGGCCACGGCTGCACCCGCCGCATGCCGTTCGGGCCTACGGCACTCGGGATCGGCTTACTGACACGGGCCGGCCTGGGTGCTGGGGCGGTAACCGCAGTCGGGAGGAGGCGGCACCTCTTGGATCCAGGCGTCGGTGGCGTAGCCGCGCTCTTCCCAGTAGCCCGGAGGGGCGGAGGGCAGGATGCGGATGCGCTCGAGCCACTTGACCGACTTGTAGCCGTACATCTCCGGCACCACCAGGCGTACCGGCCCGCC
>JAILZS010000058.1 GCA_023512375.1 Bacillota bacterium | reverse complement strand
CACGCCAGTCGTCCCTCCCGCGAGGAACCCCTCGTGGGAGATGATCCCATGCCCGTACCCGTCGGACCCAGGTGTGCTGGATTTGACGGATACGGTTGCTCAACCGTCAGGATTCCTTAGGCGCATAACCGGAGAAGCCGACGAGGGCCGTCTATGGGATATCCAGGTGGACCAAATTTTGATAAATGAGCCGATGCCCTCAGATGCCTTTCTGCCGCATGGAGGTGAGTTAGAGTAGCTGGCAGATTCGGCCGTGCCGCCACGGGCGTGTTCCTGGCGAGTATGCTTACAGTCGTTCTTGCTGAGCAGCGTCTGACCGCGCAGGCGCCGCGTACTCATCGCGCCAACAGTACCGTGCGAGTACCTGGTGTTCCGCCGGCCGTTCCCGTTTTACAGATCCGATCCTCCTCCGGCGAAACGGTGCGGCCGCCAGATGCATATCTTTGGATTGACGCCGCGAGGACGATGTACGTGCCAGCACCCACGTTTGTGAGATGGCCAGCGTCAATTTACGCCAAGACGGCAACGCTGGCGTTGCACTGGCAACCGGGCGTCAGCCCCACGTATGTAATCGTGACTGCCTATAGCAAGCGAGATCTGGACAAGGGTGGCATACCAGAGTAGTCCGCAAAACTCTTGGGCCAGGTAGCTGGCCGACGATTGGGCTAGGGTAGTGGTCTTGATGCTACAGGTTGGCGGCTACCACGGCATTGGATGACTGGGTGATCATAAGCAAAGACAAGTAAGACAAAGCCACCGGACTGCCGGTGGCTTCAATCATCGTATACGGACTACAGTGGCGCTTGACGGCCGAAATCGCGCCCAAAAATCGACCTGGAAGGCTCTACCAATTACCAATTGACCACCTTCCAGGGAGGGGTCCCATGCTGCGAGCTACCACCCTCGTAGCACAGCGTGACCGTACCACGGCTGCCCTCAATTGGGCTAGATCTCATGGCATCCTCGACGACTGCCTGTCCCGCTTCGGCGACGTCATCGCCTTCCTCGACGCCCTGCCGCTCGAACGCGCGCTGCCCATCCTGCGCGAACGCTATTCGGTCGATCACGGCCGCCCCGCCTACGACCCGCTCCTCCTTTTGCGCACGGAACTCGCCCGTCGCATCCTGCGCATCGACTCCCGCGACGCCTTCGCCAAGCGCGTCCTCGCCCCCTCGCCGTTCCTGCGCCTGCTCCTCGGCTACCCACCAACGGGCGAGGGTCTCACCCCCTGTGGCGAGACCCTGCGCCGCTTCGAACACCGCGTGTGCCCGTCGCGCCGCCGCGGCGTCGTCTTGCCGCCCAAGCGCGGCAGACGCCATGACAAGCTCACCGAGCGCGCCGCCGCCTTCCTCTCCCGCGCCCATGACCGGCCGCCGGCGATGCGCCGCCCCTCGACCGTCGACCGCCTCTTGCGCGCCGTCGGCTTCGAGCCCGCCATGGCCATGGGCCTCATCCCGCAAGACGCCGTCGTCATAGCCGACGGCTCGTTCCTCGAGAGTCGCACCAACCGCCACGGCAAGAAGGTCTGCGATCACGGCCAACAGCGCTGCGACTGCCCGCGCCGCTATACCGACCCGCTGGCGCGCGTCGGCCACGATCACCACGAAGAGCGCTCCATCTACGGCTACCTGGCCAACATCGCCGCCGTCGACACCGCTATCGGCGATCCCCTGGTCGTGTCCATCACCATGCACCCGGCGCGGCGCTACGACGGCGTGGCCACCCTGCCGACCCTGACCCGGGCGGTCGAACTCTACCCCGAGCTCGGTGGCCGCTTCGTCGTCCTGGACACCGCCTCCGACAGCGCCGCCCACGGCGCGTTCTTGCGCACCCTCGGCCTTCGCCCCGTCGTTCCGCTCCGTGCACCGGGCAAGGGCGGCTTTCAGATCGACGACATCCCCTTCACCCCAGACGGCGTGCCGTTGTGCGCCGCCGGTCACCCGATGCGCCCCCACGGCACGGTGAACGGGCGCCAGAGGTGGATCTGCCCGGGCGAGGTGGCCTCGAGCGGCATCCCCCGCCATAGCCCCTGCGATCACCCAGGGTGGCGCACGGTCTCCTTCCGGCCTGAGGACGACTTCCGCCTCGTGGCCGCCGTCCACCGCGGCACGCACGCCTTCCGAACTCTGTACGCCCGGCGGTCAGCGATCGAGCGCGCCGTCAACAAGCCCGCCATGGCCGACGGCGCCATCGAACACGGCTCACGCGTCCAGACCCGGGGCCGCCGCCTCTTCGACCTCTTCCTCGAGGCGCTGATCGGCTACGCGCGCGCCTTCATCCGCTGGCGCACCCAGGGCGTCGATGCAGCGCCAGCCGCCTGAACCCATCGGCGGAAAGGAGGGACGCCGGCCGCCCTGAGGCGCGGACCAGGCCGCCGCACACCACAACCACACCGATAAAGAAAGACGCCGCTCGCCGGCGCCGGGCATCCCTTCGGCTCGCTCCTCCTCAGCCCATTACCAGTTCGTGACCGCCGATCGCGGGCCCCGACTTTTGCGGACTACTCACATCGCCTGCCCTCGGCCCGAGAAGCGGACGCCCGCTTGGCTTGGGTCCAGGTGTTGCCCCTCCTTGACCCTCTTCACGTCGGTGAAGGGTTTGGAACAAGCGGGCAAGGCAGAGAAGGAGTTTGGGGCTCGGCGCCGAATGGTCATAACAGGTTATGGCCAGAGGGGGTTCGCCGGTGCCCGATCGCGGTCTCCGATTCCTCTGCCCGAATGGCCACCTGGGCTTTGCGCCCCTCCACACGGACAGCTTCCGCCGTGGCCTCGCGAGTGGCGTGGACTTCATCGTCGCCGACTCCGGCAGCGATGACATCGGGCCTGGGCCACTTGGGTCCGACACATCCGTGAGCCCATTGACGTGGCAGACCCACGATCTCGAACAGATGCTACTGGCCTCGCGCCGCCTGGGCATTCCCATGATCGTCGGATCGGCTGGCGACACGGGCACGAACAGCCGGGTTGACCTCTACGTCCAAATCATTCGAGAGTTGGCTGCAAAGCACAGTCTCCCCCCCTTCCGGCTCGGTTACTTCTATTCCGAGGTGACCCACGGCCGGCTGTTCGAGGAACTCGCCGCGGGGCGGCGCATCGAAGGGCTGGACGGCCGGCCGCATTTGGACGCGGATACAATTCGCCGCACAGACCGAATCGTGGCCATGGCTGGCGTACACCCGTACATACGTCTCCTTGATGCCGGCGCTGACGTGATCATAGGCGGGAGATCGAGCGACAGTGTCCTCTTCGCTGCTCCGGCCATTCGCTCCGGCTACCCCGAGGGGCTGGCTTACTACTTGGGTAAGGTGCTCGAATGCGCTTCCTTCAACGCCGAACCCTATGGCGGCAAGGAGAGCGTAGTCGGCGAAATCACCGGAGATTCCGTCTACGTAACCGCCATGCATCCAGACCAGCGATGCACCGTAGCGTCCGTGTCGGCGCACGCCATGTACGAACGGGCCAATCCATTCTACGAATACGTGGCGGGCGGTCTATTGGATATGACCAAGTGCCGATACGAGCAGGTCGATGAGCGAACGACTCGCGTCACCGGGCCCACATTCCACCCCGCATCACCAGTTCGCGTGAAGCTCGAGGGTGCCGGAAAGGTGGGCGAGCGCTTCATCGGCATGGCTGCGATTCGCGATCCTTATGTCATCTCTCGCCTGGACGACGTGATCGGGTGGGCACAAGAGCGTGTCAGGTCAGCAGTGTCAGCGAAGGACTATCAGCTCTACTACCACGTCTACGGAAGAAATGGCGTCATGTCTGATATGGAACCCGTTCGGAATCCCAAGCCGCACGAGGTCCTGATCGTTGTCGAGGCCGTAGCCGGCGACCCTAACGTCGCTCATGAGGTCTGCCTCATGGGAACGCGTCAACTGTTCTATGCGCGCCTGGGTCAAAGCACGGGCACTGCGGGTGGTGTCGCCTTTCTTCTTGACGAGGTTCTTCGTGCGAGCCCGGCCTACGAATGGACGATGAACCACACGATGGCCGTCGACGACCCGCTTGAGCTCTTCCCGACCCAGGTTATCACTGTTGCCAGCTAGCCAAGAAAGAGAGGACGAACACATGCGCCTAGTCGATATGGCAAAAGTGATACGGAGCAAGAATGCCGGAGTGGATAAGATCACGTTCGACATCATCTTCCGCAATGAAGATTACTATCATAAAGCATGTCAGTCCAGCGCCTTGACGGCAGATGCAATTGCCAAACTATTCAACATAAGTGTTGAACGCATTTCGGATTTTGCACAATTCGACCCAGCCAACGCGATCAAATTCACCATCTATCGCCGCGTGCCTTCGGGAAGCCCCGGCGATCCGGACATATTCGGCAGTCAGCAATATGCACCCTTGCTTGATGTGGAGATCGACGATGCCGAAGGCCAGAAAGGAGGTGGATCAGGCCAGGAACATCGAAGCCGACAGGAGGCGGCCCGGTGAGTGCGGCGACCATCGGCATCGCTCCGGCTTTCGACCCTCGTCCTGTCGGCGGACCGCCGACCCCGGTCCGCGTGCCAAGAGGTTACCTGGATGCCCTCCAGGTAGCGGGAGCCCGAGTCGTCATCCTGCCACCCGTCCCGGACGAAGCCGCGGCCGAGCACCACCTGGAGCTGGTCCAGGGTGTAATGCTGATCGGAGGTCACACGCCGCTTCCGGATCCTATCGTCAACGTCGAGGTGTTGCCACCCCTGTACGATTTGAACCCGGAACGATACGTGTCCGATGCCGCTTACGCCCGAGTGGCACGACGAAGAGGCATGCCGCTGTTCGGCGTCTGCCGCGGCTTGCAGGTGATGAACGAGGCGCTCGGCGGCGTGATGGATTACCGGCGCCTGGGAACGGCTGGTACCACCAATCACTATCAAGTCGCGCCGGATGACGTCGCCACCCATGAGATAGCAATCGAAATCCCCTCTCGCTTCCACACCGCAATCGGGCGCAATCGACTGAGGGTCAACAGCTTCCATCGTACGGCGGTGTTGAAGCCGGCTCCAGGCCTCCGCATCGCCGCAAGATCCGAGGACGGCGTAGTCGAGGTTGTCGAATCCGATGCGGACGGCTTCGTCATGGGCGTGCAGTTTCACCCGGAGACTATGCCCCGGGATGACCCGTCGCGCAGGGCGTACAGCGCCTTCGTTGCCGCTGCCAGCGAGTGGTGTCGTTGACCTCTACCGGAGGGAGGAACGTCAGGTGCACGACAGCCGATTCACGTGGTGGCGTCTCGTACTGGGAGCCTTCGTTCCATCCGCGGTCCTCGTGGCCGCTGCGTTGACGGGGACTCTCACTTCCGCCACGTCTGCAGCCGGCCTCAGGCCGCTCAGTGCCGTCTTGGACACCACGGCCGATTCCAGTTCCCTTGCTCAGGCCATTGCCATGCAACTCGATCAGTTTGGACTACACGTCAGCGTACGTGAGTGGCAGTCAACTGACCTACTGACCCAGGAACAGTCAGGGAGCCGTCAAATGTATATGAGCGATTGGGGCAGCGCCTACTTCGATCCATACGACCTCGCTGCTCCAAAGCTGATAACCGGCGGCCGAGGAAACAGGTCCTTCTTTTCCAACAAGACATTCGACGCCCTCATGACTCAGGCTGCCACCAGCAACAATACGCAGTTGCGCCGCGCCGACTATTTCAAGGCACAGCAGATCCTGTATAGCCAAGTCCCCTGGGTCTTTGGGTACTACCTGGACAATGTTCAGGTAGCCAGCTCCCGCCTCAAGGGATGGCAACCCTACGAGGACGGAATGGAACCGATGGCCAGGGTTACGCCCAACGGCAGCTCCACCGTCACCGTGGCGCTACCCACGAACGCCATCCTGACCCTGGACCCCACCGCAAGCTACAGCGACCGCAGCACGGAAGAGGTCATCCAGAACGTCTTTGATTCCCTCGTCACACTTTCTCCCGGCAGGACCATCCTTCCCCAGCTCGCCACCCGCTGGGCCGTTAGCCAGGGAGGTCTCACGTACACGTTCACCCTCCGCCGTAACGTCACGTTCCAAAACGGCCAGCCCTTCACCTCCCAAGATGTTGTCTTCACGGCGGACAGGCTACTCGGCCTCGGCGCCTTTCAGGGTCACCCGAGCACCCGTGCCGCGCTCATCGATCCGCCCGGGGATGCGCTCACGGTTGGTGCCGAGGGTCCGTATACGGTCGTCTTCCACTTCCAGAAGCCCTTCCCGCTCTTCCTCTACGGCCTCGTCCACATGGAGATCGTGCCCCACGTCTACTACCAAAAGGTCGGCGCCGCCCAATTCGCCCTTCACCCCATCGGGACCGGACCCTTCAGCTATCAGAGCGGCAGCTACAGCGGACCCATTGTTCTGGCGCGCAACAGCCGCTATTGGGGCGGTGCGCCGAAGATCGCCAAGCTCGTCTTCCTCCCTGAACCCGACCCCGAGTCGACTATGGCAGGCCTACTCTCCGGATCGATCGATGTCGGTACAGACCTTCCTTTCGACCAACTTAGCCAATTCGAGAACAATCCTCAGTTCCAGGTCAAGGAGATCCCCGGGACCCGCGCGTACTTCATCGAGCTCAACAACAAGCTTCCTCCCTTCAACAACCGAAACGTTCGCCTTGCGTTCAACTACGCCATCGACTGGAACACCATCCTAGCCGCTATCTACGGAAATCACGCACATCGTATGGCGACGGCCTTCTTGCCCAGCGGATTCGGCTTCGATCCGCACATCCACCCCTACCCCTACGATCCGGCCAAGGCTGTCGAGTTGCTCCACGCCGCGGGCTACGAAGCGCACGTTCCGTGATGCAATTAGCACCTTCGCGACAGCTGCAATCTTCCTGACCTTCCAGCAGCCGATTACCGTGACCACTGGCGGGTGTGTGCGGGTCGCCTCGCGGCGTCCCGCACCGCTTCACCCGCCCGCTCCGGAGGTGCTACGGACGTGACCGTCATCCGCATCATCCATCGCTTGGCCCTCGCCTTGCCCCTCGCCCTCGGCGTTGTCCTCGTGGCATTCTTCTACCTTCGCGCCCTGCCCGGCGACCCAGTGGCTGTCATCCTTAGCCAGAGTGCTGCCGAGTCGCCGCAAGCGATCGCGACGCTGCGCGCCCAGCTCCATCTGAACGAGCCACTTCTGTCCCAGCTCGCTTACTTCCTTGCCAACCTCGTGCACGGTAGCCTCGGCTACTCCTTCGTACAACACGTTCCGGTGTCGACCTTAATCGGCCAGGCACTGCCCGCAACAATCGAACTCGGTTTTGGTGCCCTGGCATTCGCCGCCCTCATCGGCATACCTCTCGGCGTCATTGGGGGGTGGCGACGCGCGGGAACCGGCGACCGCATCGGTACGTTTATAACGATTCTCGCCGTCTCGTTACCGGAGTTTTGGTTAGGACTTGTCCTCATCGTCGTCCTGGCGGCCTACCTTAAGTGGTTGCCGGCCGCCGGCGAGATCGGCGTTGCAGTCCAATTGCGAGCCGTGACAGGCATGCCCGTGCTGGACGCTTTGCTCACTGGCAACGTGCCCGCCCTCATGAGCGCCCTGCGCCATCTGATATTGCCGAGCGTTGCCCTCGGAACGCCGATGGTTGCGGTCATCACTCGCGTACTCAGCGCTAGCCTCCACGAGACGAAGTGGTTACCTTACATCACCGTCGCGCGAGCGAAGGGGCTGACTGAACGACAAGTACTTTTAAGGCATGCCCTGCGCAACGCATGGATTCCCACCGTTACCGTCACTGGCCTAAACTTCGGCATTCTTCTAGGTGGCAATATGGTGGTTGAGACTGTCTTTGCCTGGCCTGGTTTGGGAAGACTTGTCGTACAATCTATCTTTTCACGCGACTATCCTGTCGTTCAGGGAGCCATTCTCGTCTATGGATTGACGTTCATTCTGATCAATCTTCTCGTCGATGTCGTTGTCACCCTACTGAATCCGCAGGTCACGCTATGACGACAACTTCAGCTGCATCCCCGTGGTCGATGAAATCGCGCGGCCATGCGCGATCGTCCCAGTCGTTTAACCGGAGGAGTTCCCTCCTGGTTCTTCTTGTCTTGCTGGCGATGGTGGCTGCGGTGATGCTGCTGGCGCCGGCCATCGGAGGGAACCCCTATACCGGTGATATCCTGCAGCGTCTCGAGCCTCCGGCTTGGTCTCCCGGCGGCTCATGGGTACATCCTCTCGGCACGGACGAGCTCGGCCGCGATGTGCTGGCCCGAGTGGTCTGGGGGGGACGCATTGCCGTCTTGGTCGGCGCCGTCGCGGCCTGCGTTTCCGTGGTCGTGGGCGTCGCGTTGGGGCTCCTGGCCGCCTCGTTCGGCAGGTGGCTGGATCAGCTTCTGAGCCGCCTCACCGACCTCCTCATGGCCTTTCCGTTCCTGCTCTTTGCGATCGGCATGCTCTCGATTCTCGGGCCCGGCTTTTGGAACACCGTGGCCGCACTGTCGTTCAAGGGCTGGGTCGAGTTCTATCGGCTGACCCGGGCAGCAGTCAAGGAGCAGCGCACCAAAGACTATGTTACGGCCGCGGAAGCCATCGGCGCCTCACCGTGGCGTATCATGATCCGCCACATCTTGCTCAATGTGATCCAGCCTATCACGGCTCTCGGTACCCTTCGCATTGGTACCATGGTAGTGCTCGAAAGCAGCCTGAGTTTTCTCGGTCTAGGTATCCAGCCGCCTACTCCCGACTGGGGAAGCATGATCTTTACAGGCTCCGAATACCTGTTCGATGCGTATTGGATATCGGTGTTTCCCGGCCTAGCTCTCGTGTTGACCGTCCTTTTGATCAACATTGTGGGGGAAAATCTTCAGCTTCGCGCCTCGCGCCAGCCGTGAACGCCGCAGCTCGAAAGGATGATGACCGTGCCGTCGTCCGCTGACGAGAGGGTACCTTTGTCCCCAACAGCGCTGGCCGCGTCGCCATGGCTGGACCCCGCGTTCCCGTTACCCCTGGCGGGTGTTCGGGTCCTGGACCTTAGCCGCGTGCTCGCCGGGCCCTTTGCCACACAGCTGCTAGGAGATCTCGGGGCCGATGTGATTCGGGTGGAAGGCCCGGGGGGCACGGACGACACCCATGCGTGGAAGCCCCCGGAGGTGAACGGTGAAAGCGTCTATTATCTCGGTGTGAATCGCAACAAACGATCGCTCGTTCTCGATCTCCAATCGTCCTCCGGCCAGGAGGCTTTGCGCCGGCTCCTCGTCGGTGCAGATGTTCTGGTAGAGAACTTTCGCCTTGGCACCATGGAACGGCTTGGGCTTGGACCACACGTCCTTCGCCGGACGCATCCGAGACTGATCTATGCCCGAGTCCTCGGATTCGGGTCAACAGGCCCCTACGCCAGCCTTCCTGGCTATGACCTAGTCGCCCAAGCAATGTCCGGTTTCATGGATGTAACAGGGGAGCCCGATCGCCCGGGGCAGAAGGTAGGGGTTGCCATTACCGACGTACTCAGTGGATTGTACCTTGCTACTGCAGTGATCGCCGCATTGTTTGAGCGCAACCGCACAGGACGCGGACGTTACCTGGAGGTATCTCTGCTTGAGTGCGCCATTGCAGGTCTTGCGAACCTGTCTGCGAGCGCGGCCATGGTGCACACAAGGCCGACGCGAGTCGGCAACGTACACCCGACGATCAGCCCATACGAGACGTTCCCGACCCTCGATCAGGATATCGTTCTCGCCGTCGGGAACAATCGGCAATTCGTCCGCCTTTGTAAGGATGTCCTACAGCGGCCTGACTTGGCTGAGGATCCTCGCTTCGCGACCAATGCCGACCGGGTCAGGTCCCGCGCCCTACTCCATGCTTACCTTGCCGAGGAATTCCGACGTCGCTCCGCCGCGTACTGGGTGCAGGCCTGCTGGCGTGCGGGCGTTCCATGCGGGCCGGTTCAGGATATAGCAAGCGCACTTGCCGATCCGCACATTCGCGAGCGCGGCATGATCATCCAGACGTTCAGTTCACGCTTCGGCTCCCTCAATCTTGTGGCATGTCCGATCTGGACAGATGACGGAAGGTTGCCCGTTCGACTTCCGCCACCGTCTATCGGCGAACACACGGCGAGCATATTGTCGGCATTGCACGGTGGCAATGACATTTCCTGAGAGCATGGTCAAGGTATTGGCCCCACGATAAGTGATCGGCAATGTGTCGCTTCAACCAAGCGCCACCGTGGGCCTACCCCAAGGATAGGCCCAGGTCTTGGCGAGGTCCTAGGTTGATGTTCGCAGGGTCGGTTGTTCCGCCCTGGGCGTAACAGCCCGCAGCTGTAACTAGGGGAGGTTGACGCGGCCGGCGCCGTAGTAGAGGCGGGTCCACTTGGCGCTGTCCAGGTTGTCGACCTCCACGCCCACGCGCGGGTTGTCCGCCGCCACGAAGGCGTGGGCGATGCCCCCGTAGCTCCCGATGTAGATGCCCACGTGCGACGGCCCGGGCTTGTACGTCTGGAAGAACACCAGGTCCCCGGGCTGAAGCTCCGCCTTCGAGATGCGCGCCGTGGCCCGGTACTGCTGGCCCGACAGGCGCGGAAGCTGCACCCCCGCCTGGGCGAACACCCACTGCACCAGGCCCGAGCAGTCAAACCCGTTCGGCGTCGTCCCACCCCACACGTAGGGGTCTCCCACCTGGGACAGCGCGAGGTGGACGATCGAGGCGTCGAAGGCGCTCGGGCTGGGCGACGACCCGCCCCCGCTCCCCGAGGCGCCGCCCGCGCCGCTGCCGGAGGCGCCGCCCGCGGGGGAGCCGGAGGCACCCGACCCGCCACCCTCGTTGTTGGCCGAACCGTTGCCCGAATTGCCGCCCGTGCCCGTACCCGCGCCGGACGACGTGCCGCCGGCGCCGCCGTTGCCGCTGCCCTGGTCCGCGCCTGTGCCGGCGCCCTGGTTGCCGCCGCCGTTACCGCCTGCGGCCGCACCGCCCACCGAGCCGGCGTACTGCCGGCAGGCGGCCGTGCCCGAGGCCTGGGAGGGCGGCACCTGGCTGGGACCGAGGATGGTCACCTGGACCTGCTGGATGCCGAAGTTGTTGATGAGCGACTCGTTCGTCAGGGGTTCGAAGATGTCGATGTGCATCCCCTTGATCGCCCCGCCCGTGTCGTCCGCCTCGCCGATGAAGCCTCCCTGGGGGAGGTAGGGCGAGGAGTAGCCGGTGACGTACAGGCACGTGCCCAGGGGGATCACCCGCGGGTCCACGGCGATGTCGCCGGCGGTAAGGGGCTGGCCGTAATAGTCGGTCGCGCCGTACGGATAGTTGTCCTGGGCGGTCAAACCGTAGGCGGTGGCCTCCATGGTCATCGTCTGGCCGGCGGCGCCGGCGGTCGCGGACAGCGGGGCCAGGGCGAGAAGGCTCGCCAACGCGCCGGCGGCCGCGAGATATCCACGCTTGGGCAACATACTCCCCCTCGAATGCGGATCGGATGATCGCGAGGCCCTCGCCCGACGGCCAGGACGCCCGCATGCGGTACTGACAACTTTCTAGCCTTATGTAGATTGCTTGTCATGCACCGGATCGGCTTCCTCGCCGGCCTTGCCATGGCTTGTCCCGCCGGTCCTGGCGCACAACCCCAACACGTGCACGCTCGCGCACCGCTTCCAGCCATGGGCCAACGCCCGCCGCCCACCGTGGGGCGCACGGACGTGAGCGGGGACGGACCCGGCCGACGGCGCCGAACGGGCGGCGCACGCATGGCGAGGGCCGCGCCCTTTCTCTCGGCGCGGCCCCCGAACCGCTCGCCCCTTGGGAACTACTCCTCGCGCAGCGCGTCCACCGGGTTGAGGGAGGCGGCGTGGGACGCGGGCAGCGCCCCGGCCACCACGGCCACGCCCGTGCCGAACACCAGCCCCAGAAGCGCCAGCCACGCCGGCAGCGCCACCACGCCGCGGCCGAAGGCGGCGTTGCCGGAGGCGGCCACGAGGGCGTTCACCGCCCACCCCACCGCCGCCCCTACGGCCACGCCCACGAGGCCGCCCGCCAGGCCGATGCTGGCCGCCTCCGCCAGGAAGAGGCGGGCCACGTCGCCCCGGCGCGCCCCCACCGCCCGCAGGACGCCGATCTCCCGCCGCCGCTCCAACACGGACATGCTCATCACCACGCCGATCATGAGCCCCGCCACCACAAGGGCGATGCCGCCGATCGCCCCCAGGCCGGTCTCGATGACGGCGAAGCTCGACTGCACCTCATGCACCACGCCGGACATGGTCTGGGTGCCGTAGCCCATGGCCGCGATGCGCCGGGCCACGCCCTCCACGTCCGCTACGCTGCGCGCCACCACGGTGGCGCCCGGATAGGTGACGCTCTTGCCGGAGGCCGACGCCCGCAGCCACCCCAAGGCGACGGCGTACGGCACGTAGGCCAGGCCGACGCCTGTCGACACCCCGGTCACGCGCAGGTGCAGGGGACTCAGGTCGCCCGCCGGCCGCGAGCCGCCCCCGCCCCCGAACAGGCTGCCGGACACCGCCGCCAGGCGCACCGTCACCTCCCGCCCCAGCGCCGCCCGCGCCGCCGTGCGGCGGCCGAACAGGGCCTGGACGGCGCTCTGCGCCAGGACGATGCGCCCCGGTCCGGCAGGCCAGGACCCGGCCGCCAGGGTGGGTAGGATGCCGGGCACCGAGACGAGGGAGGGGGCCGGCATGGGCGCGATCGCCACCTCCGCCGTGCGGGCGCCCAGGGTCATGCCGCCCACGAAGGTAGGGCTGGCGTAGGCGCCGCGCACCCCCGGCAGGGCGGAAAAACGCGCCAAGCTGGCCGCCGTGATGGGCGTGCTCGGCCCCGTCGCCACCGGGCCGAACGGTCCCTGGCCCGTGCTCACCTGTTGGGGCGAGACGCTCACCGAGGTGAGCGGCCCGAGCGAGGTGATACTCGACACGACGCCGCGCTCCAGCCCTACCCCCAGACCCACCAGCAACACCATGGCGGCGATGCCGATGGCCACGCCCAGGCCGGTCAGCACCGCCCGGCCCAGGCGCCGCGCGGCGGCGGAGAGGGCGAGGGCGGCGAGGGCGGCGGCCGGCACGGTGCCCACCCGGCGCGGCCCGGACGATCTCCGCCCGCCGCCGGGAGGGCGCAGGCGCTCGTCGGCGATCACCCGCCCGTCGCGCACCCGCACCACGCGGTCGGCCACGGCTTCCAGCTCCGGGTTGTGGGTGACCACCACCACGGTGCGCCCGTCCGCGTCCACCAGCGAGCGCAGGAGGGCGACCACCTCCTGGCCGCTCTGGCTGTCCAGGTTGCCGGTGGGCTCGTCCGCCAGGATGAGGGGTGGGTCCATGGCCAAGGCGCGGGCCACCGCCACCCGCTGCGCCTGGCCGCCGGACAGCTGGCCGGGGCGGTGGTGGGCGCGGTCGGCCAGGCCCACGCGCTCGAGCAGGGCGAGGGCGCGCGCGCGCCGCTCCCGCGCCCCCACGCCCGCCAAGAGCATGGGGAGCTCCACGTTCTCCAGCGCCGTCCGCCCCGCCAGGAGATGGAAGGACTGGAAGACGAACCCCACCTCGCCCCGGCGGTAGGCGGCCAGCTCGTCGGAGCGCAGGCGCGAGATGTCCCGGCCGTGCGCCAGCACCCGCCCCTCGTCGGGTCGGTCCATGCCCCCGAGTAGGTGGAGGAGGGTCGACTTGCCGCCCCCCGAAGGGCCGAGGACGACGACAAAGCTCCCGGCCTCGAGCGAGAGGCTCACGTCCCGCAGGGCCGAGACCCGCTCCGCCCCGCGCACGTAGGTGCGCGTGACGCCCTCCAGGGCCAAGGCCGGGGCGTCGGCCCGACTCGTCGCGCCCTCAGACGGCATGCAGGTCCCCCCGCCGCGGGCGGACGAAGGCGCCGGCCACCGAGCCCGCCAGGATGCCGAGCAGTGTCAGGAACAGGAGCGTCACCACGTACGCCAGGAGGTGGGCGGCCAGGCTGTTGGCCGACGCCGCCTCGGCCTGGGGCGTCGTGCGCAGGGTTAGGTGCTCCTGCGCCAGAAGGCGCGCCGCCTGCTTCACCGTCTCGTGCTGAAAGAAGAAGCCGATTCCCCCCACCGCCCCGTACAGGAGGGCGGGGAGGGCGCCGGCCCAGCCGGGGCGCTCCCCTCGCCCCCGCGCGGCCGCCCCCGCCAGCGCTGTCAGGGCCAAGAACGCCGCCGTCAGCAAGAGCCCCAACCATCCGCCCGCGGCGCTCCCCCGCAGGAGGAGGCCCACCGCCAGATCCACCGCCCCCAGGGCCAACGCCAGCAGCCAGAAGCGCTGCCGGGGCCAGGACAGAACGCCCGTCAGCATGCTCAGCACCCTCTCGCCCGCCGCCTCTTCTTCTCCCCGCCAACCCGCACCCCAACCGGGCACCGTCGACGGCATCCTACCACGCCGCCCCAGGCCACACCACGCACCGCTCAACCGCCGGCCCCTTGCGTGGGCACGGGTTGGCGGTTGCCTGGAAGCCGCCCCCCTGCCTGCGTTCGCCCGGCCGTCCGGCCCCCTCCCCCCTGCCACGCCGTCCCGTTCCCTCCAGAGGTTGGCTGGCGGCGTTGCCCGTCCGCCCCCGCCCCGCCTACCCTGGGCGCAAACGCAACAGGGAGGTTGGACCGTGTCCGCACCCCTCGACGCCCGCCGTGCCCTGGGCCTGGCCGCCGGTGGCGCCGGCGCCCTCGCCCTGTGGCTGGCGCCGCCCGCCGCCATCGCCGCCCCCGCCGCTTACGCGGCCGCACCCATCCAACTCGGTTCCATCTCCGCCCCTCCCGCCCCCGCCGTCTGCCAGGGGCGAAGCGGCTGGTACTGCCGTCCCGCCGGCGGGGCGGGTGCGGCAGGCGGGTCGGGCACCGCCCCCAGCCCGAGCCCGTCGCCCGCTCCCCCTCCGGCGGTGCCCGCACCCGCGCCCGCTCCGTCGCCCCAGGCGCCGAGCCCTCCGACCGCCTTGAGCGCGGCCGAGGGGCGCCTGGTGGCCCTCATGAACGCCGCCCGCACCTCCGCCGGGCTCGGGCCGTTGGCCGTCAACCCCGCGCTCGAGAACCTGGCGCGTAAGAAGGCGGCCGACATGGTGCGGCTGGGCTACGTCGGCCACCTGTCGCCCGACCTGGGGTGGCCGATCCAGATGGAGATCCAGGCCGGGTACATGGCCTGGTCCATGGGGGCGGAGGACATCGCCGAGGCGGGCTCGGTCCTCCAGGCCTTCGCCATGTTCCGCGCCAGCCCCACCCACTGGGCCAACATCGTCGACCCCGCCCTCACCCAGGTGGGGGTGGCCGTCGTGCCGGTACCCTACGGGGTGCTGGTGGAGGTCCTCTTCAGCGGCCCCCCCTTCTGAGGGAACCAGCGGCGGCGGCCGGCGTAGTGTAGGGCGCACCCCGAGGGAGGTGGTCGCCCTGCCCTTCGTCCGCTTCGCCGCCGCCGACGACACCTGGCGGGCGCGCCTGGCGGCTTCGCCCCCGCCCGACCTGCCGGCGTGGT
>JAILZS010000102.1 GCA_023512375.1 Bacillota bacterium | reverse complement strand
AAGAATCCTGCGTGATCCTCTGAGCCCGGCTTGGACACGAACGGGCCCTCCTCGTAAGGTTGTGGTGCTCAAGACACACCGACGAGGGGGGCTCGGCTGATGGTAGCACGCAGGGGAGCGCTGGGCCAGCACGATGCCAAGCTGGCCGAGGTAAGTGGGAAGGTAGTGGTGGTCGGCGTCGACGTCGCCTCGAGCTGGCATTACGTGCAGCCCATCGAAGGCGCGAGCGGTCGGTCGCTCGAGAAGGCGTTTCGGATCGGCAATGACTGGTCGGGGTTTGACCTGCTTGACCGGAAGCTCGAAGCGTTGGCCAAGGCCAGACGGGCGGGCCGAGGCGACGTGATCGTGGGCATCGAGCCGACCGGTGTGTACGGCCAGCCGCTCGCCTACTTCCTGGAGCAGATGGGCTACCACGTCGTGTATGTGAACCCGTTCGCGGTCAAGCAGACCAAGGAGCTGATGGACAACACGCCGACCAAGAGCGACCCCAAGGACGCCCTGGTCATTGCCGATCTGGTCAGAAACGGCCGCTACCTTGGCATCCACCTGCCCAAGGGGGTGTACGCCGACCTGCGCAGCCTGTCGGACAGCCACCGCGAGCGGCGCAAGGACCGCAACCGCTTTGTGAACCGGATGCGCACAGCACTGGCGCGCTACTTCCCCGAGTTCACCAAGGTCATGCGCACGGTCGACAGCGACTGCTCCCTGTGGGTGCTCTCCCACGCGCCGACCCCTGCAGATGTTCTGGCCATGGATGAGGAGGAACTGGCCCGTGCCATGGGTAGCATGTACCGGCGGCCGCGGATCGAGCGCCAGCGGGCACGCAGGCTCCGCGAGGCAGCCAGGACATCGATCGGCATCCCGGCGTGTGACGAGGCGCGCGCATACCTCATGGACCTAGCCGACCAGCTCTCGGTGGCCAGCCGCCGGCTCAAGGACTGTGAGAAGCGGATGGCCCAGGTGCTCGACAAGGCGGGGCCGACCGCCAAGCTGATCTTGAGCATCCCGGGGGTAGGGCCGGTGGTGGCGGTGCATCTTCTTGGTCGTCTGGGGGACCTGCGCCAGTACGAGCACCCCCGCCAGGTCGTGAAGATGGCGGGGATGAACCTCACGCACAACTCGAGCGGGCACAGGGATGGCAAGCGCCATCTGTCCAAGCGCGGCAGCGCACTGCTCCGGACCACCGTCTACCAGGCAGCGCTGTCGGTCGTGCACCACGATCCGGCGATGCAAGCGATCTACCGGGAGTTGCGCACCAAGACCAAGGACCCTCTGACCGGCACGGCGGCCTTGTGTGCCATCGGCATACGGCTACTCAAGGTGATGTGGGGGATGAGCCGGCACGGAGCGGCCTACGATGGTCGGCTTGTGCTCGCGCATCGCCGTCACGTCCAAGTGGCGTAAGCACTCTGGCGTCGATGATCTGCCGACCCTGACCGCGGCCAACGTGATGCCGGAAAACCGGACCTGGGCGTCGACGCCGGTGTCAAGAACACGCACACGTTGCCCGCGGTGAGGGCCGGCGGCGCAGGGAGCGTGGTGGATGATCGTAGGCGGCGGCAGACTCCTGGCAGATGCATGAGCCCGCACAAACCCGACGGGGTACGACCCCGGGCAAAGACATGGCCGACATCGACACCCCCGTTTCACGAGACTGGGCGAAGGATTGCAAGCGCACGACGCTGTCAGACATGAGAGTGCCCGTCCGACCTGGGTGCCGACGTTGCAATCGAGCCGGGAGAACGCCGCACGCGAGCCTGATGTATAAGGCCCGGCCGCCCTGGCCATGGAGCCTGGATCGCCGCCGCACGGGGCGGTCACGGCGGGCAGGGCCCGCCCGGCCTGGACACGCAGCCTACGGCGGCGATCCCTCCATGGCCAGGGCAAGCAAAGCGGCCGGCCCATGGCACACATGCTACCGGACAGCCAGGGAGGCGCCGGTCTGCCGGAGCATGCGCACCACAGGTCGGTCCGGCTCCCGGCCGGACGCCACCCCGCCTAACTCCTCACGATCGTGCCGCCCCCCCACGAACACGGTCACGCAATCATGCGCCCGAGCAAGCTTGAACGAGCATGGGAAAGAAGCTGCAGAGAGGTA
>JAILZS010000057.1 GCA_023512375.1 Bacillota bacterium | reverse complement strand
CAACACCGGCACAAGCGCCATGGCGAGCGCATGCATCGCCCGCCACGGCCGCGGCCAGTGCAGGTAGCGCCGTCCCCTCACGCCGTGCGCCCCCCTGCCGCCTCGCCTCTTCGGCTTGCGGCCTTCGCCGTCCCCGCGCCCGGACCACCCGCCCGGCCGGGGGGTGCCCATATGGTATCTTCGACCGGGGCGGCCGGCCAGCGCCCCGCAGCCGATGGGAGGGGGAGCCGTGACGGCGGATGCGCCCGCGATCGAGGTCGTCGACCTGCGCAAGGTGTACCCAGGCGGCGTGCGTGCCTTGGACGGCCTCACCTTCACGGTGGGCACGGGCGAGCTCTTCGCCCTCCTGGGCCCGAACGGCGCAGGCAAGTCCACGACGGTGCGCATCCTCGTCACCCTCACGCGTCCCGACAGCGGCAGGGCGCGCGTCGCCGGCCACGACGTCGAGGCCGAACCCCAGGCCGTGCGGCGTGCGATCGGCTACGTGGCCCAGCACAGCGCCGTGGACCGGGAGGCGACGGGGCGGGAGAACCTCCTCCTCCAGGGACGCCTCTACCACCTGCCCGGCCGGCGCCTGCGCGCGCGGGTGGAGGAACTCCTGACCTCGCTCGGCCTGGGGGACGCCGCCGACCGCGTGGCCCGCGGCTACTCCGGCGGCATGCGCCGCCGCCTGGACATCGCCATGGGCATCGTGCACGAGCCCAGGGTTCTCTTCCTGGACGAGCCCACCACCGGCCTCGACCCCGAGAGCCGCGCCGCCCTTTGGCGCGACCTCACCGATCTGCGCCGGCGCACAGGCCTGACCGTTCTCCTCACCACCCACTACCTGGAAGAGGCGGACGCCCTGGCCGACCGGGTGGCGATCGTCGACCGCGGCCGCGTGGTGGCGTCCGGCACCCCGGCGGCCCTGAAGGCCGAGCTCGGGGGCGACACCGTCGTCCTCGACGTCGGCGCCGGCGTGGCGGCGGCGGTCGCCCACCTCCTCGCCGGCGCCCCGCAGGTGCTCGAAGCCAGGGCCGTGGGCGGCAGCGTACACGTACGCGTCGCCGACGGGGCGCGGGCCCTGCCCGCCCTCATGGCACTCGTCGCGGGGGCGCCGTACGAGGTGCGATCGGCCACGCTCTCCCGCCCCTCCCTCGACGAGGTGTACCTCCACCACACCGGCCGCGCCTTCGCCCAGGCGGATGCGGCCGGGCAGGACGGGGGGGAGGGGGCGTGACGGCGCTGTCCGACACCTGGTACATGCTCGTCCGCCTGCTGCGCGCCACCTGGCGCCAGCCCGTATGGGTGGTGGTGGAGCTGGTGCAGCCGTTCATGTGGCTCGTCCTGTACGGGCAGCTGTTCGGCCGCGTGACGGAGATCCCGGGGTTCGGGGCACGTTCGTACATCCAGTTCCTCACCCCGGGCGTGGCCGTCATGACCTCCCTGTTCGGCAGCGCCTGGGCCGGCATCGGCCTCATCGAGGATCTCGACCGCGGCGTCCTCGACCGGCTGCTCACCACGCCGGCCAGCCGGGCGGCCATCGTCCTGGCCCGGGTCCTGCACAGCGGCACGGCGGGCGCCGTGCAGACCGCGATCATCGTCCTCGTGGGCACGGCGATGGGGGCGCGCATCGCCGCCGGCGCAGCCGGCGCCGCCCTCCTCCTCGCCGTGGCCGTGCTCCTGGGCGGCGGCTTCGCCGCCGCGTCCAACGGCCTGGCGCTCCTCGTGCGGCGGGAGGAGACGTTCATCGCCGTGCTCAACTTCGTCACCTTGCCGCTCACGTTCCTGTCCGCCAGCCTCATGTCCACAGCCCTCATGCCGGCGTGGATGCGCGCCGCCTCCCGCCTCAACCCCGTAAACTGGGCGGTCGAGGCCGCCCGCGCCGCCTTCTCCCCCCCGGCCGCGTGGGGCGCCGCGGTCGGCGACGTCGCCCTCCTGGCCGCCTTCCTCGCAGCCGCCAGCGCGTTCGCCACCTGGGCGTTCGCCGCCTACCGGCGCAGCGCCTGACCTGGCCGCCTACCGCCGCGTCAGGGCGGCGATGAGGTGGCGGGCCGAGACGTGCAGCAGGTACTGCAGGATCACGTCTTCCTGACCGGGGGCGGGGGAGAACTCGACCCCCGTGTAGGCTCCCATCGCCGCGCTCTCCTGGCGCCGCACGGTGGCCTCGACCTCCAGCACGGGGCGGATGGGGGCCAGCTCCAGCTCGAGGCGGATGCGCTCGTCCAGGCGGGCGGGGATGCCCTCCAGGCGCGCCCCCGCCACGGACAGGTCGACCACCCGCCGCACCAGCGCCTCCTTCTCCCCCTGGAGCCAGACGCGCGCGAACGCGTTCACCGGCACCCGGAAGGCGCGACGTCGCTCGTACGCGGTCCACGCCGCCGGCGGCCGCACCCAGAAGGTGGTGCCGACGGTGGGAAGGTCGATGAGCGACACCTCCCCCACGAGCACGGGTCCGGTGGACTTGATCGACAGCCTGAGCCCCCCCGACGCCGTGCGGGGTGTGTGGAGGCTGCGCGTCCACAGGCGCAGGGCCATGTCCCCCACCCGGAAGGCGAGGATCTCCCCCTGCCCGACGCGGTCCTCCTCCCGCACCTCCGCCTCTGGGCGGGTGTCCGGGCGCAGCAGCCAGACGCTGGCCCCCGCCTGCACCCAGTTGCGGTTACAGACATCGAGGTGGGAGACGATGCCCCGCATCTCACAGCCCCCTGCTTGCCCCTGCCCATTCCGTCCGGCCCTCAGCGCTTGGAGAACTGCGGCGCCTTGCGCGCCTTCTTGAGGCCGTACTTGCGCCGCTCCTTGGCGCGCGGGTCGCGCGTCAACAGGCCGTCCTTCTTGAGGGCGGGCCTCAGGTCGCGGTCGAACAGGGTCAGGGCGCGGGCGATGCCGTGCCGCACCGCGCCCGCCTGCCCGGAGATTCCGCCCCCCTCGACCCGCACGAGGACGTCCACCTTGTCCAAGGTGCCGGTGAGGACGAGCGGCCGCTCCACCTGGGCGCGCAGGCCGCGGGTGGGAAAGTAGCGCTCGTACGGGTGCCCGTTGACGACGATGCGCCCGCCCCCCGGGATGAGGCGCACCCGGGCCACCGCCTCCTTGCGCCTACCCGTGGCCATGACCTGTGCCAGCACCGACATGCTACGCCTCCTCCTCCTCCGCCCGGCGGAGCGCCTCGGGCCCTCGCCACGGCACCGGGTGCTGGGCCTGGTGAGGGTGGTCCGGCCCGCGGTAGACGCGCAGGCGTCGGTACATGTCCGCCCCCAGGCGCGTGTGCGGCAGCATGCCTCGGATGGCGCGCTCCACCGCCGCCTCGGGGCGGTCGCGAAGCACCTGGCGGTACGGGATCTCCTTCAGGCCCCCGGGGTAGCCGCTGTGGCGGCGGAGCATCTTCTGGTCCAGCTTGCGCCCCGTAAGGCGCACCTTGGCGGCGTTGATCACGATCACCGCGTCGCCCATGTCGGCGTGGGGTGTGTAGGTCGGCTTGTGCTTGCCCTTGAGGAGCGCCGCCGCCTGGGCGGCCAGCCGCCCCAGCACCTGTCCGTCCGCGTCCAGGACGAACCACGTGCGCGCCTCGCTCTGCGCGGTCGCCATGTAGGTCCGCTGCGCCGTCGTCTGCCTGCTCATGGTACCTCCTGCCGACGCCATCGCGTCATCCCGATTACTCTATCGCCCGCGCTGCGGAGGCGTCAACGTCGCCCGCGCCGGCGCGCAGCCACGGTCCCTCGTGCTCCGGCCCGTATTCCACCGCCAGCAGGCACAGGCCGCGTGCGGGTGCGGTGGCTCCCGCCGCCTCCCGCCGGCGCGAGGCGAGGAGGGAGGCCATCTCCTCGGGGCGGCGCCGGCCCCTCCCCACCTCCACCAGCGTGCCGACGAGATTGCGCACCATGTGGTACAAGAACCCGTCCGCTACCGCCTCCACGTGCACCTCGTCCGGGCAGGCCCGACGCACCTCCAGCCTCTCGAGGTGGCGTACGGTCGACCCGACCCGGCCGCCGGAGGCGGCGAAGGCGGCGAAGTCGTGCCGGCCCGCCAGTTGCGCTGCGGCGCGCGCCATGGCGCCCAGGTCGAGCGGCGGCGGCACGTGCCACACCTCCCGCCGCCGCAGCGGGCAGGGGGCCGGCCGCACGAGAAGGCGGTAGCGGTAATGTTTGCGCACCGCCCGCCGGGGATCGAACGACGCCGACGCGGTACGCGCCCCCAACACCCGCACGTCCGGCGGCAAAAGCCCGTCCAGAGCGAGCGGCAGGCGGTCGAGCGGGATGCGTCCGGCCAGGGCCGGGTCGCCCAGGTCGAAGCTCACCACCTGCCCCAGCGCGTGCACCCCCGCGTCGGTGCGGCTCGCCCCCCGCACCCGAAGCGCTGCGCCGTACAGGCGCCCCAGCGCCGCCTCCAACACGTCCTGCACGGCGCGGCCGTTGGCCTGGCTCTGGAACCCGGCGAAGTCGCTGCCGTCGTAGGCCACCAGGAGGGCTACGCGCAACGCCGGCGCCGGCCGCGCCATGCTAACGCAGGCTCAGCTGCACCATGGGGGCGCCGTCGCCCCGCCGCGGTCCCAGCTTGACGGCGCGCGTGTACCCGCCTCGCACCTCGCGGTAGCGAGGCCCAAGGTCCGTGAACAGCTTCTTCACCACGTCGTCGGAGAGGACGAAGCGCTTGGCGTGGCGGCGATGGTGGACGCTGTCCTCCCGAGCCAGGGAGATGAGGCGCTCGGCCAGGCGCTGCGCCGCCTCGGCCTTGGCCTCCGTGGTGACGATGGTCTCGCGCGTGAGCAGGGCCACCACCTGGCTGCGCAACATGGCCCGGCGCGGCCCCTGGGCGCGATCGAACTTGGCGTACGGCATGGACGCGACCTTCCTTCCCCCGCCTACTCCTCGCTCGGCTTGAGGCTGAGACCGAGGGCGGCGAGCTTCTGCTTCACCTCGTCCAGCGACTTGCGCCCGAGGTTGCGGACCTTCATCATGTCCTCTTCCGTGCGCTCCGTCAGCTGGCCGATGGAGTCGATTCCCGCCCGCTTCAGGCAGTTGAACGAGCGGACGCTGAGTTCGAGCTCCTCGATGGGCATCTCCAACAGCCTTGGCTCGCTCGTCGTCCCCAGCCCGGGCGCGCCGTCGGCGCCGGCGCTGGACTCCGCCAGGGTGGAGAACAGGGCGAGGTGGTCCTCGAGGATGCGCGCCGCCTCCGACAGCGCCTCGTCCGGGCGGGCCGTGCCGTTGGTCCAGATCTCCAGCGTCAGGCGGTCGTAGTCCGTGATCTGACCGACGCGCGTGTTGTCCACGATGTAGTTCACGCGCCGCACGGGCGAGAACGATGAGTCGACGGCGATGACGCCGATGGGCTGATCGGGCGTCTTGTTGCGGTCGGCGCTGACGTAACCGTGGCCGCGGGCAGCCGTCACCTCCAGCGCCACGCGTCCTCCCGCGTCCAGGGTGAGGATGTGCAGGTCGGGGTTGAGGATCTCCACCTCGGCGTCGTGCTCGAACGCCTCCGCTCGCACCTCGAGCGGCTCGTCCTTGGCCTCCGCCACCAGCCGGAGCGTCTTCGTCCCCTCGCTGTACAGCCTCAGGCACAGCGCCTTGAGGTTGAGGACGATGTCGGTCGTGTCCTCCACCACCCCCGGGATGGTGGAGAACTCGTGCAGCACCCCTTCGATGCGTACGGAGGTGACGGCGGCGCCGGTGAGCGACGACAACAGCACCCGCCGGAGGGCGTTGCCCAAGGTGATGCCGAACCCCCGCTCCAGGGGCTCGAGCACGAACTTGCCGTAGGTCCCGGACGGATCCAGCTCGACGATCTCGACCTCGGGGCGCTCGATCTCGCTCAGGGTCGTCCCTCCTTCCGCCCGCATGGCCGGCATCATCGCGAGTACAGCTCCACGATGAGGTGCTCCTCCACCGGCGCATCCACCTCGGAGCGCTCGGGCAACCGGACGACCGTGACCTCCCACTGGTCCGGGTTGTAGCTGAGCCACGGCGGCGTCGGGCGCGTGCGCGCCACCTCCTGGAGCTGCTGCAGGCGCACCATCTCCCGGCTCTTGGGGCGCACCTGCACGACGTCGCCGGGACGAAGCTGGTAGGAGGGGATGGACACCTTGCGCCCGTTCACGGCGAAGTGCCCATGGCGCACGAGCTGGCGCGCCTCAGGTCGGGAGGAGGCGAGGCCGGCGCGATACACGACGTTGTCCAGGCGGCGCTCCAGCGTCTGCAGGAGGACCTCGCCCGTGACGCCGCGCGACCGCTGCGCCGCCTCCACGTAGCGGCGGAACTGGGCGTCGAGGACGCCGTACATGCGCCGCGCCTTCTGCTTCTCCCTGAGCTCCAGGCCGTACTCGGACAGCTTCTTGCGAATCTGCCCGTGCTGGCCCGGGGGGTAGATCTTCTTGTGGTTGAGGGGACACTTCGTGTAGCACCGCTCCCCCTTGAGGAAGAGCTTGACGCCCTCCCGCCGACAGATGCGGCACACCGGCCCCGTGTAACGTGCCATGGCGCCCTTCGTCAGCTCCTTTCCGCGCCCGTCTACACCCGGCGCCGCTTGGGAGGCCGGCAGCCGTTGTGGGGGATCGGCGTGACGTCCTTGATCAGGCTGACCTCCAGACCGGCGGTCTGCAGGGAGCGGATCGCCGCCTCCCGGCCCGAGCCGGGCCCCTTGACGAACACCTCCACCTCGCGCACGCCGTGCTCCATCGCCGCCCGGGCCGCCGCCTCCGCCGCCACCTGGGCGGCGAAGGGGGTGGACTTGCGAGACCCCTTGAAGCCCTGCGCGCCGGCGCTGGCCCACGACAGGGCGTTGCCCTGGGGGTCGGTGATGGTCACGATCGTGTTATTGAACGTGCTGCGGATGTGGGCGACGCCGCGCTCGACGTGCTTGCGCTCGCGCCGCCGTACCCTGTCCCTGCGCTGTGTCTGCGGTGGCATCGGTCTCCCCTTTCCCGTCGGACTCGTCTACTTCTTGCGCCGGACGCCCACGGTCTTGCGCGGCCCCTTGCGCGTGCGCGCGTTCGTCTGGGTGCGCTGGCCGCGCACCGGCAGCCCGCGCCGGTGGCGCAGCCCCCGGTACGACCCGATGTCGATGAGGCGCTTGATGTCGGTCTGCACGTCGCGCCGAAGGTCGCCCTCGACGCGGTAGTGCTGGTCGATGTAGTCGCGGATGCGGCTTACCTCGTCCTCGCCCAGGTCCTTCACCCGGGTGTCGGGGTCCACGCCCGTGGCGGCCAGGATGATACGGGCACGCGTGGGACCGATGCCGTAGATGTACGGCAGCGCGGCCTCCACCCGCTTTTCCCTCGGCAGGTCGACACCGGCGATGCGCGCCATGCTCTTCCTCCCCTCGGAATTCTTACCAATTCCGCCGCGCGTCAGTCTTCCGCGTCATCCCTGTGCCTGCTTGTGCTTGGGGTTCTCGCAGATCACCATGACGCGTCCCTCGCGCCGGATGACCTTGCACTTGTCGCACATCCGCTTGACGGACGGCCGAACCTTCATCGCCCTCCCCCTCCTCGTCACTTGAGCCGGTAGGTGATCCGGCCGCGGGTCAGGTCATAGGGCGAGAGTTCGACCGTCACCCGGTCGCCGGGGAGAATTCGGATGAAATTCATTCGGAGCTTGCCCGAGACGTGCGCCAGCACCTTGTGCCCATTGGAGAGCTCCACCCGGAACATGGCGTTCGGCAAGGGCTCGATGACGCGCCCCTCCACCTCAACGCTATCCTCCTTGGCCATCGTCGTCTCCCCCCTCTCCCTTCAACCCTTCCAGCGCCTGGCGATGGGGCGCCAGGGCCCGTTCCACGTCGGCATCCGTCAGACGTTCCCCCACGGCCATGCGGTGCGCCAGCTCCTCGCTCCGCCCCAGGCGCCGAAGATGGCGCACGTTCTTCGGCTTGGGACGGCGAAGCGGGTGCACGTCACCGTCCACCACGGCCACCCGCTGACCGCCCAGGATGCCCCAAACGAGCACTACGGTGCCGCGGTCCCTCCCCCGCAGGGAGATGGCGACGTCGCCCACCGCCAGGGGCGGCCCGATGTCCTCAGCCATGGCCGTCCCCCGCCGCCGCCAGCGGCCGGTCGGGCTCCAGGGTGAGCACCTCGGGCGGATCGCCCACCGCCACCGTGTGCTCGAAGTGCGCGGCGGTGCTCCCGTCCACGGTCACCACCGTCCAGCCGTCGTCGAGGACGCGCACGGCGGCGTCGCCCAGGGTGAACATGGGCTCGATGGCCAGCACCATGCCGCGGCGCAGGACGGGGCCCGTGCCGGCGCTGCCGTAGTTGGGCACCTGGGGTTCCTCGTGCATCGCCCGGCCCACGCCGTGGCCGACGAACTCGCGCACCACGCCCAGTCCGTGCCGCCGCGCCACCGCCTCCACGGCGGCCGAGATGTCGCCCACGCGGTTTCCCGGCCGGCAGGCCTCGATGCCCCGCCACATGGCCTCCTCCGTCGCCTCGATGAGCTCGCGCACGCGCGGGGCCACCTCGCCCAGGGCGACCGTGAAGGCGCTGTCCCCGTGGTAACCCCGCCACACCGCCCCCAGGTCGACCGACACCACGTCGCCCATCTCCAGGCGGCGGTCGGACGGGATGCCGTGGACGACTTCGTCGTTCACCGACACGCAGACGGTGGCCGGAAACCCATGATACCCCTTGAAGTTCGACGCCGCACCGGCCAGGACGATGGCATCGGCCACCACCGCGTCCAGGTCGCGCGTGCGGATGCCGGGGCGGATGGCGCGGCGCGCCACCTCCCGCAGGCCGGCCGTGATGCTCCCGGCCCGCCGCAGGATCTCCAGCTCGCGCTCGGTGCGCAGGACGATCACCGCGTCGCCCCCTGGACGGCGGTCGGGGGGAGGAGCCCCGAAAGCGCCTCCTCCAGGCGGGCGGTCACCTCATCCCGCCCGCCGACACCGTCCACGCGCCGCGCCAGCCCCCTAAGCTCGTAGTGCACCACCACGGGCCGTGTCTGCTCCCGGTACACCTCGAGGCGGCGCCGGATCGTCTCAGGGCGGTCGTCGGAGCGCACCTCGAGCGGCGCGCCGCAGCGGTCGCAGCGGTCCTCCTCCACCCGCTCGCTTCGCCCCTCCGGCCCGTACACGGCGCCGCAGGCCGGGCAGGTGCGCCGGCCGCCCAGGCGTTCGACCACCACCTCGTCGGGGACGTCGAGGACAAGCACGCCGTCGAGCGGGGCGCCCAGGCCGTCCAGGAGGATGTCGAGACCCTCCGCCTGGGGAACGGTGCGGGGGAAGCCGTCGAGCACGAACCCCTGCCCCGCACCCCCGGCGCGCAGGCGCTCCTCCACGAGGGCGAGCACCACGCGGTCGGGCACCAGCGTACCGCTGTCGACGTACCGGCGCGCCTCCCTGCCCAGGGGCGTGTCGCTCTTCAGCGCCTCCCGCAGGATATCGCCTGTCGCCAGGTGGAGTGCGCCGTGCGCCGCCGCCAAGCGAGCCGCCTGCGTGCCCTTGCCGGCGCCGGGCGGCCCCATGAGGACGATGCGGATGGCAGCCATGACTCTCCCCCTCTCCCTTAGGTGCGCAAGAAGCCCGAGTACTGCCGCATGAGAAGCTGGGCCTGTACCTGCTTGAGGGTGTCGAGGCCCACGCCCACGACGATGAGGAGCGACGTACCGCCGAAGTACAGGTTTTGCAGGTGCGTGAGGCTCACCACCCCGAGGGGCAGCACGGTGATGAGGGCGAGGAAGACGGCGCCCACCGTGGTGAGGTGGAGCGAGACCCGCTCCAGGTACTGGGCGGTGGGCCGGCCCGGCCGAAAGCCCGGGATGAAGCCGCCCTGCTTGCGCAGGTTGTCGGCTACGTCGTCGGGCTTGAAGACGACGGCCGCGTAGTAGAACGTAAACGCCACCACGAGGACGAACTGCAGCACGAGGTTGGCCCAGGTGCCGAACTGGAGGAAGTTGGCCACCGACCGCATGAACGGGGTGTTCCAATACGATGCCACGGTGAGCGGCAGCGTGAGGATGGAGATGGCGAAGATGACCGGGATGACGCCGGCGGCGTTCACCTTCATGGGGATGTACGAGGTCTGCCCGCCGTACACACGCCGGCCCACCACCCGCTTGGGGTACTGGACCGGGACCCGGCGTTCCCCCTCCTGGATGAACACCACGAAGGCGACGATGGCCACCGCGCCGAGGAGGACGACGGCGAACGCCGGGTAGCTCAGGGCGTGGACGAGCACCAGCTTGACGAGGTTGATGATGCCCTCCGGCAGGCGGGCGATGATGCCGGCGAAGATGATGAGGCTGATCCCGTTGCCGACCCCGCTCTCGTTGATGAGCTCCCCAAGCCACATGAGGAACGTCGCCCCCGCCGTGAGCGTGAGCACGACGAGGATCCTCTCCCCCACCCCGGGCACCGTGAACGCCCCCCCGCCCGGGGCGATGCGCGCCAAGGCCACGAACACCAGCCCCGTGGCCTGAAGCAGCGCCAGCGCCACCGTCGCATAGCGCGTCCATTCGGCGATCTTCTTCTGGCCCTCCGTGCCCTCCTTGGCGAGCTCCTCCAGGCGGGGGATGACGGGGGTGAGGACCTGGAAAATGATCGAAGCGTTGATGTAGGGCATGATGCCGAGGGCGAAGACGGAGAAGGCGAAGAACGCGCCGCCCGAGAACAGGTTGAGAAAGCCGAAGATCTCCCCCGACGCGAACGCCTGCCGCACCACCGCGTCGTTGACGCCGGGGATGGGGACCGCGCTCCCCAGGCGGTAGACGGCGAGGATCCCGGCCGTGAACAGGACCTTGCGCAATACGTCGCGGGCGGCGGCCATCTGGGCGAGCGAGGCGGCCATCACACCACCTCGACGCTGCCGCCCGCGCCCTCGATGGCGGCCCGCGCCGCCCGGGAGAAGGCGTGGGCGCGCACGGTGAGGGCAGCGAGCGCGCTCCCCTCGTCCAATCGGCCGAGAATCTTCACCCGTCTTGCCTCGGCGCCGTGGATGATCCCCTCGCTTACGAGGAGGTCGGGCGTCACCACCGTGCCGGCCTCGAAATGCGCCAGCGCCTCGAGGTTCACCTCAGCGAAGCGCCGGCGGCGCGGCGGCGTGAATCCCTGCTTGGGGATGCGGCGCACGAGCGGCATCTGGCCGCCCTCGAACCCCGGCCGCACGCCGCCCCCGCTGCGCGCCTTCTGGCCCTTATGGCCCTTGCCGGACGTCTTGCCCAAGCCCGAGCCGATGCCCCGACCCAACCGCTTGCGGCGCCGGCGGCTGCCGGGCGCCGGCCTCAGGTCGCTCAGGTTCACCCTTCCTGCCCCCCCTCGGCCGGCTCCACCCGAACCAGGTGGCGCACGCGCCGGAGCATGCCGTCCAACGTCGGCGACGCCTCGTGCACCCGCGAGCTCCCGATCCGCCTGAGCCCCAGCGACCGGAGCGTGGCGCGGTGGACCTCCTGGCCGCCGATCGGGCTGTGGACGAGGGTGACGCGCACCTTCACGCCCGCACCTCCTAGAGGATGGCCTGCACGGGCAGGCCGCGCCGGTTGGCGACCTGCTCCGGGCTCTGCAGCTGGCGCAGGGCCTGCATGGTGGCCAGAACCACGTTGTTGGGATTCGACGAACCGAGGGACTTGGAGACCACGTCCTTGACGCCCGCCAGCTCGAGCACGGCCCGTACGCCTCCGCCGGCGATCACGCCCGTCCCGGCCGGCGCCGGCTTGATGAGCACCCGGCTGGCGGCGAACCGCCCCAGGCTCTCGTGCGGGATCGTCGTCTTGCGCAGCGGCACGTGCATGAGGTGCTTCTTGGCACTCTCGATCCCCTTTTGGATGGCGTCGGGGATCTCCTGCGCCTTGCCCAGGCCGACGCCGACCCGTCCCTTCTGATCCCCCACGACGACCACGACCGAGAAGCTGAAGCGCCGGCCTCCCTTCACGACCTTGGCCACCCGGTTGATCGACACGACCTTCTCCTGGAACTCCTGCTCGCGCTCCTCGCGCCCGCGGCGGCCGCCCCGCTCGCCCTCGCGCCTCTGCGGCGGCATCTCGACTCCCCCCTTGCTCGCGCGCCTTCGCTAGAATTCGAGCCCCGCGCCGCGCGCCCCCTCGGCCAGCGCGGCGACGCAGCCGTGGTACAGGTACCCGCCCCGGTCGAACACGGCCTTGCGGATCCCCTTGGCCAGGGCGCGCTGGGCGGCGGCCTCGCCCACGACGCGCGCCGCCTCCAGCGGGCGCATGTCCCGTGTCCGCTCGCGGATCTCCGCCTCGACGGTGGAGGCGGCCGCCAGGGTCCGCCCGGCGTCGTCGTCCACGAGCTGGGCGTAGATGTGCCGGTTCGAGCGGAAGACCGTAAGGCGCGGCCTCTCCGGCGTCCCGAACACCCGCCTGCGCACGCGGCGATGCCGCTTCTCCCGCGCCGCCCGGCGATCGTATGGCGTGACCAACGCTCTCCCCCTCCGCTACTTCTTGCCCGTCTTGCCGACCTTGCGCCGCACCTGCTCCCCGCGGTAGCGGATGCCCTTTCCCTTGTAGGGCTCGGGCGGGCGCACGCTGCGCACCTTGGCCGCGAATTCGCCCACGGCCTCCTTGTTGGCCCCCCGCACGAGGATCGTGCCAGGCGCCGGCACCTCCACCGTCACGCCTTCCGGCGGGGTCATCTCCACCGGGTGCGAGTAGCCCACCGTGAGCACCAGGCGAGAGCCGCTCTTGGCGGCGCGGTAGCCGACCCCCTGCAGCTCCAGGGCCTTCTCGAACCCCTTCGACACGCCCTCCACCATGTTGGCGATGAGGGTGCGCGTCAGGCCGTGCAGGCTGCGGCTGGGCCCGGTATCGTCGGGCCTCTCCACGCGCACCGCGCCCTCCTCCACCCGGACGCGCATGGCGGGGTGCAGGTCGCGCACAAGCTCGCCGCGCGGCCCCTTGACGGCCAGGCGGTTGCCCTCCAGGCGCACCTCCACGCCGCCGGGGATCTCGACCGGTTGGCGCCCGATCCGCGACATCGCCCTCACCTCACCACACGTACAGGAGGACCTCGCCGCCCAGGCCGCGGCGGCGCGCCTCCCGGTCGCTCAGGATCCCCTGCGACGTGGACACCACGGCCACGCCCAGACCGCCCATGACGCGCGGCACCTGCTCCCTCTTCGCATACACCCTGAGCCCGGGGCGGGAGATCCGGCGGATGCCCGTGATCGCCCGCTCCCGCGTCCGGTCCTTCGAGTACTTCAGGTGGATGCGCAGCACGGCATGCCCCTTGGCGTCCTGCACCGTCTCGAAGTCGCGGATGTAGCCCTCCTGGCGGAGGACGGCGGCGATGGCGGCCTTGGCCTTGGAGGCGGGCATCTCCACGCGCTCGTGGCGGACGTCGACGGCGTTGCGGATGCGCGTCAGCATGTCCGCGATCGGGTCTGTGGTCACGGTCCTTCCCCCCTACCAGCTGGCCTTGGTGACGCCCGGAATCTCGCCCCGGTGCGCCAGGGTGCGGAAGCAGTGCCGGCACAGCCCGAACCGCCGCAAATAGGCGCCGCTTCGGCCGCACAGCCGGCAGCGGTGGCGGATGCGCACCCGGAACTTCTGGGGCCGGCGGCTGCGGATGATCAGCGACTTCTTGGCCATGCGCCCTTCCTTCCCCCTTTCTAGTCGCGCAACGGCACGCCGAGCAGGCGCAGGAACTCGCGCCCCTCCTCGTCCGTGCGGGCGGTGGTGACGATCGTCACGTCCATTCCCCGGATCTTCTCTACCTCGTCGTAGTTGATTTCCGGGAAGATAAGCTGCTCCTTGAGGCCGAGGCTGTAGTTGCCCCGGCCGTCGAATCCCTTCGGCGAAAGGCCGTGGAAATCGCGTACCCGCGGCAGGGCGAAGGTGATGAGGCGCTCCAGGAAGTCCCACATGCGCCGCCCGCGCAGGGTCACCATGGCCCCAATGGGCATGCCGGCGCGGATCTTGAACGAGGCGACGGACTTCTTGGCCCGCGTGACCATGCCCTTCTGGCCTGTGATCGCCGCCATGTCCCGCAGGGCCGCGTCCAGGGCGCGGGGGTTCTGCACGGCGTCGCCCACGCCCATGTTCACCACGATCTTGTGCAGGCGCGGGACCTGCATGGGGTTCTTGTACCCGAACCGCTCCATCAGGCGCGGGCGCACCTCGGTCTCGTACCGTTCCTTGAGCATGCCGTCCTCCCCGCCTACTTGGCGTCCACGACCGCGCCGCACCGTTTGCAGGCGCGGGTGCGGTTGCCCTGTTCGTCCACCCGGTGGGCGATGCGCGTCGGCTTGTGGCAATGGGGGCACACGAGCATCAGGTTGGAGGCGTGGATGGGCGCCTCCCGCGTGATGATGCCGCCCTGCGGGTTGGAGGGCGTCGGCTTCTGGTGCCGCTTCACCTTGTTCACGCCCTCCACCACCGCCCGGTTCTCCTTGGGGAGGGCGCGCACCACCTTCCCCCGCAGACCCCGGTCCTTGCCGGTCAGGACGAGCACCGTGTCGCCGCGGCGAATGTGCATCGCCTACCCCCCTAGAGGACCTCGGGAGCGAGGGAGAGGATGCGCATGAACTCGCGCTCCCGTAGCTCCCGCGCCACCGGTCCGAAGATGCGCGTGCCGCGCGGCTCGTGTTCGTCCCGCAGGATGACGGCGGCGTTGTCGTCGAAGCGGATCACCGTCCCGTCGGCCCGCCGCACCGGCCGGCGCGTGCGCACGATGACCGCCCGCACGACGTCGCCCTTCTTCACCACGCCGCCGGGGCTGGCTTCCTTCACGGAGGCCACGATCACGTCGCCCACCCGGCCGTAGCGGCGGTAGGAGCCGCCCAGCACCTGGATGCACATGATCTCCTTCGCGCCCGTGTTGTCCGCCACCGCCAGACGGGTCTGGCTCTGGATCACCGCCCTGTCGCCTCCCCCGCGGGCGTGCCGCCGGGCCCGAGGATCTCGAGCACCCGCCAGCGCTTCTCCTTCGACAGCGGCCGGGTCTCGACGATCCGCACCCAGTCGCCGCTTCTCGCCCGGTTGTCCGGGTTGTGCGCCTTGTACCGATTCGTGCGGCGCAGGCGCTTCTTGTACAGGGGATGAGCGGTGATGCGCTCGACCGCTACCACCACCGTCTTGTCCATCTTGTCGCTCACGACCCGACCGATCATCGTCTTGCGCCCCGGCGGCGCGGTCGCCTGCTCACCCGTGGCCACGTCCGTCTCCCCCCAATCCGCCTCAACCCGGGATGCCCAGTTCGTGCTGGCGCAGGATGGTCTCCACCCGGGCGATGTCCCGCCGCACCTCGCGGATGCGCGACGGCTTGTCGAGCTGGCCGGTGGCGGCCTGGAAGCGCAGGCGGAAGAGCTCCGTCTTGAGGGCCGCCAGACGCTCGCGCAGGCTCTGGTCCTCCTCCTTGCGCAGGTCGCTCGCCTTCATTGCGTCGCTCCCTCCCCCTCCTCGCGCCGCACGAAGCGGGTGCGGATCGGCAGCTTGTGCGCCGCGAGGCGCATGGCCTCCGCCGCCACCTCCTCGCTCACGCCCGCCATCTCGAACATGATGCGTCCGGGCCGCACCACGGCCACCCAGAACTCGGGCGACCCCTTCCCGCTCCCCATCCGGGTCTCGGCCGGCTTCTTCGTCACCGGCTTGTCGGGGAAGATGGTGATCCACACCCTGCCGCCCCGCCGGATGTGGCGGGTGATGGCGACGCGCGCCGCCTCGATCTGACGGTCCGTGATCCACGCCGGCTCCAGGGCCATGAGCCCGTACTCGCCATGCGTCACCCGCGTGCCGCGCGTGGCGGCGCCCTTCATGCGCCCGCGCATCTGCTTGCGGTGCGCGACCCGCCGCGGCGCCAGCATCAGGCATCGCTCCCTTCCGCCGCGCCTCCGCTGGCGATCGCCCGCGACAACGCCGGTAACCTCTACATCGCCGACACGGGGCACCATCGCATCCGGAGCATCGCCGTCGGCACCGGTAGTATCACCACGGTGGCCGGGACGGGCACGCCCGGCTTCTCAGGCGACGGCGGGCCGGCGACGCAGGCGCAGCTCAACGCCCCCGCCGGCGTCTTCGTGGACGCAAACGGGATCCTCTACATCGCCGATACCGGCAACGACCGCGTCCGTCGCGTAACCGTAGACGGGACGATCTCGACGTTGTTGGGCAACCTCAAGAGCCCAACGGGGATCGTGGTCGAACGCGACGGCACCCTTTTCGTCTCCGACACTGGCAACAACCGGATTATGGCGCGGGAGACGAACGGCGAGGTTTCGGTCTTTGCGGGCGGCGGCACGGGCGGTGACGGCGAGGTCGGCCCCGAGGTCTCCCTCGCCCAGCCGATGGGCCTGGCACAGGATGCGGACCAGTTCTACCT
>JAILZS010000056.1 GCA_023512375.1 Bacillota bacterium | reverse complement strand
CTACTACATCCTGCTGGACGAGGACGAGGAGTTCTTCCGCCTCATCTACCCGAACTTCTGGCCCTTGGAGACCGAAGAGGAGCGAACCCGGGCAGAGCGGGCCGCATTCGCGGTCACAACGCGGATGAAGGTCGTCAAGGTTCTCCTCGACGGGCGAGGGGTTCTGGCCACGGTGGAGATGTTCTGCTCGCCCCCGGAGAGCGTACACCCGGTGATCCACCGCTCGATCCGCGCCATCCAGGACGCCGTGCGCGAGTTCCGCGCCGCCATGCGCGCCGGCGACTGACCGGTCGCCGGGCGCCCTACGCCCGGCAGGGGGCGGCGGCCGGGGCGGTGAACGCTGGGCCGGGGGCGGAGCCGCGACTTCGCCCCGCCGCCGCCCCCACGGGGCGAATCCACGGCCAGGAAGGAGTCGAGCCCCCGGCGGCCGCGGCGGTCGCCGCCGCCCGGAACAACGGGGCGCAAGCCGCATGAAGCTCACCGAGGTCCGCATCCATCGCCTGCACATGCCGCTCAGGTTCCGTTTCGAGACGAGCTTCGGAGTGGAGACCCACCGCCGCCTGGACATCGTCGAGGTGCGCGCGGGCGAGCGAGTGGGCTATGGCGAGTGCGTCGCCATGGAGGCGCCGGTGTACAACGAGGAAACGCTCGACGGGGCGCGCGCCGTCCTCGTCCAACACCTCTTACCCCGTCTGGCGGGAGCCGAGCTGCGCGAGCCGGAGGACGTCGCCCGCCTGCTCGCCCCGGTGCACGGCAACCGGATGGCCAAATCGGCGCTGGAGTGCGCCGTGTGGGATCTGATGGCCCAGGAGCGCGGCCTTCCCCTGGCCCGGCTGCTCGGAGGCACGAAGGAGAGCGTCGAGGTGGGGGTGAGCCTTGGCATCGAGCCCGACGTGGACACCCTCCTCTCCCAGGTGGAGCGCCATGTGGGCCAGGGTTACCGGCGCATCAAGCTCAAGGTGAAGCCGGGCTGGGACGAGGTGCCGCTGGGCGAGGTGCGCGCCGCCTTCCCCGACATCGCCCTCACGGTGGACGCGAACACCGCCTATCGGGCCGACGACCTCGGGCGCCTGGCCACCTGGGACCGCTTCCGCCTCGACTACATCGAGCAACCGTTCCCAGAGGACGAGCTCCTCCTACACGCCGAGCTGGCCCGCCGCATGGAGACCGCCGTGTGCTTGGACGAGTCGGTGCACGGCGCCGCCGACGCCCGCCTCGTGGCCCACCTGGGGGCGGCACGGGTGATCAACGTGAAGGTAGGGCGGGTGGGCGGCCTGGCGGAGACGCTCCGCCTGTGCGAGGTGGCGCGGGAGCACGGCATCGCCCTATGGTGCGGCGGCATGTTGGAGACCGGCGTAGGGCGCGCGGTCAACGTCGCCGTCGCCTCCCGGCCCGAGTTCACCATGCCGGGCGATACAGCCGGGAGCGAGCGCTACTGGGACCTCGACCTCATCGAACCGCCGGTCGTGGTGACGGACGGGCGCATCCCGGTGCCCGCCGCCAGCGGCCTGGGATACAAGGTGGTGCCGGAGCGGCTGCGCCGCTATGCGGTGGAGCCCCCTTGGGTAGGGCACCTGGCGGACTGAAGAGAGTCCCGCATCGGCGGGCGGGCGGCGGCATAGGGGTGGACGGGTGCCCTCGAGCGTCCGTCACGCCTCCACGCACTGGGCGCAGAGCATGCCAAAGTACGTGGGCACCTCATACGACAGGAGGACGGGGCGCATGGGCCGCCGGGCCAACGCCCCCGCCAACACCAGGATCTGCCATTGGCCCTCGGGCCGGGCCGCCGCCACCAGGTGGGGGTCGATCGCCAACAGGCGCAAAAGATCGCCCGCCTCCACCGCCTCCCGCACCGCGTGGTCGTAGACCGCCGCCGCCTCGTCGTATCCGTAGGGGCCGTCGGCGGAGTGGGCGTGGGCCAGGTCGGCGCTCGCCACCAGGCCGACGCGGACGCCGCTCGCCGCCGCCGCCTCGGCCGCCGCCTCCCCGAATCGCACCATGTCCTCCCACGCCAGGGCGCGGGACGGGACCGCCAGGACCACGCGCGCGCCCTCCCCCGCCAGGTGGCTGAGCGGGATGATCGCCCCCCAGTCCATGGGGTAGACGCTGCCCGGCCCCGACGAGGCGCCGTAACCCACCAACGCCGTGGTCACGCCCCGCGCCCGGGCGCGTTCCGCCAAGGTGCGGGCAAGCCCCCGGTCCACCGCCGCCTCCCAGGCGAGGGGGCGGCCCTCGGGACCCGCGGCCTCCACGCGCCCCTCGGCCCGCTCCGTGTCCGATATGGCCATCGCGCCTTCCACCCGCACGGCGTGCGGCGTCACCACCAGCCACGTCTCCACCGCGGCGCTGCGCGCCTGTGCCGCGAGCCGGCCCATGGCCTCGCGCGTGGCGGCGGCGCGGGAGCGGGCCGGGGCGCCAAGCGACTCCACGCACTCGGACCCGTGGGGCGCGATGCAGGCGAAGACCAGCACCCTTCCACCTCCCGCGCCCTGGTTCGCGCTCGGCCCCCACCCCTCCTCGCCCGCCCCGGCGCAGGGGACGGGGCGCGGGTCACGAACCCCTGGAACAGACGATCGACGCCCCCCGGGCGGGGAAAGGGGATGGCCTTGCCGGCGGCGTTGTTCACGCAGGCCGCACCGTACGCGGCGTGGGAGTTCTGGGTCCACCTCCTGTCGGGCGGCGCCGTGGCCCTGGGCGCGCTCGCGGCGGCGGCGTGGGCGGTGCGCTACCCCCTTCCCCGGCTGGGGAGCGCGCTCGTGGCGCCGGCGCGGGTCCTCCTCGCGGCCGCGCTGGCCGTCATGGCGGTCGCCCTGTGGGTCGTGGGCAGCCCTCCCTCCCTCGGTCTCAAGCCCGACGCCTTAGCGCAGGATGTGGCGGCGGCGCTGGCGCAGTCGGTCCCCGCCGCCGACCCCGCCGTGACCGCCCCCGCCTGGGCCGACGCCGTCGCCGAAGATGTCCTGGCCCGTTACGCGGACTACGAGCGCGGCGCCTACCGGCCGCCCGTCCCGCACGGGTGGCGCCTGGCGCTGGTGGCCGCCCCCCAGATGTCGGAGTTCACGCCCTTTCTCGCCCACGGCGACAGCGCCCCCCTGCCCAACCTGGCGCACGAGGTGGTGGGAACGCTCATGCAGTCGGTCCCGCTCAGCACCCTGAGCGCGGTGGCAGCGGCGCGAGCCGCCGCCGTGGGAGCCGCGGTGGGTACGGCCGTGACCTCCAACCGCCACATCCCCGTCGTCCTCCTCGCCGTCTTCGTTCCCTCGCATGGATAGGGGGGCGCGGGCGTTGCGCCGGGTCCGCCCCGCCGGGGAGGGGCTGGCCGGCGACGCCACCGCCGCCCTCGCCGCCGTGGCGGACGTCCTCCTCCTCGTGGCCTACCCGTGGTTCCTCATGGGCGCCTTCCACTCGCTCATGGCCCTCACCCTCAAGGCGGCGTACGCCGCCGCGGCTGTGGCCGCGCTGGGAGCGGGCAACGACCTGGCCGTGCGCCGGGGAGGGGTGCCGCCCGCGCGCATGCGCCCCCGCCTCCTGGCGCTCGCCCTCCTCATGGCCGCCACGGCGGCCGCCCTCGATCTCCTGCCCGCGGGCACCGCCCTCGAGGCGGTGGCGGTGGCCCTGAGCGCCCTCGGCGCCGGCTACCTCGCGGGCGGCGTCCGGCCCCTGCCGGCGCGCAGCTTCCCGTTCTCACCCCGCCTTCCCGTCGCCGACTCCGCCCCCCGCCTTGACCTGAGCGCCTTCGCCGCCGTCCTCGCTATGCTCCTGCTGACGGCGACGGGCGGCACGGCGGCCTTCGCCCTTCTCGCCCTGCTGTACGCCGCCATCGCCTTGGTCGGCCAGCCCGAGGGGGCGCGGGAAGCGGCCGCCTCCGCCCGTCCCCTCGCCGCCCTTCCCGACCGCCCCCTTCCCCCTCCCCTGGAGGCGTTGGCGGCCTGGGCCCACCGCGTCGTCCTGGGCGAGGCCGGGATCCGCCGCTCCGCCGCGGTCTCCGACGCCGTCACCGTCGCCTTCCAGGTCCTGTTCGCCCTCGCCGTCTACAAGATCGTCGTGCACATGGAGTTCACCGCCCTCGCCCTCGGCCTGCTCGTGGCGTCGGGCGCGGCCGGCGAGTTGGCCGCCCAGGCCGTCGCCCCCTACCTCACGAGCGAGCGCAACGCCGCCCTCGCCGTGATGGCGAGTGGGCTGTGGACCATCGGCATGTTCGCGGGACTGGCCGGCAGCGCCTTTCCGCCCCTGGAGTTCGTCTTCTGGGCCGGGGCGGCGGCCGGGGCGGCGGGCGCGGACATGGGCCGGGCGCGCCTGGCCCTCCTCGCGCGCGGCCACCGCCCGGCGCCGGTTTCCCCCCTCCTCGGGCCGGCGCGCCTGGCGGTCATGGTGTTCGCCGGCTACCTCGTGTGGTGGTTGTCCACGTTCATCGCCAAGCCCCACAGCATCAACCTGGTGCTCACGTTCGCCGGCATGGGCGTGGGGGCGGCGGCCGTGTGGGTGGTGTTGCCCGCCGCCGTGGGCAAGGCGGACGCCGTCCCGCACTCGGCGGCGCGTCGGCACGGTTCGGCTGCGCGCTAGCATCCCCTGGGGCGGCGTTCGGCCGCCGCTACGGCCGGTCGGGCCCGCCCGCCCGGCCGCGGGCCCAGAGGTTCGCCCAGGCGACGAAGGAGGCCGGCTCGATGCCCAGATCCTCCTGCCAGCGACGGTCCCCAGCTACGTTGGCGCACCCCAGCATGGCCACCTGGTCGGCCGTGACGGGGAAGGCCGGCCAGGCCTCGAACAGGCGGGCGACGGAGCGCACGAGGGCGGGCGGCAGGGTGAGGGCGCGCACCGGCCGGCCCGCCGCCAGGTCGAGCAGGCGGCGGTACGTGACCACGTCGGGCCCGCCCATCTCGTACACCTGGCCGACGCTCAGGGACCGCTCCAGGACCCGCACCACGGCCGTGGCCACGTCCTCCAGGGCAACGGGCTGAAAGGGCACGTCCCCCGCGCCCACCACCGGCGTGAGCGGCGCCCGCCCCAGCCGCCGCACGAGGGCAAAGAAGGGGGAGGCGTCGCCGAACACGAAGGAAGGGCGCAGGATCGTCCAGGCAAGACCCGAGCGGCGCACCTCCTCCTCCGCCTGCGCCTTCGTGTCGAAGTAACGACTACCGCGGCAGCGCCCCACGCCGAGGGCGCTCATGTGCACGAACCGCCGCACACCCGCGCGCCGGGCGGCGGCCAGCACGCGGTGGGTGGCGCCGACGTGGAGCGCCTCGAACGTGACGCCGCGCGACACCCACTCGCGCAGAATGGCCACGAGGTGCACCACGGCGTCGTGCCCCTCCAGGCTCTCTGTCCAAGCCCCCTCGAGGCGCACGTCCCCCTCCACCAAGGCGACGCCTTCCCGAGGTGCCGGCCGGCGTTCGTGGCACAGGAGTGTCACTCGGTGGCCGGACGCCCTTAGCGCCTCCACCACGGCGCCGCCCACATACCCCGTGCCTCCCGACACCCACACCCGCATGCCTCCCCGCCCCCTTCCTTGCTACCCGGTGTCCGCCCCTCGCGCCTGCGGCGCCCGCACCATGGATCGCATCTCCACCGGATGGCCGGCGAGCAGGGCGCGGTAGCCGCCGCCCTCGGGCACGAAGCCGTGGCTGGCGTAGAAGCGCGCCGCCCGCTCGTTGCCCGCCGCCAGGGCCACGTGCATACGGCAGTCGGCCAAGGGGGCGAGGACTGCGCGCAGGAGCCGGCCGCCGACCCCCCGCCCCTGCCATTGCGGGAGGACGTAGATGGCCCACAGATCGGCCTCGCCCGGGGCCGCGGGGCGCCTCTGCGCCTGGCAGAAGGCGACGCACTGCCCGTCCGCCTCCGCCAGGAGGAAGAGGCCCCCCGCCAGGCGCATGCGGTCGGCCAGCGCCTCCGGGCGGTAGGCGGCGGCCAGGTGGGCCTCCACCACCGCGGCCGGCAGGAGGTCCCGATAGGCGTCCGGCCAGGTGCGGTGCGCCACGCGGGCCACGGCAGCGAGGTCGGCTGGCGATGCCTCGGCCGCCCGCACGTTCACGTCCGCCATGCCCCTCACCTCCCCGCCGGCGCGGGCGCCAGGGCCGCCGTCGCCGCCAGGGCGCTCCCCCCCTGCTCGCCCCCAAGGTAGACGACCCGGCCGCCCAGGAGGGCGGCGGCGCCGTAGCTCCGGGGCCCGGGAAGGGAGCCGGCGGGGGCGAAGGCCCCCGTCGCCGGATCGAAGCGCCATACGTGGGCGACGTCGCCCGCCGCCGTCCGCCCGCCCAGGAGGTAGACCTCGCCCTCCCAGGTCACGGCCGCGAGGTAGAGGGCGGCGACCGGCAGGCGGCCGGCGGCGCGCACCCGCCCATTCCCTAGGTCCACGGCCCACACCCGATCCGTCGGGCCCGACGGCGCGAGCCCGCCGAACACGTACAGCCGGTCGCCCACCACGGCGGCAGCGGCGTAGCGCGCCCCGGCCGGCAGGCGGGCAACCGTGCGCCACCGTCCGCCCGGGGCGAGGAACAGGACCGAGCGCGCGTACGTCTGCCCGTCGTACCCTCCGACCACCAAGGCGCCGCCGCGCCAGGCAGCCGCCGCCAGGTCGGAGCGGGGCGAGGGCAGGGGCGGCAGGGGACGGACGCGCACCCCCCCCGCCTCAGGCACGAGGGCGACGGCGTCGGCGCTGCTCACGTCACCCACGCCCCCGCCCAGGAACCACACGCCGCCCCGAACCGCCACCGCCGCGCCGTCGTGGCGGGGGGCGGGAAGCGAGCCCAGGCGTCGCCACCTCCCCTCGCCCGGCCGCCAACCGTACACGGCCGCCGTAGAGGAGGCGCCAGCCACGAGGCCGCCCACGGCGTACAGGCGACCGCCGGCCGCCGCCGCCGCCAGCCCCTCCAGGGGGACGGGCAGGGGAGGCGGCGCAGGGACGACGCGCCAGACGGCGGGAACGGCCGCACCCGTGGCCGAGCGCGGCGCCGGGCGGGCGCGCCCGGGGGCAGGGGGGGCGAGGGCGTGGCGGGTGGCCGTCAGGACGAGCGCCGCCGCCGCCAGGGCGAAGACGGCCAGGCGGGGACGCACGCGGCGCCGGCGCCTCACGGCGCCGCCTCCCCCGCCACCCGGCGCACGGCCACGCCCGCCGCCGCCCACAAGGCGCGGGCGCGGGGGTCGTCGTAGGGATCCCGGTACACCACCTCGCGCACCCCGGCGTTGAGGAGGACCTTCGTGCAGGCGTGGCAGGGGGAGCTCGTGCAGTAGAGGGTGGCGCCCATGGTGGATACGCCGTGCAGCGCCGCCTGGACGACGGCGTTCATCTCCGCGTGCACGGCCCGCACGCAGTGCCCGTCTTCAAGGTCGCAGCCCACGTCCAGGCAGTGCGGTTGCCCGCGCACGGCGCCGTTGAACCCCGTGGTGAGGATGCGCCGGTCCCTTACCAGCACCGCCCCCACCCGGCGCCTTAGGCAGGTGCTGCGTTGGGCCACCGCGTCGGCGATGGTGAGGAAGTACTCGTCCCAGCTCGGCCGCTCCCCCGCCGCCGTCGTCCCCACGCCCCTTCCCGTCCTCTTCCCGTTGCGCCCATCCTACCAGGCCTAGCCGGCCGGACAAGGCCGCCGCCCGCACCGCCCGCGCACCCGCCCCATAGGCTGGCCGCGCGGGCCCCCGCCCCCGCCCACGGGAGGGGGGGCCCCTTGGAGGCGAAAGGCCGTGTCTGCGATGGAACGCGATGGCGCCGACGTCGGCTGGCTGGTACCGCTCGAGGCGGTCGACTGCCGGGGGCGGCGCGTCGATCGCCGGCTTGTGGTCACCCACGTCGTCCGGCCGGGCGAGGATCTCGTGGCCGTGGCCCGGCACTACTTGGCCGGGCGGGTGGGCGCCGGCGACGTGGTCGTACTGGGGCAGAAGCTGGTCTCGATCTGTCAGGGGCGTCTCGTTCCCCTGGCGGAGGTGCGCGTGGGTCCGCTCGCCCGCCTGCTGAGCCGGGCCGTGCGCCCCACCCCCCACGGTCTTGGGCTTCGCCGCCCCGAGACCATGGCCATGGCCCTCAGGGAGGTGGGGACGGCGCGCATCCTGCGCGCCTGCGCGGCCGGCGCCGTCGACCGCCTGCGCGGCCGCCACGGCGCCTTCTACCGAGTGGCCGGAAGCCGGGTGTGGGCGATCGACGGGCCGGGCCCCGACACCCTCCCCCCTTACGACGAGTACGTCGTCCTGGCACCCGACGACCCCGACGCCGTGGCCCGCCGGGTCGCCCGGGCGGTGGGGGCGATGGCGGCGGTGGTGGACGTCAACGACCTGGCGGCGGCCGTCCTGGGCGCCTCGCCCGGGGTGGACCGAGATCTCGTGCGCTGCGCCCTGCGCGATAACCCCATGGGCCAAGGGAGGGCGCGCACCCCCCTGGGCTGGCTGTCGCCGCGCCGTGCCTTTACGGATGGAGGCGGGCGATATCCTGCACCGTGAGGGCACCGATGAACAGCATGAGCACCACCAGGCCGATGAGGTTGATCGCCTGCTCCACCCGCACGTTGCGCCGCCCCCGGGCCAGCACCTCGCCCAGGAGGAAGGCGAGGCGGCCCCCGTCCAGGCCGGGGAAGGGGATGGCATTGAGCACCGCCAGGTTGGCGCTGAGGAGGGCGAGCCAGTACAGGAGGGCGGGGGCGCCGCTGGCGGCCACCTGGGACGTCTCGGCCACGATGCGCACCGGCCCGCCCAGCTGGGAGGGGGCGACCTGGCCGGTGAACAGCTGGCCCAGGCCGACCAAGAGCAGGCTGAGCATGCTGCCGGCGCTATGCCAGGCGGCGCCCAGACGGGCCCACCACGTGCCCGCGCCGCCGTAGCCCAAGCTCTCCTGCAGGTAGACGCCCATGCGCGCCGGCTTGCCCGGAGCCTGGGGACGCGGCACCACCTCGGCGCGGTGAAGCGAGCCGTCGCGGCGGAAGACGACCGCCAGGGGGCGGTCGGCGTGGGCGGCGACGACGGCAGGGATGGCGCCGGGGTCGCGGCTCACCGCGACGCCGCCCACGCGCACGAGCACGTCCCCCGGCCGAAGGCCGGCGGCCGAGGCCGGGCTGTGGGCCACCACCGACGCCACCCGCACCTGGACCGTCGGCAGGCCGTAGGCGCCGTACAGGGCGACCAGCACACCCAAGGCCACGACCAGGTTGGCCGCCACGCCGGCGACGGCGATGAGGGCGCGCCGGCCGGCGCTCTGCGCCTCGAAGGCGCGCGCGTCGGCGGCAGGCGAGGGGGGCTGGGCGTCGTCGAACATGACGTAGCCCCCGAAGGGCACGAGCGACAGCTGGTAGGCGGTCTCCCCCCGACGCACCCGCACCAGCGCCGGCCCGAAGCCGATGGAGAACGCCCTCACCCGCACGCCGAGCGCCTTCGCCACGGCGAAGTGGCCCGCCTCGTGCAGGAAGATGAGAATGCCCACGGCGACCACGGCGACGAGGAGGTCCGCCGCGCCCATGCCGCCCTCCCCCCTCGCGTGCCGCCTCTGGCCACCATCCTACCACCGCCGCCCCGCCGCCATCCCCGGCGCCCGTCCCACCCGTGGTATACTGCCGCCGAGTACGGTCGAGCGGGGGGAATGGTGGGATGCCGGTCGAGACGGCGGCGCAGGCACCGTCGACGGCTGTCGACGCGCCCGCTCCGGGGGCGACCGTGGCCGTGTTCGGCCTCGGGTTCGTGGGGCTGCCGCTGTCGCTCAGCTTCGCCATGGAGGGCAGCACCGTCTACGGGGTCGACGTCTTGCCTGGCCTCGTGGAGGAGCTGCGCCAGGGACGGAGCCTCCATCAGGAGAGCTACCAGGGGCGCGGCATCGAGGAGATCCTGCGCGAGCAGAGCGAGCTGGGCCGCTTCGTCCCCACCTTGGACGGGGCGTGGGCCGTCTCCCAGGCCGACACCGTCATCATCACCGTGGGCATCCCCGTGCCCGGGGGGAAACCCGACTTCGGCCCCCTCACGGCCGCCCTGGAGACGGTGGGCGGCGCGCTGCGCCGCGGCCAGGTGGTGATCCTGCGGGCGACGGTGGTGCCGGGCACGACGGAGGAACGCGCCCGCCCCATCCTGGAGGCGCGCTCCGGACTCGTGGCCGGGGTGGACTTCGACCTCGCCTACTGCCCCGAGCGCATCGCCGAGGGGCGGGCGTTCGAGGAGTTCCGCACCATGCCCACGGTGGTGGCGGGCGTCACGCGCCAGAGCGCCGAACGCGCCCGCCAGGCCATCGCCCGCGTCACCCGCGCCCCCATCGAGGTGGCGGACCACGTCTTGGCGGCGGAGCTCAGCAAGGTGGCGGAGAACGTGCAGCGGGACGTGAACATCGCCATCGTGCAGGAGCTCGCCCGCGTGTGCGAGGGGGCGGGGGTAGACGTGCGGGAGGTGATCGCCCTCGCCAACACGCACAAGCGCGTCCGCCTCCTCGACCCGGGCCCGGGCGTGGGCGGCTACTGCGTGCCGTACGCCCTGCACTACCTGCGCCCCCTGGCGGCGCGCGTGGGCGTCTCCCTGCCCACGCTGGAGGCGGCGCGGGAGACCAACCGGCGTGTCCCTGACCGGGTGGTGGAGGTGGCCCTGGCCCACGTGCGCCGCCTCGGGCTCTCGCCCGCCCAGGCCCGGTTCGGCATCTGGGGCCTGGCGATGAAGGACTACACGAACGACGACCGCTTCAGCCCAGCCATGGAGATCGCCCGCAAGCTGGCCGCGAGCGGGGGCGAGGTGCGAGCCTTCGACCCGGCCGTCCACCCCGACCACCCCTACCCCGCCCAAACCGCCCTGGAGGCGGCCGAGGGGGCCCACGTCCTGCTCGTGCTCGCCCGCCAGGAGGGCATGGACTTCGCGGACGAGGCGCCCCTCGCCGCCCTCGCCCCGGGCGCCCTGGTCCTCGACACGCGCGGTGCCTACCGCGGCCTGAGGGAGCGCCTGGCCGCCCTTGGCCTCACCTACTGGTCGATCTGACACGCCCTACGGGGAGCGCATCCTGGGGGTCGCGGTGGACGCGGTCGACGCCGCCGCCGCCCTTCGGATGGCGTGCGCCGCTGCGGCGGGCGAACGCCCCCCCATGTACACGGTGGCCATCAACCCGGAGAAGGTGATGCGCGCCCGGCGCGAGCCGTCCCTCCGGCCGGTGCTGGAGGGGGCGGGGTTGCGCGTCCCCGACGGCGTGGGCGTGGTGCTTGCCTCGCGCCTTCGGGGCGGGCGGGTGCGCGAACGCGTGACCGGAATCGACCTCATGCTGGCCGTGGCCGAGGAGGCGGCGCGGCGGGGCTGGCCCGTCTACCTCCTGGGGGCGGCCCCCGGGGTGGCCGAGCGGGCGGCCGACGCCTTGGTCCGGCGCTTTCCCGGCCTGCGCGTGGCCGGCACGGGGGACGGCTACTTCCGCGGCCGCGACGCCGAGGTGTGCGAGCGCGTGCGCCGTAGCGGCGCCCGCGTCCTGTTCCTCGCTCTCGGCAGCCCCGCCCAGGAGTACTGGCTCTCCGCCCACCTTGCCGAAACCGGCTGCCGCCTCGGGATGGGCGTGGGCGGCAGCTTCGACGTCCTCGCCGGCCGCACCGCACGTGCCCCCGCCTGGATGCGGCGCCTGGGCCTGGAGTGGCTGCACCGCCTCTTGCGCGAGCCGGCGCGCTACCGCCGCATGCTCGTCCTGCCGGTCTTCCTCCTCCTGGCCCTGGCCGAGCGCCGCCCCGCCGCGTCCCGGCCCTAGCCGGCCGGACGCCCGCCCAGGGCGGCGGCGAACACGGCGGCGGTGCGCTCCGCCATCGCCTCGGGGGCGTAGTCTCGGGCGTAGCGCGCCCGCCCAGCCTCCCCCAGCTCGCGCCGGCGCCGGGGATCGCGCAGGAGGTCGGCCATCGCGGCCGCCAGGGCGGGCGGATCGTCCACCGGCACCAGCACCCCGAGGCGCCCGCCGTCCAGGAGCGAGGGCAGGTTCCCCACCGCGGTGGCCACGACCGGCACCCCGGCCGCCATCGCCTCCAGGGCGGCGAGCCCGAACCCCTCCGCCCGGCTGGGCAGGACGAACACGTCGAACGCGCCCACGACGGCGCGGGCGTCGGTACGGTAGCCCAACCAGCGGACCCTCTCCCCCACGCCCGCCGCCTCCGCCCGCGCCCGCAGGCGTGCACCCTCCGGCCCCTCCCCCAAGAAGAGGTGGGCGTAGGGCCCCAGGGAGGCGTCGCGCGCCATGAGGGCGAGGGCGTCGACCAGCGCGTCCAGCCCTTTGACGGGATGCAGGCGAGCCACCGTGCCGCCCACCAGTGCATCGGCCGGGAGGTCGAAGGCGCGCGCCGCCTCGGCGCGGCTCCAGGGCGGCGGCGGGGGTTCGACGCCGCTCTCCACCACGTGCACCCGCGCCGGTGGCAGGCCGCGGCGCAGCAAGTCCTGCCGTACCGCCTCGGACACGGCCACGACGGCGGCCGCCCCGCCCACGCCCGGCCCCCACAGCCCGGCGGCCGCCAGGGCGCGCACGCGGCTAGCGTAGTCCTGCTCCAGGCGGCTGTGCACGGTCACTACCTGGACCGCGCCCCCTGCCCGGGCCACCGCCCGCCCCACGAGGTTCATGCGCACGCCGTGCGTGTGCACCACCCGCGCCCCACGCCGGCGCACGAACGCCGCCAGGGCCGCGGCCGTGGGCACGACCGCCGTCTCCACGCCGCGCTCGGCCAAGACCCTATGGCCCTCGTCGCCGGAAGGGGCGGCATACACCGCGTGCCAGCCCGTCCCCTCCAGGGCCGGCAGGAGCGTGCGCAGGTAGGCCGCCGTGCCGCCGCGCCAGCCGCCGCGGTACAGCTCGACCACCGTGGGCACGACCTTCCCCCCGCCGGTTCGGGATCGTGAGACGGCGGGCGCCGGCCTTGCCGACGCCCGCCGCCCTCCGTCAGCGCTGGGCCAAAGGCACGTAGGTGAGGCGTTCGGGCCCCACGTACTCCGCCCGGGGGCGGATGATCCGGTTGTGCTCGTACTGCTCGAGCACGTGCGCGCTCCAGCCGCTGATGCGGCTGACGGCGAAGATGGGCGTGAACAGGTCGATGGGCAGCCCCATCATGTAGTAGGTGGAAGCGGAGTAGAAGTCCACGTTCGGGTAGAGTTTCTTCTGCTCGAGCATGGTGCGCTCCACCACGCGGGAGATCTCGTACCAGCGCGTGTCGCCCGCCTGGGCGCCCACGTCGTGCGACATCTGGCGCAGGTGGGTGGCGCGGGGGTCCTCCGTCTTGTACACCCGGTGGCCGAAGCCCATGATCTTGCGCTTCTCGGCCAGGGCCTGGGTGATGTACTCCTCCGCCCGGTCGACCGAGCCGATCTCGAGGAGCATGCGCATGACCTGCTCGTTCGCGCCCCCGTGCAGCGGCCCGCGCAAGGCGCCGATGGCGGAGACGATGGCGCTGTAGATGTCCGACAGGGTGGCGGCGGTGACGCGGGCGGCGAAGGTGGAGGCGTTGAGCTCATGGTCGGCGTGCATGACCAGGGCCGCCCGGAACACGCGCGCCTCGAGCGCCGTCGGCCGCCTCTCCCACAGCATGTACAGGAAGTTCTCCGCGTGGTCGAGGGTCGGATCGGGCGCGACGGGGGCCTTGCCCTCCCGTACGCGCCCGATCGCCGCCACGAGCGTCGCCATCTGCGCCACGAGGCGCGTCGCCTTCCGCACGTTGGCCGCCGTCGACATGTCTTCGCCGTCCGGGTCGTACATCCCCAGGGCCGACACCGCCGTGCGCAGGACCTCCATGGGGTGCACGCCGCGGGGCGCCGTGGTGACGACGTCGAGGACCTTGGCCGGCACCTCGCGCTGCCGCCTCAGGTCGCCGTCGAAGGCGGCGAGTTCGTCGCGCGACGGGAGCGTCCCGTGCCACAGGAGGTAGGTCACCTCCTCGAACGACGCGTCGTGCTCCACCAGGTCATGGATGTCGTATCCCCGGTACACCAGGCGCCCCTCGCGCCCGTCGATGAAGCAGATTCCCGAATCCCCGGCCACCACGTCCTCGAGGCCGGCCTTGAAGCCCGCTGTCGGCATGGGGTTCCCTCCTCCATGCGCGTCTGGGACGAACCGGACAAAACGCCCAAAAACCCTTGGCACGCCCGCCGGGCGTCGGCCGGCTTCCCACCGCCCCACAGTATACGCCTTCCCGCGCCCTCCAGGGGGAAGGGGCCGGCGGGGAGGGCGTGGAATGGCTGGGCACACCGCCGCCACGGGAGGGCACGATGATCGACTACGCCGCCTTCGCCGGCCGTCGCGACCACCTGGCGCTCACGCCCTCGGCCGACGCCATCGCCGCCTTCGCCGCCGCCGCCCTGGACAGCCACGCCGCCCACCGCGGCCCCGACTGCGTGGCCCCGCCCACGTACGCCTTCGCCCTGGCCATGGCCGGGGACGCGTTCCCCTTTCCCACGCGCGGCCTCATCCACGCCGAGCAGACCTTCACCTTCGCCGGCCCCGTACGGGCCGGCGAACCCCTGCGCATCGGGCGAGGCCTGGCGCGCGCCCGCCGGCGGGGCGAGGGGGAGTCGGCCACATGGGTGCTCACGTGGGAGGCGGAGGGCGTCGCGCCGGACGGCCGCCGCCCCTTCGCCTTCACCAGCCGCCTTCTCGCCCGGCCCGAGGCTTCCTCCCCTGCGGGGGACAGCGCGCCGCGGGAGGGAGCCGCGCCAGGCGGCGATCCTCCCCCCGCCGCGGCCGACCTCAGGGGCGCGCTCCACCGCCTCGACCGGGAGACCATCCGCGCCTACGCCCGCGCGAGCGGGGACACGAACCCCATCCATCTGGACGACGCCGCCGCGCGCGCCTACGGCCTGGGCGGCGTGGTGGCGCACGGCATGCTCTCCCTCGCCCTCGTGGCCGCCCTGGCAGAGGAGTGGGCGGAGGCCGACGGCCGCGACCTCACCGGCCTCTCCGGCCGCTTCGTCGCCCCGGTGGCTGCGGGCGAACGCGTCCAGGCGGTGGGCCGGACCCTGGACGACGGGCAGGCCGAGTTCTGGCTTGTGGGCGAGGACGGCCGCGTGCGCTTGCGCGGTCGCGCCCACCGCACCGCGGCCGAGATCTGAGCGACCGGCCCGCTTGCGCGCTCCTCCTACCCGATGCCCGGCCCGGACACGCGGTCCATGGCGGCGCCGCAGCAGCGGATCTCCCCCCCGCCCACCTGCCGCACCTCCACCCGGTTGCCGCAGGACGGGCAGGCCAGCTCCGAGCCGATGGCGTAGGGGTGGAACACCTCTTGGGTGGGCCGCGACTGGGTGTTGCGGCGGTCCTCGGCCCGCGCCCGGCCCTCGTTGGGCAGGTCGCCAGGGATGCGCGTCATCCCGTCCCCCCTCCCGTCTGGCGATCAGGATGGCCCGCCTGCCGGACGGCCATGCGCCCCCTCCCCTGCCTCAAGGCGCGGCGGCAGCGCGGATGCCGGCAGGAGGCGTCCCGGGCTGAGGATGCCGGCCGGATCGCACACCGCCTTGAGGGCGGCCATGAAGGCGATCTCCTCGGGCGTGCGCATGAGGGCGAGGCGGTCGCGCTTGAGGCGGCCGATGCCGTGCTCGGCGCTGATCGTCCCGCCCCGGGCGAGGACGGCCCCGTACACGAGCTCGTCGAGGACGCCGTCCATGGCCTCCTCCCACCCCGCCCCCAGGATGGCGTTGAGGTGGACGTTCCCCTCGGCGGCGTGACCGAAGGCCACCGGCCGGGCGGCAAGCCCCCGCGCCGCCACCGCGGCGCAGACCTCCTCCACCAGGTCGACCAGGCGCCCCACCGGCACCGCCACGTCGTACCGGCGCACCCGCCCCAGGCGGCCGATCGCCTCGGGCAGGGCTTCGCGCACCTGCCACAGGTCGCGCACCTCGCGCCCGCTCTGGGCGATGGCCGCGTCGTCGGCCAGGCCCCGGGCCAGCGCCTCCTCGGCCAGGCGCTCCGCCGCGGCGGCGGCGGCGGGGGCGTCGGCCGCCTCCACCTCGACCACGAGGTGAAGGGGGGCGTCGCCCACGGGTGGTCGGAGCTCCGGCCGAGCCTCGGCGAGCGCGGCCAGGGCGGTGGGGTGGACGAACTCCACCGCCGCCACCAAGCCGAGAGCAGCCCGCTGGACGAGGTCCACCGCTTCCGCCAGGACGTCAGGCCGCGCCAGCGCAAGCCACGCGGCCCGCGCCGCCGCCGCCCGGCGGGCAAGGCCGATGGCCGCCGCGGTGATCACCCCCAGCGTGCCCTCGCTGCCGCAGAAGAGCTGCGCCCAGGCGTATCCGGTGTTGTTCTTCTCCAAGGTGGAGAGATTCGAGAGCACCCTCCCGTCTCCCAGCACCACCTCCAGGCCGCGCACCCGGGCGGCGAGGGCGCCGTCGCGCACGTGGCGCATGCCCCCGGCCGCCGTGGCCAACAGCCCTCCCACCTGGGCGCTGCCGCGGGAGGCGAGGTCGACCGGCATGCGCCAGCCGCTGTCGGCGAGCGCCTCCTCCACCGCCGCCAGCGTGGCGCCCGCCTCCACCACGACGGCTCCCGCCTCGGAATCGAGTCGGCGAACGGCGCGCATGCGTTCCAGCGACAGGACGATCTCCCCGTCCGCCGGCGCCCCCGCCCCTACGAGCCCCGTCCGTCCGCCCTGGGGTACGACCGCCAGCCCTCGGGCCGAGCAGAAGGCGAGCACGGCCGCGACGGTCCGGGTATCGGCGGGCCGGACCACGGCGGCGGGGCGGCCGACGAACGCCCCCGTCCAGTCGCGCGCGTACGGCGCGCACGCCTCCGCCCCTACGAGCACGCCGTCGCGGCCGCATACCTCCGCCAACGTCTCAAGCTCCTGCCCCGTCAACGTCAACGCCGTCCCCCCTCGCCCATGCGCCCCTCCGCCCTTCGTTCGCCGGTGGGACCGCCCTAGGCGACCTGGGACGGCGGGGGCGGGTCGCCGGCC
>JAILZS010000055.1 GCA_023512375.1 Bacillota bacterium | reverse complement strand
GCGCGGGAAGTCGACCCGACGGTCGAAGCCACCATGGTGCTGGCGGACGACTACCCGAACTACTCGATCTGCGGCCTGCCCATGTTCCTCGGCGGGGAGGTGACCGACTGGCACAGCCTTGCGCACCGCACGCGGGAGGAGCTGGCCGCGGCCGGCATCAACGTTCGTACGAACACACGGGCGCTTGCCGTCGATCCCGGTACGCAGACCGTGCGCACTGCCGGCCCCGAGGGGGAGGCCGACGTGCCGTACGACCGCCTTGTGATCGCCACCGGGGCGCAGCCGGTGCGCCCACCCATCCCCGGGGTCGATCACGAGGGCGTCTTCCTCTTGCACGGCGTTGACGACGCCCTCGCGATCGACGCGTTCCTCGCCACCCGCGCCCCCGAGCGCGCGGTGATCGTCGGCGCTGGGTACATCGGCTGCGAGATGGCCGACGCCCTGACGAGGCGCGGCGTGGCGGTGACGCTCATGGAGCAGGCGCCGGCCGTGCTGCCGACGGTCGACCCGGAGCTGGGTGGGATCCTGGGGGAGCGCATGGGACGCCAGGGCGTGGAGGTGCTCGCCAGCGTCCGGGTGGAGGCGATCGAACGCACCCGGCTGCGCCTGCGCGTGCGGGCGGCGGGCGGGCTCAGCCGCACCGCCGACATGGTCCTCGTGGTGGCGGGCGTCAGGCCGGTCACCGACCTCGCTCGGGGTTTGGGGCTCGAGCTCGGCGTCCGAGGGGCGATCCGCGTCGCCCGCGGCATGCAGACGCCGGTACCGAACGTCTGGGCGGCGGGCGACTGCGTGGAGACCTGGCACCGGCTGCTCCATCGCCCCACCTACCTGCCGCTCGGCACCACGGCGCACAAGCAGGGCCGGATCGCGGGCGAGAATGCGCTCGGCGGGAGCCGGGTGTACGAGGGCACGCTGGGCACCCAGGTCGTCAAGGTGTTCGACACGGTGGTCGGTCGAACCGGGCTGAGCGAGGCCGAGGCGCGCCTGGAGGGCTGGGACGCGGCCACGGCCGAGCTGACGACATGGGACCACAAGGCGTACTACCCGGGCGCCCAGGCGCTTCACATCCGCATCGTGGCCGACCGCGCGTCGGGCCGCCTCCTGGGTGGACAGATCCTGGGGCGACACCCGAGCGAGGTCGCCAAGCGGGTCGACGTCCTGGCGGTCGCCCTCTACCACGGCATGTCCGTCGACGCCGTGAGCGACCTGGACCTCAGCTATGCGCCGCCTCTCAGCAGCCCCTGGGATCCGGTCCAGATGGCGACCCAGGCGTGGAGGGGGAGCTTCCCGGCAACGCCGTAGCGCCCCAGGCGCAGGCTGCCCGGGGCGTTTCCCATCGGTTCCGATGGCTCCGATCCGCACGCCCAAGCGGCTACTTCCACACCACCAGGGGCAGGTTGGGGCCGAGGTAGACGGCGGGACTCCCCGCTGCGTCTACCGCCAGGGGGAACAGCCGGCCCGTTCTCAGCGTGCGACGCCACACGATCTTGCCCTCCGGGTCGACCAGCACGAGCTCAGGCGCCTGGCGCACCGACTTCGCCTCGGCGACCGCCCCGAACGGACCGGCGACCAGGGGTTGAAGGGAGAAACCGCGCAGACGGGCCTCGAACGCCAAGGAGCCGTCGACCAGCCGATACGCCCGAAGCGTGTTGCCCGCCGTGACAATGTCATTGCCTCCGAAGCGCGGGGCACCTCCGTACACCGTGCGGCGCCAGATCGTCCGAACTCCGCGGCTGTTCACGGAGACGAGCGCCGACTTGCCGGTGGCCGGGTTGGTGAGGAAGAGGTGGCCGCTCGGGAGTGCCAGCACGGTGCCAGAGCCCTGCCCGGTCACTTCCACCGGAACGCTGAAACTTCCCAGGACCATGCCGGAGGCGGTGACCGTGAAGACCCCAGCCTGGTTGCCGGCTGGTGCGTCGTTCCAGACAACGTAGGCGTTCGAACCGTAGGTCACGACCTGTGCAGAGTCAACGGGTTGGTCTGGCTGGACCGACAGGGACCTGTGGGGCAGTTGGAACCGGTGGACCAGCGCTCCATTCGCGTTGTACACCTCGACGGTGCCGTTCTGGGTCGCCACACCCTCCCCGTTGCCGGCGTACTCAGAGGTCTCAAGGACGGCGAAGGCACCTACCACGCCAACGGACGTGTTGATGTTGATCCCGCCGTTCTGTGCCTGCTGGTAGTCGGGAGGGCGGATCGTCGACATGCGGTGGGTGAGCGTGTCGAAGATCGTGTACTCGCCATCGGAGTCCTTGAGTACCAACACCTCGGAGTCGCCGGCAACCAGGCCTGCGGTTGCCGGAAGCGATGCCACCCAAAGCTGGGTTCCCGACGGCGACACCTGCTCCAGGGCCTGCGGGTGAGGCCCCACCGGACTGCCAGTCACCACCCAGGCGTTGCCATGTTCGTCGACCACGGCGGGCAGGGTGCCATCGGCCGTCGCCAACGCGTAGCCGCCGGCGAGCGCCCCGCCGAACGCATCGACCTCCTCCGCAACGGGTGCACAGGAAAAGGGCATGAATCCGGTGGCGGAAGCAGCGGCAAGCGCCGTCGCCTGATGCCCGACCCGAGACGAGCAAGCATGCACCGCCGGCCCCCGCCGGCTCGCCTTGGCCTGCGTCCCTGTGACGACCGTGGTCACAGCCAAGAGGACAGTGACCACCGTACCCATCATCCCGAGCGCGGTGGTCCGTCCGCGGAAGCGCGACCTCGATGCCAGTTGGGATCGCCTGCCCTTCGGCGGGTATGCATGCGATTGCGACAACCTGTAAAGATGAGTTCGACGACGTACCGAAATCTGCGGGGGTTTGAAGGGATGGCTGGCCTACGGAAAGTCATTCCTCCGGCGACCGAAAGGGTCGCGGGTTTGCGTCAGAGTGTTTACCACCGGAAACGGCCGTGGATGTGCTGGAAGAGATTGCAGATGTGCTCGGGCGCATGGGTACGGGTCTGGAGCAGCCGGAGGCGCGGGAGGCGGTAAGGAGGCAGCGCGTGCGGCTTAGGTAACGTTCTTGGTGGCGGACGATGGTCTGGATGCGGGCAAGGTCGTCCGTGGTCAGGTGTCGGCCGCTCAGGGCTGTGTTCGTCCGCAACACGTACTTGCCGTCCAGCCTCACCCGCCGCCGGATCGCCTTCCGATCGATGGTCACCGCCCGCCCCTGAAGCTGCACGTACGGCCGGCAGAGCGAGTTGCGAAGAAGGTTCGACCCAGGGGTTGCACCGGGCCGCCGGGCGCAACACAAAAGCCCGCAACCACCAACGTGGTCCGGGCGAATCAAGCGAATTGTGGTGCGCGCGGTAGGGCTCGAACCTACGACCCGCTGATTAAGAGTCAGCTGCTCTACCAGCTGAGCTACGCGCGCGAAAATCGCTTTGCGACGCGGTTTCTGTTCTGCGACCGCCGACCGAATCCCGAGACTCAGCTGCCCATGCCGTGCCGCCTCAGCCGGCCACGAGGGTTCGTTTGGTCCGTCCTTCTGCCCTTCTGGCGTGGCCGCCTGATACCGCATCAGTAGGTGGCGCGGCCGAATTGGGGAGGAGCATGCCCCCTCGCCGGGGTTCCTTCCGCCAGGAGGGGGCGATGGTGCCGGGGCCATTGACACCCTCTCACGGACCCCCTATAACCGAAATTAGAATAACGGTTATATGCAGGGGGCGAGTGCGGGATGACGAAGGCGGCGGCGTATCTCCGGGTGTCCACCGAGGGGCAGGTCGGTGACGACAAGTTCGGTCTCGCCGCCCAGCGGCAGGCGGTCGAGGAGTACGCCAAGGCACAGGGTCTGGAGCTTGTGGCCTGGTACGAGGACGACGGCATCAGCGGTGGGACGCTCGACCGCCCTGGCCTCATGGCGCTTCTGGCCGCCGCCAAGGCGCACGAGTTCAAGGTCGTGGTGGTCGCCAAGATGGACCGTGTGGCCCGAGACCTCATGGCTCAGCTCTGGATTGAGAAGGAGCTGCTGAAGGCCGAAGTCGAGCTGGTGTCCGCCGCCGAACCGTTCCGTGGCAACGACCCCGCCAACGTCCTGTTCCGCCAGATCATCGGCGCGTTCGCCCAGTTCGAGAAGGCCCGCATCGCCGAGCGCATGACCGGCGGGCGCCGTCAGAAGGCTGCGCGTGGTGGCTACAGCGGCGGGGGCGCACCCACCGGCTACCGTGCCCGCCGTGGCGCCAAGGCGCTGGAAGTGGACCCCGACGCCGCCCGTCTCGTCCTACGTGTGTTCGCCCTGCGCGATGCCGAACCCAACGCCAGCCTCCAGGCCCTGGCCGACCGCCTCAACGCCGAAGGCTTCACCGGACCCAAGGGCGGTCGCATCTTCGCCATGCAGGTGAAGCGCATCCTCGACCGCCGCGCCTTCTACGAAGGCCACTACCGCTACGCCGGCATCGAAGCCCAGGGCCAGCATGCGCCGCTCCTGGGAAAAGCGACAGCCTGACCGAGCAGGCCAGGCGACTTGAACAGGCGGCCGAGGCACTCAGACGCCTTGGCCGAGAGCAGTAGGGAGGAGCAACTATGGCAGACAGCCCTACCCACAACAAGCGAGGCCGAGGGCAGCGCCCCGTGAACCCCATCGACATCCGCCAGCGCCTCGCCGAGAAGGCCAAGACCCTCGAGGAGCAGCTGAACGCCCTGACCAGCGGCCCCACCAGCGTATGGGGCGCCGAACGGTGCAAGGTCTGCCGTAGCGGCCTCCGTGCCGACGTGGACCGCCTCAAGGCACGCGGAGCCAGCCAGGAGCAGATTGCCCAATGGATGCGCGAGCGCGGCGTCAACATCAGCCGGGAGAGCGTGCGGCGCCACATCAACGACCATGTGAACGTCACCGAGGCCCTGGCAGCCGTGGCCTTCGAGAAGGCCGAAGACATCACCCGCCAGGTCGAGTCCGAGCGCTCAGACCTCGACCGCCTCGGCGCCTACATCGAGCGCACCACGACGTTGGAGCGAAGTCTGACAAGGTACATAGAAGACTGCGTGGCGGCCGGCAAGGCTCCTCCTATGTCCGTGGTGAAGGCTCATGAGACGGTCACGAACGGCCTGCGCCAGGCCATCAAGCTGCGCAGCGACCTACAAGGCGACATGCCGTCCGACAACTTCGACCACCTCTTGAGTTCTCTTTGGGCCTTAGAGGCGTAGCTAGCGCGCCCATCTGCTATGCAGAAGTGCATACCCCTGGGTAACTCGGATTGAAAACGCTGTTATGCCCGGCCGCCAGATTTCGAATTCCGCAAATGCCCCACCGGCCATCGCACAAAGTTCCTCACATAAAACTTCTCACCACGAGTGCGCAAGCGTGCCACGGCCATGCAGCTCGGCACGTGTAACCGTACCGCGCCTGGGGGTTGCCGGTGGACGCCCGCCCACTCGCGTCGGCGTTTGGGGCGCCCTCATAAAGCCTCTCTGAGGCCCGTTTGGGGGGCTGGGACGATGAAAGTACGTCCAGGGCGGAAAGGCCCCTCAGCGGGCGTTTCTGTGCGTCTGGTGGCATTCTGTGGGGGAGGCTGCGGTGGGCGGTGCGGCACCGGACAAGGGAGACGCACACAGCGCCTCTCTGAGGCGCGTTTCGTGGGCGGGATGGTAAATCCATCGTCCCTGGGGGTTCGAACGCTCCCAGGGCCGTTTCTGTGCGTCTGGTGGCATTGTGGCTGTATGGCACCGTCGCCCCGGGGCTACGGTGCAAGAGAGCCCCACCGCTCACTTCTTCGTCGAGAACGCGGTAACCGCCACCTGCACGGCACCGAAGCTATCGAGCGGCGTCGCTGGACGGCAACGCTCAACGACGGCGAGTTGTGCTTGGATTGGGCGACCACCGGCCTTTGTCTTAGCGCGGCGTGTAACTGGCCGCACTCGGCCACCGGCTGCCGATGCCGGCGAGTCCCCACGGGTGGCGGGGGGTGGACCGAAGCGGCCTGCCGCGCACGAGCGGGCCGCCGCCGCCGGCACCACCGTCACCGCCCCATGGGTACTTTCAGCAGAGAGAAGTTCTGCGACGGCCCAAAGAGGCCGCTGCTCACGTTGAGGATGTACTGATGCACATCGTTGTCCAAGGCCGTTGGCATGTCAAAGACAATAACGCCGGTGCCAGTTACACCTGGGTTCAAGCTCAGAACAGGAAACGGGTCGTTGGAGAGGTACATTTCGTCGCCGGAATCGGCCGAGTAGGTCGTTACCTTCGCGCCGGTACGGGGCGCTGTTTCAATGGTGAATTGGTCGTCGGTGACCGTCGTCGGGGAGGATCCGACGTTTTCCACACTGACACGAACGAGCCAGAACATGCCGTTGGCCGTTGCACCCACAACGGAGTTCCCAATGCTTCGCCGCTCAACCAGCGAGTCCACAGTGACCTTGAGACCGCCAAACGTCTTTGGCTGCCCTAGTTGTGGAAGTGCCTCCAACTTCTTGAGAAGCGCCCGTGCGTTGGCCCTCCGCCTAGCTGCGGCTTCGGCGGCGGCCTTGGCCGCGAGCTGGGCGGCGGTTGGTTGCGGCGGCTCCGTCTGATGCTCAGTCGTTCCGGCCGCTGCAGCAGGTACTGTTCGGCCTTGCGGCGGGGACGTGTAGGCAGCGGCAACTATTATCGTGAGCCAAAGCACGAGCGCCGTGCCGGCCCAGGCGCTACCGGCGACCTTCATCCACCGCCCCAGGGCCTTCCACTGAACAATGACCATGACGAACGGAGCTACAATCCACCCAACGATTCGCGCAAGCTTCATGCGACGCCCTCCCGCCATCAGTTTACTGCCTCCTGACAACTTCTGTCTTGAGGAACAAGAAGCCCCGGCCAATTGTGCGGCCGGGGTGACTGGTGGTGACGCTACCGGTATTGCGGCCTAGCCATCCGCCAACGCCTCATCGTGCAAAGGACGGCGAGCGCCGCCTTCTCCCCTCCTGGCGCAGGTACGCAAACAAGCAGATGGCGCCGAACCATGACTCCTGCGCCCACAGGGTCAGGATGGCTTTGATGGCCTCGGCGTCGGTCATTCCAGGCCGCAGCAGGATGATGCCGTGCCTGGGCTCGCTGGTGCGGATGACGAGACGTGCGTCGCAGTTAGCGAGTGCGTGTGTTGTGACGAAGACCCGAATGTTCTCCCTTTGGAGCAACGGCTTCGCCTTTGCCCAAAGAGGATGCGTCAACGTCGCGGTGCGCGTCATGGCGTATCAGGCGTCCTTGCAGGCAGGGCACATGAGCGTCCTACCCTCAGACGCCCACACGTTCCAGCGCTTCTCCTGCGGCGTGTCGGCCAGCGCGATGAGGCGCTGCACCTGGTCCGCGCTAAGGTCGGACGCCTTGGCGAGTTCTTCCACGGTCACTCCGAAACGCGAGGCGTTGCGCATGGCGTCGGCGCGCTTCCAGAAGGCGCGCATTTCCGCGTCGTCGCACTCGCGGAGCACGGCCTGGGCCTTGATCTTCGGCGCATCGCCATACGAGTTGGAGCTTGTGAGAATCGCGCCAGTCCCGAGCACGTCGGACACGAGCCGGATCACGCGGCCGTCGCGGAACCCGTAGAGGTAGGTTTGCACCGCCAAGGATTGGGCCTCGCCGGCAAGGTCCCCGGCCAATATCGAGAGCTTGACAGCCATACTAGCGGGAATGCCGAACGCTCCCTCCATTCCGTTGATGGCTGCGTACATCTCGTCCGCCAACTCCGCTAGACGGCGGCGGGAGAATCGCATGACCGTCTCGGCGCGGTACTGGACCCACCCTTCCAACCCGAGATTCGCAGCTGGGGCGGTGCTGAGCCCCTCCTCGCCGGGGTCCTGCTCAAAGGCTTCGTACGGCACCGACACACGCGATGCCAGGGCTTCCATGAGCTGTGCCGCTTCGTCTGGCCTGATGGCCTCCGCAATGCTCACCCGTAACCCCTCCCGTTGTCGGAGCCCTCCGGGGCTCCCGTCCGCAGCGGACGCGGTTGGGACCATGAACTTGTCCGCTGCGGACGGCGGCCTAGGGGAGCCGCTACTTAGCCGCCCTCCTTGCCGTGCTGACTCGTACCGTAGTCCATCCTCTCCGTGCCTTAGATTCCAGGCAACGAACTTGCAGGCCATCAGTGGGCGAATGAGCGATGCCACGTCCACCGGGCGCGGGCGCGTTCCGGCGCACGCTTTCTTGCCTGAATTTCAAGGCATGATACAATCGCGGCGGTGATGCAATGAACCCCGACGAATGCCTGGACGAAGTGGTGAGCGTGGCCGAAGCTGCTCGCCTTTGGGGCCTGTCTCATGCCGGCCTGCAAAAGAGTTGCCACCGTGGCGACTTCGGCGCGGCGGCACGGCGAAGCGGCGGAACGTGGCTCGTCCTGCGGTCGGCGCTCGTCGAGCGGTACGGCGAGCCCGTGGATCCTGAGCAGCGCGGCGCCGGCGTTCCCGTCCGTGAGCTACTGGCCGACTTTGGCCTGGCCCGCGTCGCCGACGTTCTGGCAAGACGCGAGGAGTTCCCAGGAGGGCTTCTCTGGAGGCAGGGGCGAAGATGGTATACGACCCGCGAGGCGATGGAGCGGGTGTTTAGCCAAGGAACCGCGAGGTGATGGCGTGAAGAAAACGCAATGCGAGCCGTGCCCGAACTGCCACCACACCGAGCGCACAGTGCCCGAGTCTCCGTTTCGTTTCTTCGGGTTGGTAAAGACAACCGGGCCACAGGACAACACATGGCAGCCCAACGACATCCCGCTATATCCTCTGCGTCCCGAATTCTGTGACCAGTGCGGCTATACATGGCTGTTCCAGGTGAGTGAAGCCGAGTTTCGAGGCATTAGGCTCTAGTCATCCATGGCGGAGCACACCGTCAAGACCCCTCGCCGCACGTCCGCGCTAGGGCACACCTTGCGCCCGGTCGGTGCGCTACCTGGCCGCGACGGGCAAAGCCACTGCACCGCGACCAGAAGCTGCCAACCGTGTTGCCCCGGTGGCGGCGCGCGGTCTTCGAGGCGAAAGCGGCGCAAGCCATTATCGAAGAAGCGCTCGGAACCGACGACTTTGGTATGACCTGCAGTCCTCTGCAGTTTGGCAAAAACGCGTGATATACTAAGCGCGAAGCGCGCACGCTCGAGGAGGGCGGCGTGCGGATGGTCGAGGGCACACGACGAAGGCGAAGAAGGCCAGGTCGCCGTCTGCCGACGGGAGTTTAACGCAACGACTGAAGAAATGCTTCAGTATCACGCAAACCGCGTGGTATAATGACAGCGAAGCGTGCGCACTTGAGGCGCGCGTTTCTTGCTGCCAGGCGCCAGGCGTCCAGCTCGTTGTCAATGGGCGTCCGACCACGAGGCGCCCGCATAGGAGGAAAAGACGATGTCGCAGGTTCGTGTTCGAAACTCCAACGACGCTAGGAAGCCTTCCAACCTGCGTGTCCTGCGCGCAGCACGCGGCTGGACACAGGCAGACCTCGCCCGGATCTCCGGCGTTCCCAAGATGTTTCTAAGCCTGGCTGAGACGGGCCGTGTGGACCTAACGCCATCCGACCGCAAGAAGGCGGCGGCGGCGCTTGGCGTCCCCGAGGCCGTCGCCTTCGGTAGTCCCGACCAGTTACTAGCCGGACTCTCCGAAGCCACCGCTAACTAGGAACGCCCGTACCCACGGCCTTCGGTTGCCGCCGCGCCAAACGGCGACCTAGCCGCCTGCCACACGGCGAGGCGGTTTTTTCGTGTCCAAATGCCAGTTACACGAAGGGAGACCACGAACCAATGCAAAGGACCGCCTGTCCTGGAGGCGGCCCGGCGACCAATGCAAGTGTAGTCGACCGAGCCGCGTCCATGCAACTGCCAAGGGTTCGGGAGTTTGGGCTAACCGGCCTGTACGAGCTAAGCGGTGCCGAAATCCTGTGGGTTGGCGGCCGTAAAGCTGGCGTTCTCGTGCAGATGCCTGAACCGGACGGCCGAACGTATTTCCTTGGGCGTCGCAGGTGGCGACACCTGCTGCACCGACCGACCCTGGGTTGGGCGCTTTCCGAGTCGCTTCTGCACCAACTCGTCCTTCGGGACGTCGGTTGGGTGCGCCTAGAATTGTTTGACTCGCGGCGCGGTTGGCTCTCGTGGGAGGCGCCTACCGGCGAGTTCTTCGAGGACGAAGCCGTTCGAATCCACCACCCACCGTTCGAACCTCAGCGGCTCCTTCCCATTGGCCTATGGATCTTCGTTGATCCCTTGACGCTTGAGCGGGAGTTGCTTCGCTGGCCCACGCCGTCCAAGGCGCGGAGGCGGCCGGCATGAGCGCCGCCTTTGACCTTCGAGCGGCGTCCCTCCCCTTGCCCGCGCGCTCCCGTGCCTCCGAAGCCCTGGCGCTGGCCCGTTTGGGATTCGCGCTCGTGCCGATGATGCCGCGCTCAAAGAAGCCCTACTATGACCTCCTGCCGAAGGAGAACGGGCGTCCGTCGTGGCAGCCGTTAGCTCTGCGCCCAGCGTCCGACGCCGAGATCCTGGCGTGGTTCGCCGCCGACCCCGAGTGTGGCATAGCCGCCATCATGGGCAAGCCGTCCGGTGGCATCGTCGCCGTCGACGTGGATCACGGCGCCGAGGTGCCCCCCAGTCTGATTTTGACTCCCACGGTAAGCGGCGACTCGTCCGAGGGCAGCGACGGCCGCTGGAGGGGCCACCTGTTCTACCGAGCTGCCGGGGCAGTTCGGAAGCAACGCCATCCATGGGGCGAAGTGCTGGGCGAAGGCTGCCTCGTTGTTCTGCCGCCGTCCATCCACCCAAACGGACACCCTTACACCTGGACGGAGGGCCTGGGGCCTGGCGAGGTGGACGTCGCGCCGGCGCCAGACTGGATCTATGACGGCCGCGCGGGCGCCCGCCTCCCGGATGCACTCAATGCCAGGGACAGGGAACGGGTGCAGCAAGTACCTAGTGAAGCGAGAACAATATTATTCTCGCCTCACCGTGGTTCTCCGCTTGACTTCCTGATGCGTGACCCTGAAGCGGCGCTTGCTATCATGCGAAAGTGCGGCGCCAGAGTTGCCAGGCTTGGGCAGGCGTTCTGTTGCCCAATCCCTGGTCACGACGAGAGGCGACCGTCTATGGCGCTCTACCAGCAGCCTGACGGCGCAATACTTTGCCATGACTTCCACGCTCGTGATGGTGTCGAGTGGCTTGCTGTTCCAGACGTGTTCGCGTCCGTTGTGACCGGCAAGCCACAACGTCTTACGCCTGGTGAGCGAGCCGTTTGGCATCTCAGAGCTGCGGCCGAGGCCAAGATCGTGCAACCGCCTACCGTCGCGGCTGCGCCATTGCCGGCGGATGCGCCGGACTCCGTGCGAGCGTACTACCAAGGCTTCCTCCGCCTCCTGGCTCTACGGGCGCTCTACGACGGCACGCAGACGGCCGCGCCGTTTTCGTGGCGCTTTGCGGCTGGATGGTGTGGCATCGGTAGCCCCAACACCGTCCAGAAGGCTGCTGCGTGGCTTCTGGCGCGCGGCTACCTCGTGGCGGTACGGCCGGACGGCACCGAAGATCGCGGCAGCCGGTCTGTCACGATGTTCGCCCTCGGGCGCCCGCGAGACTGAGTGCGACGGCCATCCGCCTTCTAGACAAGTTACCGCTATGAATCTCCCAACTACTCCACGTTACGCGCCCAAACTCGCCGTCGGCAATTTCGCCGCAAAACCCCGAAAATCTATGCTTCGTCTTCGTCTTCGTTTTCGTCTTCGTCTTCTTCCCCTTCGGGGGTGCCGAGAGGAGCACGAGCATGAGCCGGAAAGGAATGGCCCCGAGCACCAACGAGCTTCAGATGAGCCAGCTACAGTGGCTTCAGCTGCATGCCAAGACCGTCGCCGCTCTCCAGGAAAGCGCTGATCTGATTCATCGCCTGGGAGTGGAGGCCCAGCTTTCGCCCGTATCCAATAACTGGCGCCTACGGGCGGCTTCCGCCTGGGTCCGCCTTCTGTCTATCCACGACCAGCTGTTGGTGAGCATCGACGGACTTGTGGCGGGTGCCCTAGCCAAGGCCCTGGCGGAGGCTGGGGTGGTGGACGAGCGGCAGCGGGGCTTCAAAGCCATGGCCCACGCTGCTGCTCAGGCCGTCGTTGAGAGCATTCGTGTCTCGGAGGATGGTGAGCAGTAATGGCCGGGCTCCTCAACCAGGTCACGCTGGAAATGATCCTGAAGGCCACCGACGAGGCCAGCGCGCCGCTCAAGGACCTCATTGAGACGGTCGACTTGTTCAAGGAGTCGCTCCTGTCGTTGGCAGACGCGAATCCCCTGGCCGACCTGCAAGATTCCATCGCCGGCCTCATGGACGACGTGAGTGCCCTTCGGGACGAATTCTCCAACCTGAAAGACGCCATGGACACCGCCGGCAGCAGCGAAGGCCTCAGCGCGATGACCGCGACCATCGGCGAGTTGGCGACCAAGGTCGAAGACCTCAGCCAGCAGTTCCGTTCCCTTGGGGCCGAGACGGTACAGGGGGCCGTTGACAGCGTCACCAGCCTTGGGGAGGAGCTGACGACCACCCTCGAGGATGCCGTCAACCTGCGGGACGAACTTGGTAGCGTTGGGCAAGAGTCGATGTCGCCCGTCCGGGAAGCCACCAGCAGCCTGACGGATGGCCTGAACAGCGCCCGGGAGGCGGCGACCACCCTCAACAGCGAGCTCCGGGAAGCCTCAAACCAGCCCATGGCGCCACTGACCGACGCTCTTAGTAACGTGCGCGACTCCGTTTCGGGCGCGGTAGACAAAGTATCGGCCCTGGTCCAGCAGTTCAAGGACGCTGGCATGACTGCGGACGATGTGAAGGCTGCTATCGAGAGTCTCGGCACCACCGTCGAAAGCGCGATGAGCAGCGGCGCGACCGTGGTCCATGACATGGCGATGGCTTACCAACAGTTGACCCAAGACGCCGACCAAGCGGCGGCAGCGGTGGCGAGAGTGGGGGAGGCGGCCTCCGGCGGCGGCGCTGCCGGCCGGGTCACCTTCGGCAGCACGCTTGGCGCCATCGGTGAGGCGGCAGCGTCGGCGGGGAAGGCGGCTTCCGAGTTCGCCAACGGGCTCATGATGACGGCGATGAACGGCTTCATGGCTCTATGGGGTGCGCAGTCCGTGGTCGGGGCGGCGAACCAGTTCGGCACCATCCAGGCCATGATGCAGGCGAACCCCGGCATGACCGTCAACGAGGCCGCGCAGGCGCTGGCGATGCTGGGAACGCAGGGCGTCAGCGGACTGTCTGCGGTGTCGACGCTGACCGGTATCAAGGGGTCTCTGGCTAGCCAGTTCACGTCCCTCAACGGCGTCCTGCCGAAGTCCGCCATCCAGCTTGAATCGCTCGGCCTCGGCCCAGGCGTCATGACTGGTAGCCCATGGCAAGTCTTGCAGGCCATAGGGCGGTTATACCGGCAGTACACCGCGAGCGGCAACAGCGAGGCGGCGTCCAAACTCCTTAGCCTGACGGGCACAGGCAACTTTCAGGAGCTGTTCAACCAGTGGAACGTGCTCCAGTCCCAGGCCCAGAAGCAGATCAACCTGAACATGACGCCAGGACAGGTGAACCAAGCGGCGCAGCAAGGGCAGTCGCTGGCCATGTCGCTCCAGGCCGTTTCCTTGGCCTTTGCCCAGTTGGCGCTGAAGCTAACGCCGCTGGTGAAGCAGATTCTGGACGGTCTGAGGGGCTTCATGCACATATTCAGCGGGAAGGGGAACATTGTCCACCGAATAGTGTCTGCCTTCGATGGGTTGCATGGTGCGGTGGCGAAGGCAACAGCCGCGCTTATTGCTATGGGCGCCGTTGCCGAAGGAGCCAAGGCCGCGAAGACCGGCTGGAACGTCTTCCAAGCGATATGGGGAGCTGGAGCTGCTGCCGGAGGTTACTTGTTCGGCAAGGGAGGAAAGAGCGGCGTACTATCGCCGGTCGTTGACTTCTTGGCTAATCTCGGGAAGGGCGCAAAGGGGTCTCTCGCAAGTAAGCTACCCGATATTGGGGACTTACTCGGAAAGGTAGCCGACATTCTGAACCCCGAGATGTGGGCGCTTGCGTTTACTCCCAACCCCCTGGCCAAGACGCCTAGCCCTCCGCTCTTTGGCAAGGGGTCGGCGTGGGGAAAGCTGATCGCCACCCTGAGCGCGCAGTTCCATTCCACCGTGCAGCAGATCACTCAGCACTTCAGCGACGCCATCAAGACCATCAAGGTTGGCCCTACCATCCGTTCGGTAATCAACGACATCCGCAACACCTTCGAGACGGACATCAAGGGTATCCAACTCGGTCCGACTATCCGCTCGGTGATCAGCGCCATTCATAACGCTTTCGAGACGGCCATCAAGGGCATCAACGTGGTAGACGCCATCACGTCCAAGATTCACTCGATTGCCGGGGACTTTCGCTCGTCCATCAAGGGCATCAACGTAGTGTCGGCTATCACCAAGTTCGTGAACGGAATAGCGACAACGTTCGAGTCGCAATTCAGCAACGCCATGTCTGCTGTCCAGACATTCATCGGCGGCATCATCGGCGGCCTTCAGTCGATGATTGCGGGAATGATCTCCGGCGTGGAGTCGTTCATGGCTGGCGCGGCTCACGCGGCGGCCTCGGTGAAGATTCCCGGGACCGGTATCCACCCGCTCAACGCTGGGAACATCATGGGGGGAGCCGCTACCGTCCTAGGGCAGGCCGCAACCAACACTTCGTTGGCGGCCCTCCCTGGTGCTCTCTCCGCCGGCATGATTGATGCCTTCGGCGCCTCTGTAGCATCGCACATCAGCGAGACCATCCGGCGCAGCGGCAACACCGTGAACATCACCGTGAATGTCCCGCCCTCTTTGGCGAACGACCGAGCGAGGGCAAGGCAAATCGCGCAGATGGTGGCGTCCGAGACCGTTCGCGGGTTGCAAATCAAGGTCCAGACGGACAGCAGCTTCGGGAGCTAGGCGCTGGTCGCTGGCGCGCGGCGGAGCCTGGTAGCATGAACGTTCGCTCGGTTTGCGGCCTATGGCGCTTGCCGGCGCAAGGCGGCCGGTCCCCCCCAGCCGCACGCTGGGCACTGGTACCGCGATTCGTCCAATGTCGATAGCCAGAGAAGGGCGATACCCGGAACCGTCGCCATGATCCACCAGCCCGTCGCATAGGCGCCGACCAGAAGCAAGACCAGTCCCCACCACGTCAGACGCCCTCGGTACCTGAGCCTTACGCCCCTGAATCCGCAATGCGGGCATTGTGCTATGGTCTGCTTCCATCGAAAGTATTCCCTGCCAGCTAGTGCGAAGGCGGCAACGGGAAAGGCAAGCCACCAGCGGTCGTTTATCATGCGTATCCCTTGATGGTCAGGAGGAACTCAGCCGCAGGCCCTTGAAATGGTGCATAGAAGAACAGAAGCGGTGCGTCGTTGGTCGGGACCTCGAATACCTCATGGCCATTCACCGTTTGGCCAGCCTCAATTGTAAAGTCGTTGTCGAGGCTGTCTGTGATGGCGTCGTTGCCATCAATGCTGCTTTGGTATCGGCGGCCAGCGGCGTCCTGAATGAACATATCCGACGTGTTCAGGTTTGCCGGCACATCCGAAACATCGGTCACGTGTATGCCGAGGATGATGTAAGTCCGACTTGGAGCGGCCGTGGTAGTGTTGAATGGGTTCTGCGCCTTGATGGTGCGCTCTGCGAACGCTGATACGACGGTCACTCGCAAGCGTGCTTCGCTGCCAGTCGGACTGCTCACATCGATGTAGGCATTTTGACCCATATGATGCACACCTGCCGGGAGGCCGCTTGCTGGTGGCTCGAAGATAAGCAATTTCCTTTGGGCATCGACCGACACGGTGTCGCCGAGCATGGTGGACACAGTGGTTACAGGGAGCCAAAACTTGCCGTCTGCCTGGAATACTTCGGTTGCTATCGAGTGATGCCCAAGCGTAACCGTCCAGCTAGTCGACGCCTGAGCAAGCGCAAACCCGGACGCGCCAGCAATGAGTACCGCCACGGCGGTTGCAACGGCTATCCGGCGCACCGTCACCCCTCCCTACGCTCCGCCGAGTTCCATCTTCTACCGCCGCAAGGATAGCACGCATGACACGTCCCCAGCACACACTCGCGGCGCTGTGTGTCCCGCATGCCGTGCGCAGGCAATCCGGTCCCACACCCACCTAGCGGCTAAGTGGGTTGTGGGGAAGTTGTCTGCGTTGTTAGGAGGTGACGGATGGCAGAGCCCAAGCTGCCCCACCTGGTTGCCTTTGAGTGCCCCATCTGCCGCAAAATCCTGGGAGAGTTCAGCGCCTCGGCGCGAGTGTCTCACGCCCCCTGCAAGGCGCAGGCGCGGCCGGTAATGGTGCCGGTGCCCCGTTCCCGCGTCAGCGACTGCGCCGGGTAGGTGTAGCGGCCAGGCCGAACGCCACCAGCGGGCTTGCGGCGGCGTGTACGGCCTTCAGGTCGCCTACGTCAAGCCCGAGGTACCTGGCCGTGGTGGACACGTCGGAGTGCCCTAGAATGGCCCTGACGTGCTCCAGGCTGGCTCCCTGCCTCAGAAGGGTGGTAGCGGCAGTCCTGCGGAAGTTGTGAGGGCGCATGCGTGCGGGGTCCAAGCCAGTTGCCATTGCCGCCTTGCGAAAGGCGCGCTCGACGCTGTTGGTGGCCCACCGGCCACCACGGGAGGAGGCGAACAGAAACGTGGACGGCAGGCGCGCGGCCTCCCTGACCCGCAGAAAGCGGCGCAGCTCCGAGCGCAGTGGCATGGACAGGGGCACCTGACGCTCCTTGCGTCCCTTGCCCATCACGGTCGCCGTAGCCGCCACAAGGTCCACCGCGCCGATTGTGAGCGAACACAGTTCCGCCACGCGAAGGCCCGTGTCCAGGAGCATCAGGACGGCCACACGGTTCCTGTGCGCGGCGTAGCCGGATCCCGGCCAGGCGCGTAGAAGGGTGGAAACTTCCTCGGCCGCCAGCACGACTGGCACATGGCGGGGCACACGGGGACCCTTCACCCGGAGGGTGGGGTCGCGGTCGATGTGCTCCTCTGCAACGAGCCAGCGGAAGAACACGCGCAGGCCCGTGCGGTAGTTGGCGACGCTCCGTGGGCTGTGCCCTTCAAGTCGAGCGGCGAGGAAGGCGCGCACATCGGCGGCCGTGACGGTCGCAACGTCTTTGTCGGCGCCAACGTGCTCGGCAAGTTGGCCGACCACCATGCCGTACCACGTGACCGTTCGAGGGCTCAGGTTGCGCGATTTGGCAGCCGTGAGGAATGCTTCGCGTGCGTCCGCGAGCAACAAGAAAACCGCCTCCTCCTGGCGAGGCGGCCGGCACGAATCAGTCGCACTGGGCTTCGGGCATCAGGCGCACTTTCCTGCATTAGTAGGTCATGCGCGCTGTTCGGTCGAAGGCCAGAAATCGCGTCGTTGCGCAGATCTGGTGCGCGCGGTAGGGCTCGAACCTACGACCCGCTGATTAAGAGTCAGCTGCTCTACCAGCTGAGCTACGCGCGCG
>JAILZS010000054.1 GCA_023512375.1 Bacillota bacterium | reverse complement strand
GACGGCCGGGGCCGCATAGGTCGCTGCTCGGTTTTCAAAGGTCGATCGCCAGACGCGTCGACCATTCTAGGCGCGGCGCCGCCTCGAGTCAAGGCCGCGCGGGCCGTCAATGGTCGGTGGATCCGGCAATCCTCGCCCGCATTGGCGGGCGACGGCAAGACTGGTGGCCCAAACGGGAGTCGAACCCGTGTTACCGCATTGAGAGCGCGGCGTCCTAGGCCTCTAGACGATTGGGCCGAAACTTGGCTGGGGAGGAAGGATTCGAACCCTCACTAACAGAGCCAGAGTCTGGTGTGCTACCCTTACACCACTCCCCAAAACCTCGCGGCACCTCGGCCGCAACGGAGAGTCTAGCACGAGCCGTGGCGCACGGCAAGATCGCCTCGCGCCCTAAGGAGGCCCTGCCCGTGTTGGCCCTCGCGCGCATGCTGGCCCTGGTCGGGGCCCTCCTCCTGGCCACGGCCGCCGTCCTCTGGGTCGTCGCCCGCCTCGGCGTACCCACCCTGCCCGGCAACATCGTGGTGCGCCGCGGCTCGTTCACGCTGTGGGCGCCGGTGGGCCTGTGGGTGGTCGTAAGCCTCGTCCTCACCCTGGTCCTCAACGTCGTCCTCCGCCTCCTGCGCCTGCGCTGACGCCCTCCCCATCCGCCTCGGCGAGGGCGGCGACCCTCCCCTCCCGGATGGCTGCGATGGCGGCACGCAGGCGCGCCTCCGTGCGCTCCCTCCCGAGGAGCGCGACGAGCTCGAACAGGCCGGGGCCCACCGTGCGCCCGCTCACCGCCAGGCGCACGGCGTGGATGAACGGGGCGCGCGTCCCCGCCGAGCGCACCGCCGGGTGTTCGTCCAGGGCCTTCTCCAGCCCCTGGGCGCTGTAGTCGCTGGCGGCGAACGCCTCCAGGGCGGCGGACAGCCGCTCGATTGCCCCGGGCGGGGCGAAGTGCTTCTCCACCCCCTTGGGGTCGTAGGAAGCCACGTCGAGGAAGAAGTACGACGCCCCCTCCGCCACCTCGCGCAAGGTGTGGGCCCGTTCCCGCACGAGCAGCACGACCGCCCGCACATACTCGGCCGGCGGGTCCTCGGCGAGGAGCCCCGCCTCGGCCAGGAAGGGCACGGCCAGGCGCACCAGCTCGTCGGCGGGCAGGGCGCGCAGGTACACGCCGTTCATCCACGTGAGCTTGCGCACGTCGTACACGGTGGCGCCGCTGCCCACCCGGTCCAGGTCGAACACCTGCGCCGCCTCGTCCAGGCTGAACAGCTCCCTTTCGTCGGGGAAGGACCAGCCCAGGAGGGCGAGGTAGTTGGCCAGCGCCTGGGGGAGGTAGCCCTGGCGGCGGAATTCCTCCACCCCCGTCGCCCCGTGCCGCTTGGAGAGCTTCGACCGGTCCGCCGCCAGGACCATGGGGATGTGGGCGAACTGGGGCGGCTCCACCCCCAGCGCGCGGTAGACGAGGAGCTGCTTGGGCGTGTTCGACAGGTGCTCGTCGGCCCGGATCACGTGGCTGATGCGCATGTCGACGTCGTCGCACACGACGGCGAAGTTGTACGCCGCCGTGCCGTTCGACTTGAGGATCACGAAGTCGTCGATGCTCGACAGGTCGAAGCGCACCTCGCCCCGCACCCGATCCTGCACCACCACCGGCTGGTCGGAGCCCCACACCCGCGCCACGTCCAGCCGGAGCGCCGCCGGTCGGCCGGCCGCCTCCAAGGCGGCGCGCTCGTTGGCGCCGAGGCGGCGGCAGCGGCCGTCGTAGGCGGGAGGTCGGTGTTCCTCCCGCGCCCGCCGGCGCGCCTCCTCCAGTTCCTCCGGCGTGCAGAAGCAGGGGTAGGCGTAGCCGCGCGCCGCGAGGGCGCGGGCGTAGGCTCGATGGCGCTCCCCCCGCTCGCTCTGTCGATACGGTCCGTACGGCCCGCCCACGTCGGGTCCCTCGTCCCACCGCAGGCCGAGCCAGCGCAGGCCGTCGACGATGGCGTCATATGCCCCCTCCCGCAGCCGGTCGGCGTCGGTGTCCTCGATGCGCAACACGAACCGCCCGCCGAACCGGCGGGCGTACAAGGCGTTGTACATCGCCGTGCGCGCGCCTCCGACGTGCAACGATCCCGTCGGGCTGGGCGCGAAACGGACGCGCACCTCGGGCATGGCGCCACCCCCTCGGGGCAGTCTAGGTTGGCCGGGCGCGAGGGGTCAAGGCGAGCAGGCCTATGGAGGCGTGGTTCAGGCGGGCCGGCTCTCCCACCGGAAGAAACGGGCCGCAAGGCCCGTGGTCAACAGCAAGGTGAGCGCGAGCACGGCGAGGTCGGTGCCGACGGCGCCAAACCCCTCGCCGTTCGAGAGCGTCAGGCGCAGGGCGGACGCCAGGTACCCGAGCGGCACCAGGCGCACCAAGAAGCCGAAGGCGCCGCCGAATCCCGACGTGGGGAAGAAGACGCCGCCCAAGAACATCATGGGCAGGTTGATGAGATTCGCGATGGCCGACGCCGCGTCCGCCGTCCGCGCCACCCCGGCGACGAAGAAGCCGGTGGCGATGAAGGCCAGGGCGCCGAGGAGGATGGCGACAGCCGCGGCGCCCGCGCCGCCGGCAGGGCGGTAGCCGAACAGCGCCACGGCGACGCCGAGGGTGAGGGCGAGCTGCACCACCATGACGACCAGCTGCACCAGGATGCGCGCCGCCAAGAACAGGAGCGTCGGCATCGGCGTCACCCGGAGGCGGCGGAGGATGCCCTGCTCGCGGTACGTCACCAGGGCGAGTCCGGAGAAGAGCCCGTTCGACATGAGCTCCATCGCCAGGATCCCCGGCACGAGGAAGTCGATGTACGTGTGCCCGCCGCCCCCCGCCACGGTGCGCACGGTGATCTGGAACAAAGGCGGCGTGCGGGTCAGCGCCGCCTGCACGGCGGCGGCCACCTGGCGCACGACGAGCGCGTCCTGGCCGTTGACGGCCACGTCGGCGCCGCTCTGCCACACGGTGAGTCGCGCCGGACGGCCGTCCCCCACTACGACGGCCATGTCGGCCTTGCCGCTGCGCACCTCCTGCACCGCCTTGACCGGGTTCGTGTTGCTCACCGAGAACCCCGGCACGCGCGCCAGCCCCTGCGCTACGGCGGCCCGGTAGGGCCCCGAGCCGGCGACGGCGACGCGCGTCGACGAGCCGCTCGCATGGCCGAAGAAGAGGCCCAGGAGAAGCATGAGCATGAGGGGGAAGGCGAGCGACCACACCATCGTCTGCCGGTTGCGCACCACCAGCTTGAGGTTGGCGCCGACGAGGGCCATGAGCGCCTTCATGCCAGATCCCTCCCCGTGAGGTGGACGAACGCGTCCTCCAAGGTGGCGCGCTCCACCTCCAGGCGGCGGATGTCGACACCTTGCTCGCGGGCCTGGGCGAACACCCACTCCACCACGGGCTCGGCCCGGTCGGCTTCGATCCGCCACCCGTCGTCTCCCGCGACCGCCGACCGGACGCCCACGGCCTCGCCCGCCAGGGTCAACCCCGGCGCCTCCACCCGCACCCGCACGCCCAGGCCGAGCGCGCTCACGATGCCCTCCGGCGTGCCCTCGGCCACGATGCGGCCGCAGTCCATGATGGCCACGTGGCGCGCCAGCCGCGTGGCCTCCTCCATGTAGTGGGTGGTGAGGACGATCGTCTGCCCGCGCTCGGCGATGTCGCGGATGCTGTCCCACACGTAGCGCCGCGCCACCGGATCCAGCCCCGTGGTGGGCTCGTCCAGGAAGACGAGGTCGGGTCGGTTCACGAGCGCCAAGGCGAGCACGACGCGCTGGCGCTGCCCGCCCGAGAGCTCTCCCACGCGCACGCGGGCGCGGTCCGCGATCCCCATGCGGGCCATCAGGTCGGCGGCGCTCTCCCGCCGGGGGTAGAGGGCGGCGAACAGCTCCAGGGTCTCCGCCACCGTCAGGGTGTCGAAGAGGGAGGTGCTCTGCAGCGATACGCCGATGCGCTCCTGCACCCGCCGCCGGCCCCGGGGCGTGGCGGGATCCTCCCCCAAGACGCGTGCTCTGCCCTCATCGGCCAGGCGCAGCCCCTCGAGAATCTCCAGGAAAGTGGTCTTCCCGGCCCCGTTGGGACCCAGGAGGGCGAGGATCTCCCCTTCTGCCACGGTCAGGGACACTCCGTCCAGGGCCTTGCGGGCGCCGTAGCGCTTGCACAGGCCCACGGCCTCGATCGCGGGCAACGCCATCCCCCCGCCGTTACGTTAGCGGACGGCGGACCGGGCGTACACCATGCCGACCTCGGCGCCCTCAAGCACCGCGCGTCAGGGCAGAAGGGCGTGGGCGAACAGGGTTAGCGCCACCCCCGGCGCGCCGAGCACGAACGCGCTCCCGACGGTGATGGGGTTGACGGCCGGCCGCCACGCGGCCGGCGCTCCCGCGGCGGCGAGGAGTGTGACGAGCGCGATCCAGCCCGCCCCCCATGCCACGCCGCGGCGCAGGGCGACGCCGACCCGGCCCATGCGACCCAGGAGGACAAGCCCCAGCGCCGCCGCGAGCGCGGCGCCAACGACGCCGTGACCCATGCGCGATCCCTCCCGCCGCACCCTATGCCCGGCGGCAAAGGTCTCGCACCCTTCCTGTGCGCGGCCGCATGACCTGGCGGCCGCCTGCGGACGGCGGACGGCGGGCAGTCCCTTCATCGGGCGGCCCGCCGTCACGGCCGGTACATGCTCGGGGATCAGCGGATGTGGATGAGCCAGCCGGAACTTACCATCGAGGCGATGAGCAGGCTCACGATGTTGATGATCTTCAGCATGGGGTTGATGGCCGGTCCCGCCGTGTCCTTGTACGGGTCGCCCACCGTGTCGCCGGTGACCGCGGCTTGGTGTGCCTCCGTGCCCTTGCCCCCGAAGTTGCCCTCCTCGATGTACTTCTTCGCGTTGTCCCAGGCGCCGCCCCCGGTCGTCATCTGGATGGCCAAGAAGAGGCCCACGACCACGGCGCCGATGATGAGACCGCCCAGCGCCTGCGGGCCGAACACGAAGCCCACCACGAGGGGCGCTGCGACCGGGATGAGGGCGGGCACGATCATCTCGCCCAGGGCGGCGCGGGTGACGATGTCCACGGCGCGCCGGTAGTCCGGCTGCGCCGTGCCCTCCATGATCCCCTTCACCTCACGGAACTGGCGCCGTACCTCCTCCACCACCGAGCCCGCGGCGCGCCCCACGGCCTCCATCGTGAGGGAGCCGAACAGGAGGGGCAGGATGCCCCCGAAGAACAGCCCTACGAGCACCGCAGGCTGGTCGATGCCGAAGGTATACACCTTACCGTTGGCCGACAGCTCCTGGGAGAAGGAAGCGAACAGGACGATGGCGGCCAGGGCGGCTGAGGCGATGGCGTACCCCTTGGTCACCGCCTTGGTCGTGTTGCCCACCGCATCCAGGGGATCGGTGATGGCGCGCACCTCGGCCGGCATGTCGGCCATCTCGGCGATTCCGCCGGCGTTGTCGGTGATCGGCCCGTAGGCATCCAAGGTGACGATGATGCCCGTGAGCGAGACGAGCGACATGGCCGCCAGGCCGACGCCGTACAGGCCGCCGATGCTGTACGAGACGAGGATGCCGATGCCGATCGCCAGGACGGGGAGCGCGGTCGACTTCATGCCCACGGCCAACCCCGCGATGATGTTCGTGGCGTGGCCGGTGACCGACGCCCGGGAGATGCCCCGCACCGGGCCCCAGCGCGTGGAGGTGAAGTAGTCCGTGATGTACATGATGGCCACGGTGACCAGGATGCCGACCGCCGAGGCGAAGAAGTACGTAGGCGAACCGAATACGGCCTGCGCGAGCAGGTACAGGCCGACGAGTGACAGGACGACCGTCACCCACATCCCGGTGTACAGGCTGCCCATGATGCCGGCGCCCGTTCGAGGGGCACGGATCGCGAACACGCCGATGATCGACGCGACCACGGAGACGGCGCCGAGCTCCAGGGGGAAGAGGATGGCGCTGCGCGAGCCGTGCAGGACGAGGGCGCCCAGGAGCATCGTGGCAATGGTGGTGACCACATACGTCTCGAACAGGTCCGCCGCCATCCCCGCTGTATCGCCCACGTTGTCGCCGACGTTGTCGGCGATGACGGCCGGGTTGCGGGGGTCGTCCTCAGGGATGCCGGCCTCCACCTTGCCCACAAGGTCCGCCCCCACGTCGGCCGCCTTGGTGTAGATGCCGCCACCGACGCGGGCGAAGGCGGAGATGAGGCTGGCGCCGAAGCCGAAGGCCACGATGTGCTGGGGGTCGCCGCCCGTCGCCCACGTGAGGAGGGTGACGCCGAGCAGCGCCACCCCGACCACCATGAGGCCCGTGACGGCGCCACCCCGCACCGCGACGTTGAGGGCGCTGGCAAGCCCCTGGCGCGCGGCCTCGGCGGTTCGTACGTTGGAACGCACGGACACGTTCATGCCGATGGCGCCCGCTGTACCGGAAAGAATGGCGCCGATGAGGAAATCCACAGCACTCGGCCATCCCAGGGTGAAACCGATGACGACGGCCACGGCCGCCGCCGCCACTGCGATCGTGCGATATTGGCGGCTTAGGTACGCCATCGCCCCCTCCTGGATGGCCTGGGCGATGCTCACCATGCGATCGTTCCCCCGGGGCCGTCCCAGCACCCAGGTAATGAGGCCGACCGCCACAAGGATCCCCACGAGCGCGGCGGCGGCGACGATGAGATAATACGTGCTCAATACGCTGCGCCCGCGAGCGTGCGGACGCTCCCTCCTCTCGTAGCTGGCGGGTACCGTGCGCTATTATACACGGTCGCCCCCCTCAGCCCGAAACGCCGCCCTCGCGCATCTCCTGCCGCCCCTCCAAGGCGCGCACGAGCGTAAGGGCGTCGGCGTAGTCCAGGTCGCCGCCCATGGGCAGGCCGCGGGCGATCCGCGTGACGCGCACCCCTCGGCCGGACAACCAGTGGCTCAGGAACATGGCCGTCGCCTCCCCCTCCACGTCGGGGTCGGTGGCCAGGATCACCTCGCGCACCTCTCCGCCCTCGAGCCGGCGCGCCAACCGGTCGAGCCCCAGCGCCTCGGGCCCCACGCCGTCGATGGGGGACAGGGCGCGGCCCAGCACATGATAGAGGCCGCGGTACTCGTGCGTCGCCTCGAGGGCGGCCACGTCCTTGGGGTCCTCCACCACGCACATCAGGCCGCGGTCGCGCCGCGGGTCGCGGCACAGCGCGCACACCCCGCCTTCTCCTTCGGCGAAGAAGCCGCACTCCGCGCACGATGCGATGCGCGCGCGCGCATCCACCAGCGCCGCGGCGAGACGGTCGACCGCCGCACGGTCGGAACGCAGTAGGTGAAAGGCCAGGCGCTGGGCGCTCTTGGGCCCCACCCCGGGCAGGCGGCCGAGTTCGTCGATGAGCCGAACCAGGCTTTGGGGGTAGATCACGGCATGCCCGGCAGGCGCAACCCGCCGGTGATCTTCCCCATCGCCTCCGCCACCATCGCCTGGGCCTGGCGCAGGCCGTCGTTCACCGCAGCCGCCACCAGGTCGGCGAGGAGGGAGGGGTCCTCCGGGTCGATGGCCGCGGGGTCGATCTCGACCGCGCGCACCTCCAGGCTTCCCGATACGCGCACGCGCACGCTGCCTCCGCCCGCGCTCCCCTCCACGGTCCGCTCCCGCAGCTCCTCCTGCATGCGGGCCATGTCCTCCTGCATCTTGCGCAGCATCCGGTTCATGCCGCCGATGTTCATGCCCACGCCCGTCACCACCCCTTCCCGTCTGGCCCGCTCTGGCAGAGGCGTCTCACCCCTCGCCCCCCGGTGGCCGGGCCAACACCACCCGCAGGCGCCTCGGGCCCCCGTACGCCTCGGCGAGCGCCGCCTCCACCGCCCGGCGCCCCTCTGCCTCCGTGAGCGCGTTGCGATGAAACTCGTAGGGGACCTCCACCACCACCTGTTCCGGCGTGAGGGAGGCCAGTCGCCCGGTCATGAGATAGGCGGCCAACTGGGGACGTGAGCGCTTGAGTAGCTCGATCGCCCGGCGCCAGGCCTCGGACGGGGGCAACGCCGCCTGCCCCTGGGCGGTCGAGGCGCGCCGCTCCGGGCGGTTGGGCGGGGGCGCGCCGGGGCGAGCCCCTTCACCCACCCGCGCCGCGAGCGCCGCTTCCAAGGCCTCCACGCGACGCCTGAGGTCGTCCACCACGGTGCCGCCCCCCCACGGCTCGAGGCAGGAGAGCAAGGCAACCTCGAGGTCGAGACGGGGGTCCTCCGACAGCCGGGCCTCCCGGGCGGCGACGATCCACCGCTCGAGATGCGCCCGGAGGCGCTCCGCCCCCCACCCGCGCGGCGGCCCCGGCAATTCGGAGGCCTCCGCCCCGGCCGCCGCCCCCAGCGCCGCCAGGAGCCAGCCGTGCCATACGTCCCGCAGCACCGCCGCCAGCGTGCGCGGATCCACCCCCTCCGACCAACGCTCGTCGAGCCAGGCCAAGGCCGCCCGCGCCTCGCCCGTCTCCAGAGCGCGGACGAGCTCCCCGACCGCCACGGTACCGACGCCGCCCAGCGCCTCCATCACGGCGGCGAGGTCGACCTCGTCGCCGGCGTACGCGCGCACCTGCTCCAATAGGGCCAGGGCGTCCCGCATGCCGCCCTCCGCCCGACGTGCCAGCTCGCGCGCAGCGAGAGCCTCGAGGCGCATGCCCACCGCCGACGCCACATCGCCCAGGCGGGCGGCGATCTCCTCCCCGCGCAGGCGGCGAAGGGCGAAGCGCTGGCAACGCGACACCACCGTGGGCGGCAGGCGGTCGGGATCGGTGGTACACAGGACGAAGCATAGGCGAGGCGGCGGTTCCTCCAACGTCTTCAGGAGGGCGTTGGCCGCCTCCGCCGTGAGCATGTGGACCTCGTCCACGATGTACACCTTGTAGCGCTCCTGGGCCGGCGCATACCGGGTCTGCTCCCGCAGGGCCCGGATCTCGTCGATGCCGCGGTTGGACGCCGCGTCGAGCTCCAGGACATCGGTCGACGTCCCGTCGCCGATGCGAACGCAGGCGGCGCACCGTCCGCACGGCTCCCCGGCGTCCGGCTCCAGGCAGTTGAGCGCCCGCGCCAGGATGCGGGCGATCGTCGTCTTGCCCGTGCCGCGAGGACCGGACAGAAGGTAGGCGTGGGCCACCCGCCCGCGCGCCACGGCCTGACGGAGAGCGCGGGAGACGTGCTCCTGCCCCACCAGCTCCTCCCAGCGCGAAGGCCGGAAGGCGCGGTAGAGCACGCGGTACCGTGCGTCCGTCGCCATGGCCATCCTCCCCGGCCGCCGCGCCGCCGTGCGGCCCACGGGCGCTTTCGCCCTCGGTGCGCTGGTTCCTCTCCTCCCCCATGCGCCGCCGCGGGTGCGCGACCGCCTGGACCGAGAAGACCGAGGAACGCCGCGGACGAGAACAAGAAACGGGAGGCTCCGCGCCTCCCCATGAAGCGGCCGTGCACCGGCCGTCGACGACACCGCCCGGGCGGTACCGCCTCCGGTGGCTCTGGCCCGGCGTCCCCGCGGCACCCGGCTCTTCTTCCTTACCGCTGCTCCCTTCCGGGCCTGACGGGGTTCGAAAGGAGCCGTCGCGCGGGACCGAGCCCTCCTCGCTCCGTGGGACGGGCAGCCCCCAAGCGGAGGCGCCTCGGGCCGGGATTCAACCCCGCTGGAGCGGATTGCGGGTGCAGGGCACCGCTACCTCCCCGTCTAGCACGGCCAAAGGCGAAGGGCCAAAAGCGGCGGAGAGGGTGGGATTCGAACCCACGAGGCGGTTGCCCGCCTGCATGTTCTCCAGACATGCTCCTTCAACCACTCGGACACCTCTCCCCAAGAACTGGCGGAGGGGGTGGGATTCGAACCCACGAGGCGGTTACCCGCCTACCGCATTTCGAGTGCGGCTCGTTCAACCGGGCTCCGACACCCCTCCACCCAAGGAACCCCTGCGCGCAGCGAAGAAGCGGTCCAACAGCGCCTGCGCCTCCTCCGCCTGGTAGCCGCCGAGCACGGTCACCGCCGGTCCCAGGCGGGAATCGCCGAGAAGGTGGTAGAGCGACCCTGCGGCCCCGCGCTGCGGGTCGTCCGCCCCGTACGAGACGCCGGTCACCCTCGCCTCCCGCAGACAGTAGGCGCACATGGGGCACGGCTCCAGCGTCACCGTCACCCATACACCGGCCGGCATGCGCCAGTCGCCGAGTTGCCGCGCCGCCTCCCGTAGAGCCACGATCTCCGCGTGAGCGGAGGGGTCGAGGTCCCGCCGCCGGCGGTTGCCCGCCACGGCGATGACCCCTTCCGCCCTCCACACCACCGCTCCGACCGGCACCTCGCCCGCGGCCAGCGCCTCCCGCGCCGCCGCCAACGCCTGCGCCATCGCGCCGCGGTGGTCCACCGGGGTTCCCCCCAACAATGGTGCCCCTGGAGGGACTCGAACCCCCGGCAGACAGGGTTTAGGAAACCCCCGCTCTATCCAGCTGAGCTACAGGGGCAAAACCTGGCGCGCCCGGAGGGATTCGAACCCCCAACCTTCTGGTCCGTAGCCAGACACTCTATCCAGTTGAGCTACGGGCGCAAGCGGCCTGAGCCGCGCCGATGATCGTACCATGGGCACGGCCGCGGGGCAAGTCGGCATGTCGCATGCGCGTCCTCGCTGCTCAAGTCTTCCCCCAGAGGACGCCGAAACCACAGACGAACCGGCGGCGGCGCCGCCGGCCAACCTGGCGGAGGGAGAGGGATTTGAACCCTCGCGGGGCCAATTCGGCCCCCTACAGTCTTAGCAGGACCGCCCCTTCAGCCACTTGGGTATCCCTCCGACGACGCTAACCATAGCACGGTCGCCGCGGCTGCGGCAACGGCGGCCGACTTACGGCCAGCGGCCCGTCAACACGAGGCGGCGGGACGGACGCGTCACGGTCGCCAGGCGTTCGGCCGTCACGCGCACCTCGCCCGCCCGTGCCAGGCCCGCAGGCCACGCGGCCTCGCACCGTCCCCGGCCGCCCGCGTCCACGGCGAAGGCGACGACAAACCGCATCTCCGCCCCGTCCTGCGCCCACAAGACGTACACCTGGCCGAGCGGGAGAGGGCAGAGGCCGCGCACGATGAGCTCCATGGACCCGTCGCGCCATTGCACGAGCCGCCCCTCGGCCCCAGGCGCGCCGGCCGGGGCGGCGGGCGAGAGCCGCAACCTGCCGGCCACGCCTGCGGCGCGCCGGGCCAACTGGCGCATCCTCGGCCACCTCGGCCCGCAGCGCAGTCTCGGGCCGGGCGCCCGGGCCGCCAGCGACAGCACTTCCCGCCACTCCCGCTCCTCGGCCCGGCAGGCCTCACACCGCGCAAGGTGGGAGCGGAGGTCGGCCGACACGGCCGGCTCCAGTTCGCCCAACAGATCGTCGAGGATGACGTCCAGAGGATGCGATGGCGGGCGAGTGCCGCCGCACAAGCTCGTCACGACGTTCCGCCTTGCTGTGTCGGGATGGGCCACCGGCGCCGGACGCCGAGGCGGCGTTGTCGGAACGCGGTCGACCGGCGTCTGGCGGGGGTAGGACGCCGAGCGCGCCCGCCCAAGACGTCGCCCTGGTACCGGCCGGCCCGCGGATTGTGCGCGCAGGCCGGTTCGGCCGGTCGATGTCAAGCCGTTCGCCCACGCTTCGACCATTTCCTCTTTTTTTCGACCCGCGTGGGGCATCCAAGGCTTGCGGAGTCCGCATCGACGAAGGACCATGGCCCTTCGTGCCCCGCCGTCCGGCCGAAGGGCCCTGCCGTGCCGGGTGCGCAGGCCGGAAGGTGAAAGGGACGCTGGGCGTGCCTACGCGCGCCCGGGCGATCTTCACCCTACGGGCGGTCGATCACGTGCAGGCGACGCACACCCTCCCTCTACCGACAGACGCCGGTCTCCAGGTGCGAAGCGTCTGGGCTCGCTTGTGGGATTGGTTGACCGTGGTCGACCACAAGCGCATCGCCCTCGTGTACCTGGGCGCGGCCGTGTTCTACTTCGTGGTCGGCGGCGTGGAGGCGCTGCTCATGCGCATCCAGCTCTTCCGGCCCGACCAGACGATCGTCTCCTCCTCGCTGTTCAACCAGCTCTTCACCATGCACGGCACAACCATGATCTTCCTGGCCGCGATGCCGCTCATCTCCGGCCTCTGGAACGCCGTGATCCCACTCATGATCGGAGCACGCGACGTCGCGTTTCCCCGGCTCAACGCGCTCAGCCTGTGGCTCTTCCTCGCCGGCTCCGTCTTTCTCAACACGAGCTGGTTCCTGGGCGGCGCACCCAACGCCGGCTGGTTCAGCTACAGCCCCATCTCAAGCGCGGTGTACGACCCTGGCCACGGGATCGACTTCTACGCCATCGGGCTGCAGATCCTCGGAGTCAGCTCCCTCATGACCGCGGTGAACTTTCTCGTCACCATCTTCAACATGCGCGCCCCCGGCATGAGCCTCATGCGCATGCCGATGTTCGTCTGGACCACCGTCGTGACATCGGTGCTCATCGCCCTCGCCTTCCCTCCGCTCACGGTGAACCTCTTCCTCCTCGCCTTCGACCGCCTCCTAGGCACCCAGTTCTTCAACGCCGCGAGCGGGGGCTCGCCCCTTCTCTGGAGCAACCTCTTCTGGGTGTTCGGCCACCCCGAGGTGTACATCGTCATCCTCCCTGCCTTCGGCGTCATCTCCGAGGTGGTGCCCGTGTTTTCGCGCAAGCCCCTGTTCGGGTACTCCACCATGGTCATGGCCACCCTGGCGATCGGCTTCCTCTCCTTCATGGTCTGGGTGCACCACATGTTCACCCTCGGCTACGGGCCGTGGGTGAACACCATCTTCTCCCTCACATCCATGTTCATCGCCGTACCCACTGGGGTGAAGATCTTCAACTGGCTGGCGACCATGTGGGGCGGCCACATCCGCTTCAACACCGCGATGCTGTGGGTCCTCGGCTTCATCCTCTGCTTCACGATCGGCGGCATGAGCGGTGTCATGCTGGCGATGGCCCCGACGGACCTGCAATTCAACAACAGTTACTTCGTCGTCGCCCACTTCCATTACACCCTCATCGGCGGCGTGGTCTTCAGCCTGTTCGCAGGACTCTACTACTGGTTCCCCAAGCTCACCGGGCGTCTGATGAACGAGCGGCTCGGCCGATGGAACTTCTGGCTCACCTTCATCGGCTTCAACCTCACGTTCTTCCCCATGCACTTCCTGGGCCTCATGGGCATGCCGCGCCGCATCTTCACCTACGCCCCCGGCCTGGGACTCACCCTGTTCAACGAGATCTCCACCGTGGGCGCCTTCGTCCTCGGCCTGGGCGCCGTCCTCCTGGTCCTCAACGTGGTGCTGTCCATGGTGGCGGGGGAGCGAGCGGGGGCCGACCCGTGGGACGCCCGTACGCTCGAGTGGACGATTCCCTCTCCCGCACCGGCGTACAACTTCGCCCGCATCCCGCTCGTGCGCGGTCGCGACGCCCTGTGGGTGGAGAAGCTCCACGGCAATGGTCGGCCTCTCCCGGCTCCCGGAGAGACGGGCGACGTGGTGCACATGCCGGAGCCCACAGTGTTGCCGCTCCTGTTGGCCCTGGCGGTCTTCGGCCTGGGGTACGCCTTCCTGTACCGCAGCGTTGTGGCCGGCGTGATCCTAGGACTGGGGTTCTTCGTCGTCCTTCACCGCTCCATGTGGACGCCCGACCGGGGTGTGTTCGTGCGCGTGGCGGAGCGCCTGCCGGCGGCTGAAGGCGCGTCCGTGGGCGCAGGGGGGGATATGCCGTGATCCAGGTGCATCCGGAGATGGACGACGAGCGCCTGGTGGCGCTGTTCGACAAGAGCGTGCACCGGCAGTGGGCCCAGGACGCAGTGGCGTGGGAGGACTTTGACCGCGTGCCGGCATCGGTCCGCAAGGACCTCGCCATGGTGCTGACGCCCGTCTACCTGGGCGAACAGACGGCGATGGTGGGCGTCGCCACCGTCATCCCCATGCTCCTCATGCGGGGCGAGCACGAGGCGTCGCTCTGCCTGGCCGGCATGGAGTTGGACGAAGCCCGCCACTTCCGCATCCTCAACCACCTCTACCGCTTGTTCGGGCACGAGCCCATGCCCTCGCGCCGTCTGCCCGAGATGTGGCGATACCACGCGCGGCTTCTCAAGTCGCGCGATCCCATGGAGTGGGTGTGGGGGATCCTCATCAGCGACCTGTTCGCCCGACGCTTCTACAAGGCCGTGGGCGAGCTCGACCCGCAGGGGCTGCTCGGCGCCCTGACCCGACGCATCCTCCAGGACGAGGCGCGCCACCAAGCCTTTTCCGACCTCTACCTGGAACGCGAGCTGCCTACGGCGGCCCCGGAGCGGCGGCGCGCCCTGCTCGACGAGCGCGACGACCTGTTCCGGGTCATGGACGCCCTCGCCACCCGGCTGTCCGCCAACGCAAACGCCCTTGGGATCGACCACGACGCCCTCCTGGACGGGCTGTGGTCGGACACGGAGCGATGGGCCGACCGCCTCGGGCTCGGCGCCACGGGCCGACCGCGTCCCCACGGCGGAGCGGTCTCCCGGGGCCGTGCGTCCTGACCGCGCAAAGGGCGTAACAGCTCCTGCGCCCGCCGCCGGGTCCCGGCGGCGGGCGCGCGTTCAGGCCTGGGTCCGGGTCGCCCCCACCCCATGGGTCGGCCGTGGAGTGAGGGCCCTGCCCGGCACTCGATCCGGGGAGGGGCCGGCCATAGGCGTCCGCATGGCCCGTAGCCACATCTCGAGCATGAGAAGGGTGAAACGCTCTCGCGCCCTCCTGGCCGCCTCCCGAGGCGGCGGAGGGGCGAACAGGTCGGCGAGGGCGCGGCGGGCGAAGACGGCGCCCACCACCGCGTCCTGGGCCAGTACGATGTCGCGGGCCATCGGCTCCCACGGCCCCAGCATGAGACGCGTGATGGGTACGGGGAAGCCGCGCTTGGGCGAGCGCGCCAGGAAGGAAGGAAGCCTGCGACGAGCCACCGCGCGCAGGAGCCGCTTCGTCTCGGTGCGCGTCACCAGGGCGGAGGCGGGAAGGGCGTCGGCAAGTGCCACCACCTCGGGTTCGAGGTAGGGGGCCCGCGTCTCCACCCCGAGGCCCATGGCCACGCGGTCGAGCTTCATGAGCGCCTCGTCGGCGAGCCACACGGCGCGGTCGACGGCGCGCATGGCCGCCAGCCAGGCATGCGGGGGATACGGTGCGGCGGCGGTGCGCGCCACCTCCTCGGCCGGCCGGCTCGGTACCGGCCAATGGGGCGCGTATAGCGAAGTCCGGCGCTCGCCCTCGAAGGTGGCGCCCGGGCCGAGGTAGCGCTCGTGCACGGGCACACGCGCCCGGGCGAGGGCGCCCGCGCCGGGAAGCCTCCAGCGCCGCGCCCACCCCTCGATCCTGCGGCCGGCGCCGGAGCGCGCCAGTCCCGCCAGTTGTGCCGTGACCAGCGGCTCCCGGTACCCCGGGTAGCCGGCGAACATCTCGTCCGCGCCCTCGCCGCTGAGAAGCACCTTGACCTCGCCCGATGCGGCGCGCACGGCCATGTAGAGCGGTAGCGCCGTCGGGTCGGCCAACGGCTCGTCGAGCAGGTGGGCGATGGTCGCGAGGCGCTGCGCCAGCCAAGGTGCCGAAACCGGCACCCGCGTCGGCCTTGCCCCCAGGCTCCGGGCGAGGGCGGCCGCACGCGGCCACTCCGACTCCCCGGCCTGGGTGTCCGTCCAATCCGCGACGAAGGCCGGCATCCCCCGCGCCGCCTCGCCTGCGAGGGCGAGCACGAGCCCAGAGTCGATGCCCCCCGACAGGAGGATGCCCACCGGTACGTCGCTGGCGGCCACGCGGCGGACGTTGCGCTCCAGCACCTCCTCCAGACGTTGGACGAGGGCCGCCTCCCCCTGCCCCGGGCGGGGGAGATCCGGGACGACGGCGGGACGGGGCGGCGGGTGGGGCACCGTCCGGCGCATGACCGCTCCCTCCCGTAGGGTCACCACCTCGCCCGGCAGGACGCGCTCGATCCCTCGGAGCAGGGTGGGGCGGCCTACCGAAGCGCGATATGCCAAGTAGCGATCCAGCCCCTCGGGGTCGATGCCCGGGCGGGCCCAGGGCACGGCGGCGACCAGGGCCCGCAGGTCCGAGGCGAAGAGGACCGCGTCGGCAAGGGCACGCACGAGGAGCGGGCGTTGCCCGATCGGGTCGCGGGCGAGCAGTACCTCCCCGCGCCGCCCGTCCCAGATGGCCAGCGCGTACATGCCCGACAGCGCCGCCAGGGCGTCGATGCCCCTCTCCTCATAGAGGTGGACCACCACCTCGGCATCGCTCGCGCTGGCGAACACATGGCCGCGCCGCGCGAGGCCGTCGCGCAGCTCACGGTGGTTGTAGACCTCCCCGTTCATCACCAGAGCCACCGAGCGGGCCTCGTTCCATATCGGTTGGCGGCCGAACTGGGGATCGGTGACGGCCAGGCGGCGCATACCGATCTGCGCCCCGGTGAGGCTCGCGTACCCCTCGCCGTCCGGGCCGCGGGATTCCAGGGCCGCGAGCATGCGCCCCAGCCGGGGATCGAGGGGCGAGGCGGAGGAGAGATTCGGGTCGGAGATCCCGGCGATGCCGCACATGTGCGCCTACCCCCCTGCGACCGCGTGTCGGGTCCCACCCTGCCACGCCCGTTTGAGAGCATGCGCAAGAACGCATGAGAGACGCATGAATTCCCTTGTCCCGGCACCGGCAGCTGCCCGGGTGCAGGCCCGGCCATCCCGGTTGGAGAAGACCACGACCAAGGCACACGGCGTTCGGCGCGGCTGGCCGTCCGTACGGCGAGAGCCCGCCCGCACCGAGGGGCGCACCGATCGTGCGAGAGGGGTGGGATAGCGTTGTCGGATCGCCTTCCCGTCGATGCCCAGGCGCCCCCCGCGGGAGCGCGCGCACCCCTGGGCGGCATGCCCAAAGCGGTGCTGGCCACCGCCTTCGCCACCTGGATCGCGTTCATGGGCATCGGCGTGGTCGACCCCATCCTGCCGGCCATCGGCCGGGCCATGGGCGCCACGGCGCCCGAGGTCGAGCTCTTGTTCACCTCGTACATCGCCGTCATGGCCCTCACCATGCTCGTCTCCGGCGTCCTTTCCACCCGTCTGGGAGGGCGCCGCACCATGCTCCTGGGACTGGGCACGGTGGTAGTCTTCGCCACGCTGTCGGGCATGTCGAACGGCATCCCCATGCTGGCCGTGGTGCGTGGCTTCTGGGGTTTCGGAAACTCGATGTTCACGTCGACGGCCCTGGCGATCATCGTGGGTGCGTCGGCGGGGACCGTGGCCGAGGCCATCACCCTGTACGAGGCCGCGCTCGGGCTGGGCATCGCCTCAGGACCGCTGCTCGGCGGCCTCTTGGGCTCGCTCTCGTGGAAGTACCCGTTCTTCGGCACCGCGGTCCTCATGGCGATCGCCTTCGTCGCCACGTTGACGTCGGTGCGGGACGTGGGCCGGCGCGAGGCACCGCGCACGATGCGCGACATCGTACGCGCCCTGGCGCAGCCCGACGTGTTCACCAACGCCGTGGTAGGCCTGGGCTACTCCTTCGGCTTCTTCACCATCCTCGCCTACTCGCCTTTGGCCCTGGGCCTCTCGGCCCTCACGCTGGGTTTCATCTACTTCGCCTGGGGCGTCCTGGTGGCGGTCACGTCGGTGTGGCTGGTCAACGTGCTGCGCCCGCGCTACGGTCCCTTGCGGGTGCTTTTGGCGGACCTCGTCCTGCTGGTCCTCCTCTTCGTCGCCTTGGCCCTAGCGCACTCCCGCGCCGCCGACATCGCCCTCATCGTCGCCTCCGGGCTGTTCTGCGGTGTCGCCAACGCCCTGTTCACCACCTTGGCGATCGAGGTCTCCCCCTTCGAGCGCTCGATCTCTTCCGGGACGTACAACTTCCTGCGCTGGGCTGGCGCCGCCTTTGCGCCGGTCCTGGCCGGGGAGATCGCGCTTGTGGCCGGTGCCCA
>JAILZS010000053.1 GCA_023512375.1 Bacillota bacterium | reverse complement strand
GGCGATGCGCACCGCGCTCTGGCGGTGCTCGGCCGCGAGTTGGCGCACCAGCATCTCCTGAGCGGCGCCCGTGACGCAGATCGGCGCGCTCCCCGGGCGCGGGGCGTCGGCCGCCAGCCCGTTGATGGCCACGTAGGCGCTCCCGGGGCGGGCGAGGAGGGGCGGCAGGAAGACGCGGGCCGCGACCACGTGGGTGAGAAGGTTCTCCTCCAGCCGCTCCCGCCACACGTCGAGCGGAGTGTCGACCACGGCCCCGCCCCGCCAGTAGCCCCCCAGGGCGACCACGACGCCGTCGTACGCCCCCAGCCGTTCGTGCACCGCGTCGCACACGCGTTGGGCCCCCTCCTCCCGCCCCACGTCCGCCTCCAGGGTCGTGAGGCGGTCCGAGAGCGCGCCCGCGCGCGCCCTGAGGCGCCCGAGCCGTTCGGGGGAACGGGAAGGCACCGCCACCCTCGCGCCCGCCTCCAGGCTCGCGAGGGCGATCGCGCTCCCCACCTTGCCGGCGCCGCCCAGCACCAGGACCGTCCGTCCCGCCAACTCTGCCACGCCGAAGCCTCCCGTCGTCCCTGCTCCCTCGCCGCGCCGCGGTGCTGGGCGTCCTCCGACCGCAGGCCGCCCCTCGCCCCTACGGCTCGCGCCCTCCCGCCATGCCGCCGTCGAGGTTCATGTCGGCCCGAAAGTAGTTCTGTCGCGGCATCGGCCAGCCGGCGAGGCGGCGCAGGTAGGCGAGCTGGCCCACGTGCGTCAGGGCGTCGGCGAGCGGGCCTTGGACGATGCGGCCCACGTCGGCGGCGCCGAGGTCGGCGCCGGCGACGGCGCCGTCGAGGCGCCGCACCGCGGCCGCCAGGCGGGCGGTCGCTTCGGACCAGGAGGCGATGCCTGGCGGACGCGGGGCCGCCGCGGCCCGGGTCCCCTCCCCCGCCCCCTCCAGGAGCCTGGCGCTCCATTCCACAAGCTCCGCCACGTGTTCGACGAGGGCGAGCGGCGTGCGCGCATCGGGTGCGGGCGAGAAGGCGGCGAACGCCTCCGGGACGCCGTCGATGGCCCGCGCGGCGCGGTAGCCGATCGAGGCGACGAGGCGGCGCAGCACGGCACGGGCATCCGGGGGAGGCGTCGCATGGCTGGGCATATGGCGCTGGCTACGCCGCCGTTGCCCGCTTTCCCTTCCCCCGCCCCCGCGCGGCCGCCGTCAAGCGTACAATGGCGGCAGCACCCCAGGCAGGAGGCGACCCATGGTCACGCACCGCAAGGACACGCGCCCGGTCCGCGTCGGACCGCTCACCATCGGCGGCAGCGACCGGGTGTACATCCAGAGCATGACGACGACGAAGACGGCCGACGTCGACGCCACCGTGGCCCAGATCCACCGCCTGGAGGAGGCGGGATGCGAGCTCGTGCGGGTGACGGTGAACACGCCGCAGGCGGCGGAGGCGGTGAGGGAGATCAAGCGTCAGATCTCCATCCCGCTGGTGGCCGACATCCACTTCGACTATCGGCTCGCCCTGCGCGCGATCGAGAACGGGGTGGACAAGGTTCGCCTCAACCCCGGCAACATCGGCGGCCGGGAGCGGGTGGAGGCGGTCGTGCGCGCATGCAAGGAACGGGGAGTCCCCATCCGCATCGGCGTGAACACCGGCTCCCTGGAGAAGGCCATCCTGGAGCGCGACGGCTACCCGACGGCGCGGGGTCTCGTGGACAGCGCCCTGCACCACATCCGCATCCTCGAAGACCTCGACTTCACGGACATCGTGGTGTCCGTCAAGGCCTCCACCGTGCCGCTCGCGATCGAGGCCTACCGCCTGGCGGCCGAGTCCTTCGCCTACCCCCTCCACCTGGGCATCACCGAGTCGGGCACGCTCTTCGGCGGCACGATCAAGAGCGCCGCCGGCCTGGGCACCCTCCTCAGCATGGGCATCGGCAACACGATCCGCGTCTCCCTGAGCGCCGACCCGGTGGAGGAGGTGCGGGTGGCGCGCGAGCTCCTCAAGGCGTTCGGCCTCATCTCCAACGCCGTCACGGTCGTCTCGTGCCCTACCTGCGGGCGCATCGACATCGACCTCATCTCGGTCGCCAACGAGATCGAGCGCTACGTCGAGAACATCCGCGCCCCCATCCGGGTGTCGGTGCTCGGGTGCGCCGTCAACGGGCCTGGGGAGGCGCGGGAGTCGGACATCGGCATCGCCGGCGCCAAGGGGGAGGGGCTCCTTTTCCTCCATGGCAAGGTGGCGCGCAAGGTGCCGGAGGAACGCCTGGTGGAGGAACTCAAGCGGGAGATCGACGCCATGGCGGAGCGGTACGCGCGCACCGGCTCGCTGCGCTGACCGTCGTCCGGCGAGGGGTGCGGGCCGCGCCGCCCCCTCAGGGCGAGACCGGCGGCTTCCCCTCCGCCAGCACCGCCCGGCCCAGGGCCCGCACCGCCATGTCGCCCATGGGCGGGTTGTGCAGGCCGGCGCGCACGTCGCGGTAGAAGCGCTCGAAGGGCAAGCGGCGCGACAGGCTGAGTCCGCCCACCACCCGCATGGCGATGTCCACCGCCGCGACGGCCGCCTCTGTGCCCGCCACCTTGGCCGCCGCCAGGCGGTGCCGGAGAGCGGCCCGCCCCTCCGCGTCCGCCGCGTCCCAGGCGGCGGCGGCATCGAACAGGAAGGCCAGGGCGGGAAGGAGGGCCATCTCCATGCGCCCCACCTGCTCTTCCACCGCCGCCACCTCGGCGATCGGCCCGGGCAAGCTGTTGGGCCGGTGCCGCCAGGCGAAGGCGACGAGCTCGCGCCGCGCCGCCAGGGCGATGCCCAGGTAGCAGGCGGGCACATGCAGGAGGGGGCCGCCCGCGTCGGCGCTCCGGCGCGACCGCTCCGGCGGCCGGTAGCGCTCCACCAAGGCGTCCTCGTCCACCGTCGCGCCTTCCAGCACCAGGTCGTGGCTGGCCGTGGCCCGCATGCCCAGGGTGTCCCACGTCTCCTCCACCCGCACGCCGGGCGTCCCGGCCTCCACCAAGAACTCCCCCACCGTCCCGTCCTCCAGGCTGGCGGGGACGAGGAACCAGCGCAGCACCGGGCTGAACGTGGCGAACGTCTTGCGACCCGACAGGCGGTAGCCGCCCGCCGTCGGCTCGGCCCGCGTTGTGGGGCGCCCGCCGCGGCTGGGGCTTCCCGTCTCCCGCTCGCTCGCGCAGCTGTTGATGAGCGCCCCCTCGGCCACGGCGGCACGGAAGACGCGCCGGCGCGCCTCCTCCGGCCACGCCCCCGTGGCCCGCAGGCCGAGAAGAAGGCTCAGGTGCCATCCCAGGCCCAGAGCCGTCGGGGCGTCCCCCGTGGCCAAGATCGCCTGCAGGAGGCAGAGATCGGCCAGGCCCGCGCCCTCGCCGCCTTCCTCCCGCGGGGCGGTCAGCCCGGGGTAGCCCGCGGCGCGCAGGTCGGCGAGCGACTCTGCCGCCACGGTGCCGTCCCGATCGTGCACCTCGGCGCGCGGGGCGAAGGCGGCCGCCATGGCCGCCATGCGCTCCGCCCACGCCTCGGCCACGCGCCCGCGCGCGTACGCCATAAGCGGACCCAGGTCCGCGACCTCCATCGCCTCGTCCTCCCCCCCCGTCGCCACAGCCGGTGCCCGCCGTCCGGGCGGTGCCTAGCCCTCAGGCCAGGGCGCCGGCGCCGGGGCGGCCAGCGCCTCGAGCGCCGCCACCGCCTCGTCCCATGTGGGGTACACGGCTCCGAGGCGGACCCGCATCGTCTCCCCCTCGCCGCCCTCTGCGCCCGTGCTCGCCACGAGGGCCAGGCGGTAGCCTGCGGGCACATCGGCGGCGCATCCCGGGAGCGCCTCCACCCGGCCCCAGAGCTCCCACTTCCGCCCGTCCCCGCCCAGGCCGCGGGTCAGGAGCCCGTGCCCCGGGGAGGCGGTCACGCCGGGCGCACCAGGAGGCACTCGGCCACGCGTACCGGCACCTCTGCCGCCCCGCCGGGGGCGCGCACCGCCACGGGCGGCCCCGGCGCGATCACCTCCACCCGCGCCCCCGGCACCAGGCCCGCCTCCTGGACGAAAGCGAGCAGAGGCCGCAGGCCTTCGATCTGCTCGAAGATGCGGTCCACCACGTAGGCGCCCGGCCCCACCGCCGCCAGGGGCACCGCGGCGGCGAGCGGCGGCACGTTTCCCTCCGCGTCCGGGATGGGGTTGCCGTGCGGACAGGTAGCCGGCCGCCCCAGGTCTTGCCAGAGCGCCTCCTCCACACGCGGGGATAGGGCGTGCTCGATGCGCTCCGCCTCCAGGTGGGCCGTCACCAGGTCGAGGCCCAGACGGTCCGCCAACCACCGCTCCGCCAGGCGGTGGCGGCGGACGACGGCCGCCGCCCGGCGCCAACCGGCCGCCGTGAGCCGGACGTCGGGGGTGCGCGCCGCCAGCGCACCCGCCCGCTCCAGCCGGCCGAGGGCGCGGGAGACGCTCACCGGCGTCACGCCGAGGTATTCGGCCACGCGTGCCGAGGTGACCCGACGAGATTCCACCGTGAGGACGTAGATCGCCTCCAGGTAGGCCTCGGCTCCCGGCGTGCCCAGGCGGTCCCCGTCCGCCGCCGGCGCCGTCCCGCCCCCCACCGCCGTCACCTCCCGCCTTCGCCCGCGCGCGCCGCCGGCGCGCCGTCCGCAGGCTCGGAGCCTTCCGCCCCCGGCGGCCCGCCCTCGTCGCCGAGGATGGCCTCGAAGAAGCGGGCGTAGTGCTCGGACAGCCTGCGCGGCACGAACCCGGCCGCGTTGGGATGGCCGCCGCCGCCGTAGCGCTCGGCCAACGCCGCCAGGTTCACCTTGCCCGTACCGCGCAGCGACACGGCCCCTGTCCCCGGGTTGAGCATGAGGGCGTAGTCGTACCCCTCCGCCAGGAGGTGGCCCGTGTCCGAAGCGTCGCCGCTGATGACGGCCGCCCGCACACGCCGCCCCTCCCGATCCACGACCTCCACCGCCCGCTCCAGCGCCCGGGTGCGCCGGCGTTGGGCGCGGTCGCGCAGGTTGGCCAAGATGGCCTTCTCCTCCGGCGTCCAGGGGGGAACCTCGTCGGGCGGGCGGGAGAACCTCAGGTGGTACCAATGCCGCCCCAGCGTGTCGTACAGGAGGCTGAGCTCGTCGGAGATGGGATCGGCCCGCACCCACCGGTCGCGGTCGTCCACCCAGCGCACGAGCGGCTCGTAGGCCTCCAACTCGGGATGCTCGCCCACCAGCCTCTCCCACAGGAGGTAGGAGCCGCACCGCCGCTCGTCCACCAGCACGCCCGGCATGCCGGAGAGGCGGCGGGCGGTCTCGTGGTGGTCGATCACCTCCACCTTGACCTCCGGCCCCAGGGCGGCCAGAGCCTCCGGCGACGGGGCGACGTCGACGAGCGTCATCCGCCCCTCCTCCCCGGGGGCGAAGGTCTGGCGCACCACCTGGTCGACGCGCGCCGGCTCCACGTAGTGCACCTGCGCCTCCGGCCAGGCCTTGCGCGCCAGTAGGCCGGCCGTGGCGCCGTCCAGGCAGCCCTCGTGCGTCCACACCACGTGGCGTCCGCGCGCCGTGTTCCGGCCTATGCTCGCACCCCCTCGGTCGGGCTCAGGGCGGCCACCCGCTCGCGCAGGAAGGCGGCGAACTCGGCCCCCAGGTCGGCGCGCCGCAGGGCGAAGTCCACGTTCGCCTTGAGGTAGCCCAGCTTGTCGCCCGTGTCGTAGCGCACCCCCTCGAACTCCACGGCCACGAGGCGCCGGCGCCGGCGCAAGGCCTCGAGGGCGTCGGTGAGCTGGATCTCCCCCTTCGCCCCCGGCCCCTGCGCCGCCAGAAGGTCGAACACCTCCGGCACGAGCACGTACCGCCCCACCACCGCCAGGTCGGACGGGGCCTGCTCCGGGTCCGGCTTCTCGACCAGCCCCTCGACCTCCCACACCCCGGGCGCCAGAGGCTCGGGCGCGACCGCCACGATGCCGTACGCCCCCGTGCGCTCGCGCGCCACGCGTTCGACCGCCACCACCGGCGTGCCGTAGCGCTCGTACACGGCGAGCAGCTGGCCGATGGCCGGCCGCTCCGACCAGATGAGGTCGTCGCCCAGGATGACGGCGAACGGCTCGTCGCCCACGTGGCGGCGCGCCTGCAGAACGGCGTGGCCGAGCCCCAAGGGCTCCTTCTGGCGCACGAAGTGCAGGTCGACCAGATCCGCCGTCTGCCGCACCAGGTCGAGGAGGTCGTCCTTGCCCGACCTGGCCACCGCCCGCTCCAGCTCCGGGGCGCGGTCGAAATGGTCCTCGATGGCGCGCTTTCCCCGCCCGGTCACCACCAGCATGTCGTCCAGGCCCGACGCCAAGGCCTCCTCGATGGCGAACTGGATGCAGGGCGTGTCGACGATGGGCAGCATCTCCTTCGGCTGCGCCTTGGTGGCGGGAAGAAAGCGCGTGCCCAGCCCTGCCGCCGGGAAGACCGCCTTTCGCACCCGGCGCGACTCTCCCTGCGCCATGCCCTCCCCCCTCCGTCCGCTCGCCCTAGCATACCGCAGCCGCTCCGCGCCCGCACCGGGCGGGGACGCCCCTGGCCTGGCGCACCGGCTATACTGGGTGCATGCCCGCACCGCCGCGGCCCTGCATCGTCGCCAGCCAAGACGTGCGCGTCCTGGCCAACGGCGTCAATACCCACACCCGCCTGCTCGTGGCCGCCCTCGCACGGCTGGGGGCGCCGCCGCGGGCGGTCGTCACGCCGGTGGACAGCGCCGCCGGCCGCGCCCGCCTGTTCGCCGGCCGCGTGCGCGGCCGGCTCGCGCGCGATCCCGACCGCCGGGCTCTGGAGGACCTCGAGAGGCGGCACGCCCTGCTCGTGGCGCACCTGAGGGCTCGCCCCGAGGTAGCCGACAGCGAGGTCGTCCATGCCCAGGACTTCGTCGCCGCCGCCGCCCTCCTGGACGCCCTCGGCCCCTCGCGACCGCCGCTCGTCCTCGCCCACCACGCCAACGCCCTGCCCGCCGCGGAGCTCTCCCACCGCCTCGGTCTTTCGCCCACCGCCCGTGCTGTGGCCTGGGCGGAGCGTGAGAGCCGACGCGCATTTGCCGCCGCCGCCCGCGTCGTCGCCGTCTCCCCGTGGGCGGCGCGCGCCCTTGCCGCCGACGGGGCCGTCGCGCCCGAGCGCCTGGCGACGGTGCCCAACGGCGTCCCCGTCCCCGACGCGCCGCCGCCCGCCGCCGACCGGGAGGCGGGCCTCGTGCTGGCGGTGGGGCAGGTGGTGGAGCGCAAGGGGTTCGACGTGCTCGTCGACGCCATGGCCCGCCTGGCCCGCACGAGGCGCGTGGGCGCGGCCAAGGCCGTGGTGCTGGGGGACGGCCCGGAGCGCGCTCGCCTGGTCGCGCGCGCCCAGCGCGCGGGCGCCCCCGTCACCTTCCCCGGGGCCGTGGCCGACGTCGGCGCGTGGCTCGCCCGCGCAGGCGTCTTCGCCCTACCGTCGCGGGCGGAGAACCTACCCATGGCCCTGCTCGAGGCGATGGCGCAGGGTCTTGCCGCGGTGGCGAGCGAGGTGGGAGGGGTGGCGGAGGCGCTGGCGCCCGACGGCGGCCCCCCCGCCGGCCTCCTCGTGCCACCAGGCGACGTCGACGCCCTGGCGGCGGCGCTGGAGCGCCTCCTGACGGACCCCGACCTGGCGCGCGCCATGGGGGAACGCGCCCACGCGCTGGCGCGGGCGCGCCACAGCTTGGAGGCGATGGCCCGCGCCTGGCTTGAGGTGTACGCCGGCGCGGCCCTCCCGGGCTAGGCCGGGGAAGGAGAGGGGACGGCGGTGAGGAGCACCGTCCCGACGCCCACGACCGCGTCCCCCCGTCCCAGAAGGCGGACGCGGTAGGCGGTCGTCCCCTCCCCCCCCGCGCTCTCGCGCTGCGCCTCGGCAATGAGGAAGGCGCCCGAGCGCTCGAGGTCGAGGGGGGCGAGGGCCACCTCCAACACGGCGGCGGGCGCCTCGTTCCAGGTGGCGTGCGCCGCCTGGGCGGCGAAGAGGGCGAGGGCGGTGGCCACGGCGGCGTGCCAGGCGCCGCCTCGCGCCCCCACCCCTGCCCGCGCGCTGCCCCGCCGCACCCCGAGCAGCCTGAGGCCGAGTTGCGCGGCCACGGGGTCCAGCGCCATGCGCTCCTGGACGCGCCGCTCGCCTTCGGGGTCGAGCGGGCGCCCGACGGGTTCGGGCGGCGGCGCCGATCCCTGCGCCCATGCCGGCCGCTCGCCCGCGGGCCGCGCGGCCGCGCGTTCCAGGTCGCGCAAGAGGCCGGGCACGTCGGCCACGGCATGGTAGCCCGCGACGGCCTCCAGGGGGTCGAACAGCGTCAGGAAGCACCCCGCGCAGAACGTGACGCCGTGGCGGTCGAACACCTCCAGGGTCTGGGGGTAACGCCGGAGGATCTCCCCCACCGCCATGGCGGGGTCGATGCTCGGTGCGGCCATCAGCCGGCGATCCAGGCGTCGTCGGGCACCCGTTCCCAGTCGGGCTGCCACGGCGGGGGCACCAAGCCTGCCGCCCGGCACACCTCGGCCACCTCGGCGGCGAAGGCGCGGCGCACCTCGTCGTTGTCGCGCCGCTTGAGCCCGTACCGGCGGTAGACGGCGTTACGGGGGCTGTTGGGGCGGCCGAAGATGTTCATCACGCGCGGGTACCAGCGGTCGAGCGCCTCCTGCACCTCGTCGTGGTGCGCCTCGTCCTGCCCCCACCGCTTGAGCCAGGCGTCGCCGTGGGCGATGTGCATGGTCTCCTCCTTCATGATGCCTTGCATCGCCCGGCGCCACGGGCCGTAGGAGGAGAACTCGACGTCCTGGAGCTGGAAACCGGCGCCGCGGTCCATGAGGACGTTGAAGAGGATGAAGTCCGCCCAGGACCGGATCGGGTAGTAGAAGATGTTCACCCGCGCGTCGTCCCCGGCCCGCCGCGTGCCCAGGTCCTCCTCCTCCACCCGGTGGGCGAAGTCGAACGCCTGCACGCGCGCCTCGACGTCCACCCCCAGCTCGCGCAAAAGCGTGTACATGACGCGGGCGTGGCGCACCTCGTCCTTGGTGATCTGGGCCACGGCCAGCATCTCCGACGTGTTGGGAGCCTTCATGATCCAGGGCACGTAGCCGAAGGCGCCGGCCAGCTCGGAGTCGGCCTGCATCGTCATGAGATGGATGAGGTTGGTGCGGTAGCCCTCCGTCATGTCCTCCGCCCGCTCGATCACCTCGCCGCGCGCGATGCGTTCCACAAGCGCCGCCTCGCGTTCCTCCGGCCCCTCCGCCATGCCATCCTCCCCCTCTCGCCTCGCTCCACACTACGACCGTCGCCGGCGATAGTTCGCGCCGTCGCCCGCGCCCCCTGCCGCCCGGCCTAGCCCGGCGAGAGGAGGATCTTGCCGTACACCTCCCCTCGCCGCAGGCGGGCGTGCGCCTCGGCCGCGTCCGCCAGGGGCAGGCGGTCGGCGACGGCGGGTCGGAAGGCGCCGCGCGCGGCCAGCGCCACCACCTCGGCCACGTTGCGACGGCTGGCGCCGTACGACCCGAGGATCTCCAGCTCCTTGGCGAACGTGAGCCAGATGTCCGTGCCGCCTTCCCGGCCGGCGAAGGCGCCGCACGTCACGAGGCGCCCGCCCCGCGCCAGGCTGGCCAGGTCGGCGGCCCAGTAGGCGCCGCCCAGGGGGTCGACGACGACATCTGCGCCCGCACCACCCGTGATCCGGCGTACCGTCCGGGGGAGATCGGTCCCCGGCGGCGTCACAGCCACGACGGCGGCGGCGCCGTCGCGCTCCGCCTGCCGCAGCTTCGCCTCCGACCGGGAGGCGGCGATCACCCGCGCCCCCATGAGGTTGGCCAGGCGGAGCGCGGCGGAGGCGACGCCACCGCCCACGCCCATCACCAGCACCCACTCCCCCACCCGCAGGCGTGCGCGGTCCACAAGCATGTGCAGCGCAGTGGCGGCGGCCAGGGGGAGGGCGGCGGCCACATCCAGGGGAAGGGAGGGCGGAATCGGCAGGGCATTGGCGGCCGGGGCCACGACATACTCGGCGTAGCCGCCGTCGCGCCCCAGGCCGAGGATGTCGCCGCGCCGGCACAGCGTCTCCCTCCCGGCGCGGCAGCTGTCGCACCGGCCGCAGAACAGGTAGGGGGCGATCACCACCGCGTCCCCCACGGCGACCTCCGCCACCCCCTCGCCCACGGCGTCCACCGTGCCCGCCACCTCGCCGCCGGGGACGCGGGGCAGGGCCACGTCCGTGGGCAGGGTGCCCTCGGCGATCATGCGGTCGAGGTGGTTGACGCCGCAGTACGCCACCCGCACCCGCACCTCGCCCGGGCCGGGCACGGGCACCGGGCGCCGCACGGCGACCAGGGCGCGAGGCGGTCCCGCCCGCACCTCCACCGCCGTCATGGTGCCGACCGAGCCTGCGCCCTCGCGTTCCACGCCGCTCCCTCCCCGGCGGGACGCCCCCGCCGTCGCCATCCTCCCACCGTTGCCCGGCGGCGTAAAGCGGCCGGCGCCGAACGCGCGCGCCGTGCGGCCGCGACTTATGGCGCACAAGGCCGTCATGTCGGCGGCGACCTACGCCCATGCTAAGGACGTTCGCACACGAAGGGAGGCGAGGGTTCGATGGCACGGCGGATGAGCGAGGCGCTCAAGGAGCAGCTCGCGCGCGAGCTGGGGGTGTACGACATCGTGCGCCGCCAGGGGTGGGGCGCGGTGCCCTCCCGCACCTGCGGCGAGCTGGTCCGGCTGGCGGTGCGGCGAGCCGAGCGCACCCTGAGGTAGCGAGCCGGCCGGGGCCCAGACGGGCCCCGCCGCTTTGACGGCGCTGGGGCGGCGTGATAGGGTCGAGGCCATGGAACGGAAGCCCAGGCGGCGGCGGAGGGGCGACGACGGCCTGACGCCTCGCCAGCGCGAACTGCTCGCCGCCCTGGAGGCGGCGATCGCCCGCACAGGCTACGCCCCCAGCGTACGCGAGCTTTGCACCGCCCTGGGGCTGCGCTCCACGGCGACCGTGCACAGCCACCTGCGCCAGCTGGAACGGGCGGGCCGCATCCGGCGCGCCACCCATCAGGCGCGGGCGATCGAGATCCTGCCCCGCCCCCTGCCCGAGCGTGAAGCCGTGCGGTCCGTGCCCGTCCTGGGGCGCGTGCCCGCGGGCGCGCCGCTCACGGCCTACGAGGAGGCCGACGGCGCCCTGCCGGTGCCGGATCTCGTCTCCGGGCGCCGCCTGTTCGCCCTGCGCGTGCGCGGCGACAGCATGGTGGGGGCAGGCATCTTGGACGGCGACTACGTCCTCGTGGAGCCGCGCGAGGACGTGGAGCCCGGCTCCGTGGTGGTCGCCCTCCTGGGCGAAGAGGCCACGGTGAAGCGGCTGGCGGTGCGCCCGGACGGGCCGTGGCTGGTGGCGGAGAACCCGGCCTACCCGCCCATCGCCGCGCGGGAGGCGCGCGTCCTGGGCCGGGTCGTGGGCTTGTACCGCTCCGTATAACCCGCCGCCGACGACCCCGGAGGAGGCTTGGCCGTGGCCCGCGTCCCCCTTGTCCTCGTCGCCTTGGCCCTCGGCCTGGCGGCCGTCCTTGCCGCCGGCCACCGCTCGCTCGCCCTCGCGCTCTCCCTCGCCGCCCTGGCGGCCCTGGTCGCCGCCGCGTGGGACGCCGACACCGCCCTCGCCTTCCTCTTCGCCTTCCTCCCCTTCCGCACGTGGGTGGCGGCGATCTCCCCCCTTCCCCTCCACTTCGCCGCCGACGCCGTGGTGTTCACCCTGGCGGTACGCGTGCTCGTGCGCCATCCGCGCACGCTCCTCGCCCTCGACGCGGTCGAGGTCCTGGGCCTGTTGTTTGCCGCCGTCGGCCTTTTGGCCACCGTGCACGCCCACGTCCGGCTGGCCGGCGCCGCCCTCGAACTCCGGGACCTCATGCTCTTCTGGCTCCTCTATGCCGCCGTGCGCCGTCTGCAGGCGGCCGGGGAGGGCCCGTCGCCCGACCTCTGGCCCCGCCTCGTCCCCCTCGCCGTCGCCGCCGTCGCCGTCATCGGCCTTCAGGGGCTGGGCGCCCTCGCCTTCCCGCCCCTCGGCCACCTGCTCCCCGGGGCGTGGCAGCACGAGGCCATCTCCCGCGTCAACCGCGGCCGCCCCTACGGTCTGGTGAACAACCCCAACGTGTTCGGCGAGCTCGCCCTGTTCGCCCTCGTCCTCGCCTACTTCCGCGCCCGCGCCAACGCCTTTGCGCCCCTGGCCGCCTTCCTGCCCCTCACCGCTTTCCTCTTGGCCATGGTGCTCTTCTCGTACAGCCGTACCGCCTGGCTCGTGGCGTTTTTGGCCCTGGCGGTCGCCTTCGCCGCCGCCCGCGCGGCGGGAGAACGCGTGGGACTCGTCTTGGCCGCCGTAGCCCTGGCGGCGGGAATCGCCTTCCTCCCCCACGCCCACCACCGCGCCGTCACCGTCGCCTCGCGCTCCACCCTGCGCCACAGCGCCCGCGCCGGGCGTCTGGAGACCCTTCGGTTGGCGGTCGCCCTGGTGCGCCGCCGCCCCCTGGGGACGGGCCTGGGCACGTTCGGCAGCGGGGCGGCCCACGTCTTCCACCAGAGCGCCCCAGGCGTCCCCCATCGCTTCTACGCCGACGACAACTACGCCGCCATCCTCGTGGAGACCGGCCCCCTGGGTCTCGTCCTCTTCCTCCTCACCGGGCTGGCCGTGCTCTACCGCATCCGCACCGCCGAGGCCCCTGCCGACCCCCGGCTGGCGGCCTTCATGCTCTTCCTCGCCCTGGCGGTCATCGCCGCAGCCGCCAACGCCTGGGAGGAGCTCGAGCTCACGCTCTACCCGTGGGCGACGCTCGCCCTCCTCTCCGGTCGGCGCCGACCCCTCCCCAGCCTGCCGGCGCGTCTCATGGCCGGGCGGGCATAGGGCGCATCCCGCCCCCTACAGGGCGTCGAGGTACTGCTCGCGCTCCCACGTGTGCACCGTCTCCTGGTAGATCTCCCACTCGATCGCCCGCGCCTCGATCAGGCGCTGGGCCACGCGCTCGCCCAAGGCCTGCGTCACCACCGCGTCCGCCGCCAGCGCGTCGAGGGCGGCGCGCAGATCCGCGGGTAAGCGGCGGATGCCGCGCCGGCGCCGCTCCTCCCCGGGCAGCCGGCCGGGACTCTCCTCCACCGCCGCCGGCAAGGCGAGGCCGCGCTCCACGCCGTCCAGGCCGCAGCCGATGAGGGCGGCCAGCAGGAGGTAAGGGTTGGCGGCGCTATCCGGGCCGCGGTACTCGAGCCGCAAGGCGCCGCGCTCCCGCTCGTGCCGCCCGTCCTGCACGAGGCGCAGGAGCGGGCTACGGTGGTGACGGGCCCACGTGACGTACAGGGGCGCCTCGTACCCCGGCACGAACCGCTTGTAGGAGTTCACCACCGGATTCGCCACCGCGCACAGGGCGGCGGCGTGGGCGAGGATGCCCGCGGCGAAGGCCTGCGCCCTGCCCTGGCCCCCCTCGCCGGCACGCAGCGTCAGGGCGAGATGAAGGCCGCTGCCGCTCAGGCCGCCGAAGGGCTTGGGCATGAACGTGGCCCTCAGGCCGTGCATGGGGGCGACGACGCGCGCCAGCCAGCGCAGCGTGGCCACCCCGTCCGCCAGGGCCACCGGGTGGGTGGCCATGAGGTCGATCTCGTGCTGGGCGGGCGCCACTTCGTGGTGGCTCGCCTCCACCCGCACGCCCATGGCCTCGAGGGCCACCACCACCTCGCCCCGCACCGCCTCCCCGGCGCTGCCGCGGGTGGCGTCGAAGTAGCCGGCCGCCTCGGCTGGGACCTCCATCGTGCCCGCCTCGGCGCCGGCCGGGAGCAGGAAGAACTCCACCTCCGCCCCTACCTCGAGCGCCATCCCCGCCGCCTCCAGGTCGCGCAGGCGGCCGCGCAGGATGGAGCGGGGGCAGGCGTCGTAGGGCGTGCCGTCGGGCAGGACGATGTCGCACACCATGCGCTCGTGCCCGCCCCTCTCCCGCCCCGGACCGGCCATGAGGCGGCTGCGCGTGGCCGGGTCGGGGCGAAGGCGCATGTCCGCCTCCGCCGTGCGCACGAACCCCTCCAGGGCGCTGCCGTCGAAGGCGACGCCGACGTGCAGGGCCTCGTCCAGGCGCCCGGTGGGGATCGTCACCTCCTTGGGCAGCCCCAAGAGGTCCATGAACGTCAGGTGCACCAACGCCGCCGCCAACTCGTCCCGCTCCTCGTTCACTCCCCGCCCTCCTCCCCGTCCGCTGCCCCAGCGCCGTCTCCAAGCCCCAGGGCCGCCGCCGCCGCAGCGTCCACGGCCGCCCGTGCCGCCGCCAGGCTCAGCCCGCCCTGCAGGAACAGGTCCCACGGCGGCCGCATGGGCGCATCGGCCGTGAGCTCCAGCCCCGCCCCCTGCACAAAGGTGCCCGCCGCCATGAGCACCGGGTCGGAATACCCGGGCATGGCCTGAGGTTCGGGCCGCGCCCGGCTGTCCACCGGCGACCAGCGCTGCACGGCCTGGGCCGCGGCCTCGAGCGCCTGCCGACCGCCCAGCTCGACGCGCGTCACCAGGTCGCGGCGCTCCCCGCCCGGCAGGGGGTCGACGGCGAACCCCAGGGCGTGGAAGAGGGCGCTCGCGTACACGCCGGCGGCCAGCGCCTCGGCCACCGCCCGCGGCGCGAGCAAGAGCCCCTGGAAACGCAGGCGGTGCCCGCCCGGCTCCGCCCCCACCTCGGCCCCCTGGCCCGGCCCGTGCAGGCGGGCGGCGGCGCGCGCCACCAGGTCGGCGCGCCCGGCCACGTAGCCGCCGGCCGCGGCCAGGCCGCCCCCCGGGTTCTTCACCCAGGAGCCGGCGATGGCGTCGGCTCCGCACGCCGTGGGCTCCTCGTCCTCCACGAACTCCCCGTAACAGTTGTCCACCACCACGGCGACGTCGGGCCGCACGGCATGCACCGCCTGCGCCAGGCGGCCGATCGCCGCCGCCCCCAAGGCGGGGCGCCGCGCGTAGCCGCGCGAGCGCTGCACGAGCACGCACGCCGTCTCCGGCCGCAGCGCCGCGGCCAGCGAGGCTTCCTCGGTCCCCTCGGGGAAGGGGAGCACCCGATGGCGCACGCCCCAGGAGGAGAGCGCGCCCGGAGAGCCGTCCAGGACCCGGGCCACCGTGTCGTACGGGGGCCCCGTGGCCACCAGCACCTCGCTGTCCGGCCGGGCGGCCGCGAACAGCATGAGGGACACGGCCGCCGTGCCGGAGGCGATGTGGGTGCGCACGAGCGCCGCCTCCGCCCCCGTCAGGCCGGCCCACACCGCCTCCAGCTTGGTCCGGCCGGGGTCGTCGTAGCCGTACCCCGTGGACGGGCCCAGGTCGCTCGCCGCCAGCCCCACCGCCCGGAAGGCCGACAGCACCCGTAGGGTGTGCCGGTCGGCCCGCGCCTCCAGCCCCGGGCGCGCCGCCATCACCGCCCGCATCGCCTCCCGCCGCGCCCGCTCCAGGCGGGAACGCGCCGCCGCTCCGGCCGCCCTAACCGCCACCCAGCGCCCGCCTCCTCAGGCGCGCCGCGTCGGCGGGTGTCAGACGGGCAGACAACCTCAGCCGACCGTCGGCCGCGGTCTCCACCTCCACCGGGCCCCGGGCGCGGGCGAAGGCCACCAGGTCCCATCGCCCCGGCGGCAGGTCGAGCACCACCTCGGGGCGCATCGCCGCCAGCGTCTGACCGATGCGCCGACACACAGCCTCCAGGCCGACGCCGGCGGGCGAGTCGACGGCCAGCGCGCCGGGCAGGCGCGCAGCCACCTCTTCCGGCCGGCGCACGTGCGTGGCCACCAGGACCTCCGGCACGGTGTCGGCGCCGATGCGGCTGAGCACGGCGCGCACCGCCTCCACCTCCGCCGGCGCGTGAGGCGATGTGCCGTCCACCACGTGGACCAGGAGGTCGGCCTCCCTCACCTCCGCCAGGGTGGCCTCGAACGCCTCCAGCAGGCCGGGCGGGAGGTCGCGCACGAACCCGACCGTGTCCACCGCCAGGATCTGGCCGAAGGCAGGATGGCGGACGCGGCGCACCGTGGGATCGAGCGTATCGAACAGGCGGTCGCGCCCGCCCTCGTCGCGCCCCGCCAGGGCGCCGAGCAGGGTGGTCTTGCCCGCGTTCGTGTACCCCACCAGCGCCACGCGCGGCATCTCGCCCCTGTCCGCCCGGCGCGCCGCCCGTTCCTGGCGCAAAAGGGCCACCCGGTGGCGAAGCTCGGCGATGCGGGCGCGGATGCGGCGCCGATCCAGCTCGAGGGCGCTCTCCCCCGCCCCGCCCCGCATCCCTACGGCCCCGCCCTGGCGCGAAAGCCCCCGCCGCCGCCCCGGCAGACGGGGCAGCTCGTAGGACAGGCGCGCCAGCTCCACCTGCAGGCGCCCTTCGGCCGAGCGGGCACGGCGGGCGAACACGCCCAGGATGAGGCGCGTGCGGTCCTCCACCGGCACCGGCAGGCGCTCGCCCAATCGCGCGAGGACGCGGGGCGCCACCTCGTGGGCCAGCAGGACGCCGTCGAACGGCCTTCCCGCCTCCGCCGCCTGGGCCAGCGCCTGCACCGTGCGCTCGACCACCCCGGGGCCGACGTACGTGTGGGGGTCCGGCTCGGAGCGCACCTGGACGTACCGCTCCGCCACCTCCGCCCCGGCGCTCTCGGCCAGGCGGCCGAGCTCCGCCCAGTAGGCCGCCACCTCGGGATCGTCCTCGGGGGAGCGGGCCGCCACCCCGAGGGCAAACAGGCGCCTCGGGCCCGCGCCCGCCCCTGCGTCCGCCGTCATCCGCCGCCCCCCCGTCGTCCGCACCGAGTATAGCGCATCGCGGTCCGCGGCCGACCGCGGGCAGGGAACCGGGGCCGCGGCCCCGAAGCCGAAATGGTTCGGGTTCTTCACGGTACGCGGGAGGGTGTGGGATGGAGGAGGCAGCCGCCTTCGACGCCGCCTCGCCGGCGGGCGCCGCCGTCGTCCGCCCACCCGCCATGGCCGCGTTGGCGATGGCCACGGGCGTGGTGGGGGGCCTGGGAGCGATCGCGTTCCGTCTCATGATCGCCTGGGTGCACCGCGCCTTCACCGCGGCGGAGGGGGCGCTCGGGCCACGGGCGCCGCACGCCCTGGACGCGCTGGCGCCCGCCGTCGGCCTCCTCCTCGTGTACGGGATCAGCCACCGGTTCGCGCGCGAGGTGCGCGGCCACGGCGTCCCCCAGATCCTGGAGGCGATGGCGCTGCGGGGAGGGCGCATCCGGCCGCGCGTCGGCCTGTTCGGCATCATCGCTCCGGCCGTCACCATCGGTAGCGGCGGCAGCGTGGGGCGCGAGGGCCCCATCGCCCTCATCGGCGGCGCCTTCGGCTCCACCTTGGGGCAGCTCATGCGACTCGGGGACCGGGAGATCGCCCTCCTCCTGGCTTGCGGCAGCGCGGCGGGCATCGCCGCCACCTTCAACGCCCCCATCGCCGGCGGCTTCTTCGGCCTGGAGGTGGTCCTCGGCACGTACGCCATGGGGGCCATGGTGCCGGTCTTCCTGGCGGCGGTGACCGGGGTGGCGGTGTTCACCGCGTTCGAGGGGAGCGGCGCCGTCCTGCCCGTGCCGCCCTACGCCCCGGCCACACCCCTCGCCCTCCTGCCCGCCCTGGCGCTTGGCCTCATGGGAGCGGGGGTGGGGCTCGCGTACACCCGCGGCCTCGACGGCGTGGAACGCCTCTTCTCACGCCTCCCCCTGCCGGGCTGGGCGATCGCCCTGTTCGGCGGCGCCGCCGTGGGCGCCGTCGGATTGGCGCTGCCCGAGGTGCTGGGGGTCGGCTACCCGACCATGCACGCCGCCCTGGTGGGCGACCTCCCCTTGGTGCTCCTCGCCTTGCTCCTGGTCGCCAAATACGTCGCCACGCTGGTGACCATCGGCGCCGGCGGCTCGGGGGGCGTCTTCGCCCCCTCGCTCTACCTGGGGGCGATGCTGGGCGGCGCCTTCGGGCAGGCGCTGGCGCATCTGGCCCCTGCCCTCGCTCCCGTCCCCCAGGTCTACGCTGTAGCGGGCATGGCCACCGTCTTTGCCGCCGCCGCCCAGGCGCCGTTTGTCGCCATCACCATCCTGCTCGAGATCACAGGCGACTACCGCCTCACCCCCCTCGTCATGGCCGCGGCGGCGGCAAGCTACTTCGCCTACGCCATGGTGACGCGCGACTCCATGTACACCGTCCGCCTCAACCGGCGCGGCATCAAGATCCTGCGCGGCAACGACGTGCGGCCCATCGACGCGGTGGCGGTCGAGGCGGCCATGGAGCCGCTCGAACCGCCCGTGGCATGGGGAACTCCGGTGCGGGAAGCCTACCGGCGCCTCGGCGCCGCCCCCGCTGGGGTGCTCGCCGTCGCTCCTTCTCCCGAATCGGGAGCATCCGCCCTGCCCTACCTGGTCGGCGTGCGCGAGCTGGCCCCGGCCCTGGCCGCCGGTGCCTGGGACGCCCCTGTGGGTCGCTACGCCGTCCGCCCCCCCGCCGCAGTCCGCCTCGACGAGAGCCTGGACGAAGCGATGCGCCGCCTCGCCCTGCACGGGGCCGGCGCCCTACCCGTGGTCGACGGGGCGGGCGCCGTGGTCGGACTGGTGACGCCCCAGGGGCTAGCCCGCACCTACCACGCCCTCACCCTGCCGGCCCTCGCCCCCCGTGCCGTCCGCCGCGGTTCCGATCCGGGCGCCTTCGTGGCCACGCGCGTGGGGGAGCGCTCCCCGTTGGCGGGCCACTCCCTTGCCGATGCGCCTCTCCCGCCTGAGGCGTTGGTCGTCTCCATCGAGCGCGACGGCATCGCCTTTGCGCCCCGCGGGGCGGCCACCCTTCGGCCGGGCGACCGCGTCCTCGCCTTCGTGTCGCCCGCCAGCAAGGCGCCCGAGGTGCGCCGCTTGTTCGAAGGGGAGAGGACCTGAACGCCCGCGGCGTATGCGCCGTCGCCGCCCCCGCGCACGGGCCCATGCGGTTGCGGGACGGCATCCCTGCCGGGGCGGCACCGGCGACCGCGGGGCACCTCACCCGCCCCCGCCCGCCCCGGCGGGGGCGGCGGCCGCGCGCGCGAAGCGGCGCACCTCTGCCGCCAGGCGTCCCAGGCCGCGGTCGGGCCAGCCTCCCCCCAGGCGCACGGGGAGGGCGTCGGCCGGCCTGCGCCCCCCGCCCCCGGCCAGCCACACCCGCACCACCCCGATGCGCCGGGCGCGGGCGAAGGCGGTCACTGCCTCGTCCACCTCGGGTGCGGGCGGCACGCGCACCACATGCACGAGGGCGACGGCGGCCAGGCACTCCGCCAACAGGCGCGCCGCCTCCGCTCCCTTCCCCTCGGAGTCGGGGGTGGGCGTAATCCCGGGGCCGTCCACCAGGCGCAGGGGTCTCGGCCAGGGCGACCCGCCCGCGGGGCAGCGGGCGACGCGCACCCCGTGCCGGCCGGGCGCCAGAAGGCGCCTGCGGGCGAGGGGGAGCGGCATGGCGGGCATGAGCCGTCCGCCCTCCCCCTCCAGCCGCACCTCGCCGCCCCCCAGGCGGGCGGCGAGGGAGAGCCAGACGGCACTCTTGCCGCACGCCGGGGCCCCCAACACGACGACGGTCACCACCCTCCCGCCCCCCGCCCGGTCGCCTCACGCATCGACGACGACCTCCGCCGCCGCCTCCGGCGCCGCCACCCTTGCCTGGCACATGAGCCGCGCCCCGGTCGCCGCCGCCCCCAGGCGGCGCCGCTCCGCCTCCCCCGGCGGCGCCAGGGCCGCCGCCCCAGCGGCGACCCATACCCGGCACCGCCCGCACCGCGCTTGCCGGCAGCGGTGGGGCACCGGGCCCCCCGCGGCCAGGAGGGCGTCGAGCAGGGTCTCGCCCCGCCCGGCGCGTGCCCCCACCTCGCGTCCGAGGCGCCGGAGCCGTATCGCGACGCTGTCCCCCGTCTCCCGCACCCCCGCCCCCGGGTTCGCCCTCCCCGGCCGTGCATCCCTGCCTGGCCGATACGGGCGCCGACATACCGTGGTGGGCGGGGGGGCGGGAGCGTGGGGACGGCGCCGGAGGAGCGGCGGGTGCTCGCCGATGTGGCGGCGGCGCGGCTTGCGCCGGCGGAGGCGCTCCTCCGTCTGGGCCACCTACCGGGCCCCCGACCGGTGCCCGTGCCGGCTGCGCCCGCCCCCGTGCC